>JBFMCB010000208.1:0-4826 GCA_040754915.1 Chloroflexota bacterium | reverse complement strand
TGCAGCTCCACGTCCGCGCTTTCAGTATCCTAACCTACGGATCGTTGATTGAAACGACTGCGTTGAGGCTAGAACGTCAAAGCTATTTCGGCTTTCAGTATCCTAACCTACGGATCGTTGATTGAAACCCGTTCACGATCCGCCAGCGCTCCAGCTTGCGCGTCTCTTTCAGTATCCTAACCTACGGATCGTTGATTGAAACTCCGATTCGGGGGTTTAGGGATAGCACGCGACGGACTTTCAGTATCCTAACCTACGGATCGTTGATTGAAACTGGGGATAATCTGGTCGCCGCTCGGCTCGTCTTCGTGGGCTTTCAGTATCCTAACCTACGGATCGTTGATTGAAACCCCTTCCCCCTCTGGCCGAGCTTTTCATCCAGCAAGCCTTTCAGTATCCTAACCTACGGATCGTTGATTGAAACCCTCGTCGGCAGCGACCGGCTGCTGCGCAAAAGCGAGCTTTCAGTATCCTAACCTACGGATCGTTGATTGAAACCCGACCTGCTGTGCACACCAAACGGGGTAAAATAGGCAGGCAGGACCACCAAACCGGCCTTTTTGAGCCTTGTAGCGCAGTGTTTTTGCCATCGAGGTTTCCACCTCCACCCAGAATTTCGAAAAGCTGCCGCTTGCCAGAAACTGCCCGGGATTTGCGAACGTCAAATGGCCCAAAAAAGCGGGGAGCCTGAATCAGGTTCCCCCCTAAATCGCCAAGGGTGCCTATATTACGTCGCTTCTTCGCCAGTTTTGTCCGCGATTTGCGAAGGCGCTATTCAGGGTGACAGGCTTGCCAATATGGGCACTCTTCATAACATTCCTGGGCCAAACCCGGGTCTAGTTCCTCTTCCACCATCCGCATGCGGTCGTCGCGCTCATCTATGAACCACTGCCTCAGCTCATCGTCAATGTTGTGAAAGTCCCGGTCCATCACCAGGTGGCCGTCTTTGAACTGCGGATAGACCACGCAGCCTAGAGAGATCGGATACTCGTAGATGCTCTCCATCACCAGGGCATACCCGGTGGTGGAGAGCCGATGGAACGGTTGCCGAGGCCCGAATTTAATGTCCACGATCATCGGCTCAGCAAAGGCAAAGGCGTCGGCCGACAGGTGCGAGGACAAGCCCAGGAAAGACCCATCCAGCTTCTGCTCCACCGTCACCGGCAAAGCCAAGGCCACCAGGGCATCTGGTCCGATCGCCGGCTGCCTGGCCAACGCCTCCTGGACCCTGGCGATGATGCGATGGCGCTCGAACTGCCAGATGATCTTCACCTTTGCCATCAGGTCGGCCGTTTGCTCGCCGGAAAGACCTCCAAGCTCGGATTCGTCCACATCAGGTGGCCCAAGCCCTTCCAAGGTGCCCAGACAATCCACGCCCTCCAGGTAGATGGCCCGTTTGACGGCGATCACCATGTCCGCCACCACCCGATGCAGCAGGCCGCCCTCCACCATCAGCCGGTTGGGCCGGGCCTTCAAGCCCTGAACGCGGCGCAAGTACACGTCGCGAGCCGACGGGCAATACTTTCCGGCGATCTCAAAGATGCCGAGTTTCGTCTCGTAAACCGGCGAGAGTGGCGGCTGATGCCAATTCCACCCCCGCAATTCCGGGGCGACGTTGGTCTCCCTGGCCTGGGGCAAAAGCCTCCGCAGGACCAGGCGTTTTTCTTCCTCGCTTAGAAAATACATCTTCCCTTCTCAATCCCGATCGCGGCAAAAGTTCCCGAACTCGCAGTCCCGGCACCTCTCTTTGTGGCGGGTCGGCATGGGCATCAGCTCCCGTTCGACCATGCTGCGTATCTCCACCAGGGTGTTGCGCACAAAGCGGCGCATGTTCGGCGTTATGGGCACCTCCTGGCTCTTCTTCGCTGGGATGAAATAGACGAACCCGCGACGTACCGGCTTGCCCCACCGTTCCTCTGTCAGGAGCGCATACGCGGCGAGCTGGTACTTGTGGTTCAGGCCAATCTTGCCGGTGGAGTTCTTATACTCCACCGGGATGACCTCATGCTCGGTCTCCACCACCATGTCCAGCAGGCCCGAGAGCCCCCAGCGCTGGCTCACAAGATACACCCCAAAGTGCCTCACGCCCTGCCGGAGGCCATAGCTGCTGAGCGTGCGGCGATGCTCCAGCTCCTCGGTGCGCCCGTGTTCCAGTCTGCCCTCCTCCATCTTGTAGGTGGTGGGCCGCTTCAAAGGCACACAATACGAGAAATACACCACCCGTGGGCAATAGACGAATTGCTTCACGTCGCTTACGGTCAGGGTCAGGGGGCAGGTGATTTCACCAACTCCTTCCTCAGCTTCAGGTCCTTGTCGCAGATGGGGAAGAGCTGAACGTTAACGGCGTTCTTGCCCACCTTGCGCTTGATCTTCTGCATGATCTCCTCCTGGCGGTTGTGGCTAAGCTCCCCCAGAAAGGAGCTATACTGGATGCGCTCCATCCCGTAATCCAGGCAGATGTCCCCGACCTTCTTGCGAACCCTGTCCTCCGGGATGTCATACACCAAAAGGCACCGCATCTCATCGTTCCACGAGTGTTTACAGGTTGCCGGTTGCAGACCACGGACCACTGACTGCGGACTATCCTACCATCTCCCCACAAACGGCTGGTACTTCCCATCACCCCGCACGAAGGTGGCCACGTGGCGGGCCTGAGACTGGATGATCGTGCGCAGCTTGTGCTTCTTGCCCTCGTAGAACTCCTCCCCCTCCAGGCGCTCCAGCACCCGATCCGCCAAGAGGCGCCGGGAAGCCTCCACAAACCGCCCATCTTCAACCTTGAGCTCCACGCCCTTGTTAAAAAGGGCGAAGACCGAGCGGTCCACCACTGACGGCCGAAACTCCTCCACCAGGTCTAAAACCAGGCTGGGCTTGCCGGCTCGATCCACGTGTACGAAGCCGGCGTAGGGGTCCAGGCCGGCCAGCACAATGGCCGTCTCGGCCTGGGTGTAAAGCACGCCGTAGCCGTAGTTCAGGGCCATGTTCACCGGGTCCTCAGCGCCCCGGTGCTCGCGCCCCTCCCAGGCCAGGTCCGAGCCCAACAGCGCCTTCGCCGTATCCCAGTAGATCCTGGCCGCCCGGCCCTCCAGGTTCAAGAGCTGGGGCCGCAGGAAGTCGATGTCCACGCCTGACAGCCTCTGGATCTGCACCTTCAGTGCGTCGATCTCGATGGTGGCATCGCGCATGGTGCGGTAGAGTTCGGCATCGGTGCCTTTTCGATACTTGGCCATGTACTTCAGGAGCACGGCCTGGTTGGCCACCTTGCCCCAGGCGAAACACTTGCCCAGGTGGAGCCCTCGCTGGTCGTTGTAGGCCAGGAGCTGTTCTCGGCGGGTCTTTACTGTGCCAGTGAGGTCCGGCGAGAGGAGCTTGGCGTAGGGCTTCCCCGAGCGGGAGAGGAAGCTAACCGGTATCCCGCGCTCCGCGCACTCCCGGATCACGTCGCTGGAAAGGCTCACCCCGGCAGCGATGACCAGGAGATGCTCCACATCCATCAAGGGCATCTCGCTCACCGTTTGGCCCTTTTGACTGACCTTGATCCTCTCGCTGTGCTTGCCGATGAAGGAACCGAACTGATCAACGATGAGAGTAGGCATTGGTCATTGGTCCTTAGTCGTTAGTCCGTGGTCTTTGGTCAGTTTTGGGGCTTTGTTTCAGATAGCGGATGAAGCCGTTGATGAGCTTCTTGATCTTAACGTCTTCAAAACGCTCGATAGCCACCGGCACCTCCTCCTCTCCGTCGGTCACAGGCTGCAAACCAAGGACCACGGACTACAGACTAAGGACTACGGACTAAAGACTACGGACTAAGGACTACGGACCAAAGACTAACCATCCATTTCCCTTCACCGCATCCTTCCCCACGTGGGTAAACTGACCCCAGACCAGCCACGGCAGGAACGGCCGCCAATCCACCGCCCGATACGTCGCCCGGCCGACGAACCCGCTGATGGGCGTCGTCCGACGCAGCCGGGTCGAATAGCTTTCCAGTTCCACCCAGTGGGTCTGGTCATTCACCAACTCCACCGCCGCCGCCTGTCCAACCAGGTCGTACTTCAGCCGTCGGTCCAGCGGCGTATCAGAGAACTCTTTCGCCAGTGCCTCCAGCCGCTCCATCAATCGCTGAAAGAGGACACGAAAGGCCGGCTGTTTGACAAGCCGTTTCTGATCCGTCAGCCGCGTCGGCGTCAAGAACTCCAGGGTAATCTCAGTGCAAACCTCTTGCGATGCGCAACGCACAACGTGTTCCTGCGTCACCGGCACATCGGGCACCTGGACCATCGTCTCGCCCTGACGGAGCACCGGCTGATGCTCGCCCGTGAGGGGGTTCTCGGCCCAGACGGCACGCACGCGGAATCGGCCACGGCGATAGCCATTCTCCGGCACGCGCTTGCCGAGCCCGCCCTGTTCGAGCCGCTGCATCCCCAGAACAACGTACGGGAAGAGGTTGAGCGCCCGCGCGAACATGGTCAGGCCGAACTCCAGCTTCTCCCCCGGCTCATAGCGGGTCTTGCCGTCGAGAGGCGGTTCGATAGTGTAGGGTCGCGGCACGGTGGCCCCACGGTCCGACTGCGGGTCGAGGGTAGCGACCAGGAAGGCAACCGGACAGGTGGCGACGAGCGGACACGCCGTGCAGGAGGAGGCCTGGTGGTTCATGCAGAAGGCATTGAGTAGCGCGTGATAGAAGGCGCCCCGAATGGCCGAGCCTTGATGGGGGTTCAACTGAATGATCTCGACTACCTCGCATTCGAATCGCAAGCGATGTGCCGTGAAGTGTTCCATCGTTCGACTCCCTAAGCATTCTAATGGGACGCATCGTCCCGCCG
>JBFMCB010000207.1:0-4854 GCA_040754915.1 Chloroflexota bacterium | reverse complement strand
TCTTCCGCGCTGGACTCGGCACCAATAATGTGGACCATCGGCTGAAAGAACGCTGGTACGAAGACCAGGGGCTCTTAGGCCTGCCTCTCTCGGGCCCGATTCAGGGATTGGAGAAGGCCGACGCCATCCTGGTCCTGGGCGGGGACGTGGTCCAAGAGCAGCCCATCGTCTTCTTGTGGCTGCGCAAGGCGGTGGTGCGGGGCGGCGCCAGGCTCGTCTCGGCCAACCCAAAGGCAACCGAACTGAACCGCCTGGACCACCTGTGGTTGGGCTATCGGTATGGCAGCGAGACGGCGTTGATCTACGGCCTGATCAACGCCCTCGTCGCCGAGGGCCTGTGTGCGGAAGAACACTTGCGAGAAAGGTTCCCGGGCTGGGACTCTTTACTGAAAAAGATTGGGGAGCACACACCGGAACGGGTTTCCCGGGCCACGGGCCTGAAGCCCGAGGCTTTGGGCGCGGCGGCCCGGGCTCTGGCCGGGGCGGCAAACCCGTTTATCCTGTTCGGGAACCAGATCATCCAGCAGGCAAACGCCGACGCCGTAATCAGGGCCTTAGCCAACCTGGCCCTGGCCCTGGCCCGGCCGGAGCGAGGCCCGGCGAGCCTGATGGCCCTGGGCACCAACGGGAATTCCCAAGGAGCGGTGGACCTGGGGGTCCTGCCGACGGCCCTGCCGGGGCGTCGCTCCCTTGGCGACGGCGAATATCGCGCCCGCCTGGCGGCCCACTGGGGCGTGAGCTTGCCGGATCGACCGGGGCTCAGCACCGGAGAGATGCTGTCTCGGGCGGGGTCGAAGGTTAAGGGCCTATATCTTTTGGGTGTGGATCTTTTGTCCGACTATCCGGACGGCGCCAAGGCCGAGCGAGCGCTGGAAGCCCTGGATTTCCTGGTGGTGCAAGACCTGTTCCTGACCCCCACCGCTGTCCGGGCCCAGGTGGTGCTGCCTGGAACCAGCTTCGTGGAGAAGGAAGGCACCTATACTAACCTGGAGGGCCGGGTGCAGCGGAATGCTCAGGGGCTTCGCCCTCGCGAGGGCATAATGGCCGAGTGGCAGGCCCTCGCGGCCCTGGGCCGCGAGCTGGGCGGCGATTTCGGTTATGCTTCACCTGGGGAGATCCGGGAGGAGATGGCCCGGGCCTTGCCTTGGTACCGGGACCGGGAGGCCATGGGCCATGCCAGTGCGCTATCATCCGGGCCTGGGGAGAGCCAGCGGCGCTTCTTCCCCGGCGAGCGCCTCGGGGCGCCGGTGGAGGACGAGAAATTTCCTTTTATCCTGCTGCTGGGGGAACCGTTCTATTCCACCGACACCTTCTCCAGCCGTTGCCCGGCCTTGGGCCCGGTCCTGGCCAGGTCCCGGATAGAGATGAATCCACGGGAGGCCTCGGCGCTGGGCCTAATGGAGGGGGAGGACGTTCGGGTCTCCTCGTCGGCCGGAGAGCTGAGCTTGCCGGTGTGGCATAACCCGGATTGCCCGCCCGGCACGGTCTACATCCCCTGGCGCGGGAGCGACGCCAACGCCAATCGGCTCTTCTGCGATGGGATGGAAGCGCCTCGCGTCAAGATAAGTAGGATACCATAGGTAGATGTCCATGGCCGAGACCCTGGTGATCGTCCTCGTCAAATGCGTGGCCCTCCTGGTGTTGCTTCTGACCGGCTTCGCCTACATGACTTGGGTGGAGCGAAAGGTGGTGGCCCGCATCCAGGTGCGCTATGGCCCCAACCGGGTGGGCCCTTTCGGGCTGATGCAGCCGGTGGCCGATGGCCTGAAGCTTCTTTTCAAGGAGGACATCATGCCGGCCCAGGCCGATCGGCTCACCTACATCCTGGCCCCGGCGATCTCCCTGATCGCTGCCCTGATGGCCTTTGCCGTCATCACCATCGGTCCGGCGGTGAACCTCTTCGGCCGGGAGGTCACCTTGAACCTGGCCGACGTGAACGTGGGGGTGCTCTACGTCCTGGCCATGGCCTCCATGGGGGTATACGGCATCATCCTGGGCGGTTGGTCCACCAACAACAAGTACTCCTTCCTGGGTGGCCTGCGCTCGGCGGCCCAGGTGATCAGCTACGAGCTGTCACTGGGGCTGTCGCTGGTGGGGGTGCTTTTGATAACCGGTTCGCTCCGGCCCCTGGACATCGTCCAGGCCCAGGGGGGTTATTGGCTGGGCTTCGTTCCCCGCTGGTTCGTCTTCTTGCAGCCAGTGGGGGCAGCGCTGTTCATGATCTGCGCCATCGCCGACGTGAACCGGGCGCCCTTTGACCTGCCCGAAGCCGATACCGAGCTGGTAGCCGGCTATCACACCGACTACTCCAGCATCAAATTCGCCCTGTTCTTCATGGCTGAGTACGTTAACATGATCACCATGAGCGCCCTGACGGTGACCCTGTTCTTCGGCGGGTGGCAAGGACCCATATTGCCGCCGGCCCTCTGGTTTTCCCTCAAGGTGCTCGTCTTTCTTTTTTGTTTCGTCTGGCTGCGGGCGACCCTGCCGCGCCTCCGATACGACCGGCTCATGGGCCTGGGCTGGAAGGTGCTTCTGCCGCTGGCGCTGGCCAACGTCTTCGCCACCGCCTTGGCCATGGCATTGAAAGAGATGTACTTCTGATGCTGGAACGGTTTTTCCAGAACGTCCTGGTCGCCCTGCCCAAAGGGTTGTACACGACCCTGAAGCATTCCTGGCGCAAGCCAGTCACCGTGCAATATCCGGAGGAGAAGCTGACCTTGCCGGCCCGGGCCCGCTGGCGCCACTACCTGCGCCGCTGGGACAACGGCCTGGAACGGTGCATTGGCTGCGCGCTTTGTGCTGCCGCCTGCCCCGCCGATGCCATCTACGTGGAGGCGGGGGAGAACACGGAGGCGGCGCGCTTCTCCCCCGGGGAGCGCTATGGCAAGGTCTACGAGATCAACATGATCCGCTGTATCTTCTGTGGGTTTTGCCAGGAGGCCTGCCCTACCGAGGCCATCGTTTTGGGCAAGGTCTATGAATTCGTCAGCTACGGTCGGGACGGCTTCATCTACACCAAGGACATGCTGCTGGAGCCACCTGCGGATAACTCCAAGCGAGGGCAGGACTAGCCGGTGGAACTAGCATTGTTTCTCTCGGTGGGCGCTATAGCCATATTAGGGGCGGTGGGGGTGGTGACCCTACGTAACGCCGTGCATAGCGCCCTAAGCCTGATCACGAACATGGTGGCCCTGGCGGTGCTCTTCTTGATGCTGAACGCCCAGTTCGTGGCTATCGTCCAGATCATCGTCTATGCCGGGGCAGTGATGGTGTTGTTCCTTTTCGTGATCATGCTCCTCGGAGAAAAGGCGCAAGAAGGCCAGGAGCGGCGGCCCGGGCAACGGGTCTTTGCCGTGGCCTTGGGCGCGTTGCTGCTGGCGGAGATAATCTACGTGGCTCAGTTCAACCTGCTGCCCGGCCTGCCGGGAAAGGCCACCCCTGAGGTGGTGGCCCGGAGCGGCAACGTCCAGTTGGTGGGCAGGTTCCTCTTCAGCGAGTACGTCTTTCCCTTTGAGGTGACGTCGGTGCTGCTCCTGGTGGCCATCGTTGGGGCGGTGGTGCTGGCCAAAAGGAAGTTGTAGCATGATCCCAGTCTCCTACTATTTGATCTTGGGTGGCATCCTGTTCACCATCGGCACGGTGGGGATCCTGGTCAGGCGTAATGCCCTGATCATCTTCATGTCCATCGAGGTGATGTTGAACGCGGTGAACCTGACCTTCGTGGCTGCCGGCCGCTATTTGAATTCCCTGGACGGCCAGGCGATCGTGCTGTTGGTGCTCACGGTGGCGGCGGCGGAGGTGGCGGTGGGGCTGGCCCTGATCGTGGCGATCTTCCGGGGCCGGGGAACGACGGACGTAGATGAGGTGAACCTTTTGAAATGGTGATCCGGTAGATGTTATACCAGGCATGGATCATTCCAATACTCCCTCTCATGGGCGCAGCGGCCAACGCCTTCCTGGGCGCCAGGCTGGGCAAACGCTTCGTGGGCCTGGTGGCTTGCGGCACGGTGGGGCTGGCGTTTCTGGGCTCGGCCTGGGTTTTCGTGGATCTGGCCCGGCTCCCGGCCGGAGAACGGCTGGCTATGCTGCCGGTGTACCGGTGGATCGGCGCCGGGGATTTCCAGGCGAATTTCGCCCTGCAGATCGATCCGCTCTCGGCGGTGATGCTCCTGGTGGTCAGCGGCGTGAGCTTCCTGATCCACGTCTATTCCACGGGGTACATGGCCGAGGACCGGGGCTACGCCCGGTACTTCACCTATCTGAACCTGTTCGTCTTCTCCATGCTCCTCCTGGTCACCGCGAATAACTTCCTGGTGCTGTACGTGGGGTGGGAACTGATGGGTTTGTGCTCCTATTTGCTCATCGGCTTTTGGTATGAGCGCAAGGCGGCGGCCGATGCCGGGAAGAAGGCCTTCATCGTCAACCGGATTGGGGACTTTGGCTTTGCCCTGGGGGTAATGCTCATCTTCGTTACCTTTGGAAGCCTGGACTACCAGGACGTCTTCGCCGGGGCCCCCCAGATGCTGGCGGTGGGGAGCGTTACCGCCACCGCCATCACCCTCCTGCTGTTCCTGGGCGCCACCGGCAAGTCGGCGCAGATCCCGCTCTACGTCTGGTTGCCGGATGCCATGGAGGGGCCTACGCCGGTGAGCGCCCTGATCCACGCCGCCACCATGGTCACCGCCGGCGTGTACATGGTGGCCAGGACCCACGCCCTGTTCGAGCTGGCTCCCTTCTCGCTGTCCGTGGTGGCCACCATCGGTGCGGCCACTGCCTTCTACGCCGCCACCATCGCCCTGGTGCAGACCGACATCAAGCGCATGCTGGCCTACTCCACCATCAGCCAGCTCG
>JBFMCB010000206.1:0-4914 GCA_040754915.1 Chloroflexota bacterium | reverse complement strand
CATAAGCCGCGGGGGCCTCTTTCCAAGAAGCGCAGCCGAAAAGCTCTTTTTACCGCAGAGCCCGCTGAGACCGCTGAGGAATTATTGAGATCTCTGCGAGCTCTGATGTCCCGGAGTTCAACTCCGGGACATCACGTGGGGTTCTCGGCCGCATTTCTAGTAAAGAAATAGCCCGGACGGCGCGAAAGGAGAGCAAATCAAATGGCAAGGAAACTACTCCTGGCAACTCTCCTCATCATGTCCCTGGCCCTGGCCGGGTGCATCACCTTGAAGGTAGACACCAGCATCAAGGCCGATGGCAGTGGGACCAAGTCCATCATCGTCGCCATTGACGATAGTGTGCTGCAGATGACTCAGACGCTGACCCCTGGGACGCCACAGCCGGGCGTGAAGCCACCGCCGGCAGAGGATCCCTTCAAAGAGCTTCGCGACCAGGCCAAGGGCATTCCTGGCGCTACGGTGGAGCCGTACACAGACCCGGTGCGGAAGCGCACCGGCGTCAAGATGACTGTCCAGTTCAAAAACCTGGACGAGCTCGTGGCCTTGAGTAAAAAGGAACCCTTCCAGGGCATGGATGAGATTAAGATGGAGAAGAGCGGCAACATCTATACCTTGAGGATCAAGGTCTTCACCCAGAGCGTCGGCCAGGAGCTTTCCGGCACGCCAAAACCCAAGGCCACCGGTCCGGCGCCCACCCTGGACCCCCAGGCGGCGGCGATGCTCAAGGCCATGAACATCGAGTTCACCTATTCTATTGCCGTGGCGGGCAAGATCCTGAAGTACGATCCCCCCGGGGAGCTTAACGAGAAGGAAAACCGCGTGACCTGGCCCTTGGACATGGCGGCGGCCAGCCAAGAAATAACCTTCCAATGGCAGGCGGGGGGCATCCTCCCTCCTGCTGCGCCTACCGCCACGCCGGCCGTTGTTACTAGGGTCACTCCGACCCCACCGGGAAAGGCCACCCCCACCAAAGGGGTGCTGCCCATTCCTGGCGGCAAGCCGGCCTTGCCCTGTTGTCCCATCCCACTGCCCCTGGGCATCCTGGGCGGCGCGGGAGGCCTGGCCCTCGTGTTGGCCAAGAAGTTGGTGGTGCTGTCGGTCTAGCCCGTGGCTCGGGGCGACTCCTTTGCCACAGAAGAAAGCTGCGGAACGTGTAGTCTGGGCCCTTGTAGCCGTCACCGTGCCCGATCTCGAAGGCTCTCTACTAGCGAAGCTCCGCCTCAAACCGACGAGACGAACTCACCGCAGAGAACGCTGAGAGCGCAGAGATTTTCATTTATCCTCTGCGTGCTCGGCGGTGAAAAGATCTTGTCTCATTTGTTAAAGATTTACCCCACCAAGGTGCCTAGTAGAGGGGTATCGTGTCTGCCGCTCCCGGTCCGCGACATGAGTGAGAAAGGCCCTTGCCGGGCAAACCGGCAAGGGCCTTTTACTTGATATCAGGGCTAAGCGCTAATCGGCCTCTTTTTCACTCTCACTCACGTCCTTTTCCACCTCCACCACGGCACTGGTGATGGCCCAGCCAATGAGTCCCCAGGACCCTCCGCCGATCATCACGGCCAGGAACAAGGACCGCCAACTGAAAGGGGTGGTGCCGGTGGGGTTAAAGACCAGACCGACGATGGAAAGGATGGCGGCTACGCCGAAGCAAACGCCACCCACGATCAGGGGCAAGCGGTTGGGCCGGTCCCTGGTGGGAGCCGAGGTGGCAACGCTCTGTTTCTCTTTTTCTGTGTCAGGTAACATGTATCTCGCACCTCCACATTACTGGCCGAGGCAACATCTTCGAAATGCCAAGATCAGACGGCAGGTGGCTAACAGCAGCCTTCTACTCTCCGCCATCTATCATCTGGCATTAGCCATATTATACCACAGCTCGCAAACGACGGATACAGAATGCCATGGGATGGACGCCGGAACCTGTTCTGGGGGAGGCGAGAACAGGTTCTCGCGTCCATCACTGCCTTTGCCGCCGATGCCGTGGGATGGAGGTCAGAAACTGTATTGACGCCGCAGCAAAGCGGCCCTATAATGCCTCTAACTCTCAGGCAGAGCTATCCTCAGACACCAGCGTGCTGGACGACCGATTCAATACTCCAAGAGCAATAGGGAGATGTGCTAATGCCCACCAAACCCATGACCATTGACGAGCTTACCGAGGCGGTATACGACCTGGCTGCCGCCGTGGCAGCGCTGACGGAGGTGCTCATCGACCGCCGGGTGATCGCCCGCGAGGAATTGAAGGCCAAACGAGAACGGCTGGGGCCCGGGAGAGAAAAAAAGCCTCCATCCCAGCCGGTAGCTGGATAGCTCTGGATAGTACTAGAATAAAGAAGCCGACGCGGGGCTGCCCGGCCGCTCGTCGCTTGTGTTCACTAATACAAACGAATCAAATGTCGTTACATCTTCACTTGATTTCCCCTCACTCCATCCCTCTCCCCACAGGGGAGAGGGGAAGGGTGAGGGGGCAGTAATGTAAGATCAAATTCGTTTGTAACAGTAAAAGGGTCTTGGAGCGCAGGTACTCGTACGCCGAATGGGCCGCGGTGGTGATGAGCTTGGCCTTCGCCGGATAGCAGGCGAAGGCGCCGGCTCGGCTGGTGCGCGGCGAAATTCCCGAATGGCTAAACCACAGATTTCTCAATTGACACAGAAGCGTGCGGACTGCTACCTGCTACTTGTTACTTGCTACCTATTAATCGTGTCCCAGACCTTGCTTTTTACAAAAATCGAGTGGTATACTTGATGAGTAGAAGGCCGTCTTGGGAGACCCTCGGTTGAAGGAGGTGTCAAAATGGCTCAACGACAGCGCAATTTCTATGCCGCCTTGTATGGGGTGGCCAGGGTGATCAACTCTAGCCTGGACCTGGCTAAAGTGCTTAACCTGATCGTGGAGGGCGCGGCCAAGGCCATGGAGGCCAAGGGCTGCTCCCTGCGCCTGCTGAGCAGCGATGGCGAAAAGCTCCTGATCAGCGCCGCCTATGGCCTGAGCAAGCAGTACCTGAGCAAGGGGCCAGTGGAGGTGGAGCGCAGCGGCATCGACCGGGAAGCCCTGGCTGGAAACCCGGTGGTGGTGCTGGATGCAACCCGGGACCCCCGTTTCCAGTACCCGGAGGAGGCGCTCAAGGAGGGCATTCGCTCGGTGCTGGTGGTGCCCCTTACCATCCGGGGCCAGACCATGGGCGTGTTGCGGGTTTATACCTCGGCCCTGTATGACTTCTCGGCCGAGGAGGTGGACTTCGCCAGCGCCGCCGCCAACCTCGGCGCCATCGCCATCGAGAATGCCCGCCTGTATGAAACGGTCAAACGTGCCTACGACGGGCTGAAGGCTGACCTGACCGAATGGTATGCCTCCTGGGGCATCGAGCGGGAGGCCTTGATCACCGGGGTGACGGTGAAAGAGGAGCCGGGCTCGCCCATTCATGCTGGCTGAGGGATTGCCTTGAGCTGTTTCATCCTGGTGCGCCACGGGCAAACGGAGTGGAACCGGGAGGAGCGCTTCCGGGGTCGGGTGGACCTGCCGCTAAACCCGGTTGGGGTGGCTCAGGCCGAGGCCGCTGCCCGGCGCATTGCTGACAATTGGCGCCCGGCGGCCGTGTACTCCAGCCCGCTGGAGCGAGCCCGGCAAACCGCCCTGGCCATCGGCCGGGAATGTGGGCTGCCGGTGACGGCCCACCAGGGGCTCTTGGACATGGACTACGGCCAGTGGCAGGGCAAATCGCCCGCTCTGGTGGCCCAGGAGTACCCTGAGCTCTATCGGGCGTGGCGGGAAGCGCCCTATACCCTCCGCATCCCCGGCGGGGAAAGCCTGGACGACGTCCGGAGGCGGGTCCTGCACGCCGTTGAGGAGCTAACGGTGCGGCACCCAGACCAGGCCGTGGTGCTGGTGTCTCACGTGGTGGTGAACCGGGTGCTGCTTGGTGCGGTCCTGGGCCTGGGCGACGAGGGTTTCTGGAGCATCGGGCAGGACACCGGGGCCATAAACGTTTTCGAGAGCACAGCCAATGGCTTCGTGCTGCTGGGTCTTAACGACACCTGTCACCTGGTCAGCTAGAGTGACCTGAAACGCGCGCTCCTACGCCTGTCCCGGGGCGCGGCCATGCATGTAGGGTGGATACGATACGACTCAGCCTGCTGCCTTAGTACCAATTTCCCATTGCACGATAGTACTATTTTGGCATATTATTACCATTGACTTCTGGGCCTTCTCTGGTAAAATGGTACTCGGAAGATAGTACCAGAGAGAATCTGGGCAGGAACCTGAAAAGGAAGGAGGTGATACAGATGAGAAAGAGCGAAGCGGGCTTCACGCTAATTGAATTGCTGGTGGTTATTACTATTCTTGGGGTGCTTTTTGGGATCACCGCTCTAAGTTTGAGCGGCGTAGGTTCGAATGCTGAGACCAACGCAAAAAAGGCTGAACTGGATGTTGTACAAACTGCGATGGATGTATCTTTAGCGCAGGGCACGGCGGTTCCTACACAAGTAGCCTTTACTACAGTAGTACCCTGCCCCACCCCAAGCGCTCCCTGGTTTTGCACCTATTTGAGGCGGAACACGAAATACGGCTACGCGTGGGGTGCCACCGGTACAGTGACCCAACAGTGACCCAGGCGCTATCGAGACAAGAGTCATCTCCGTCCAGCAAGTCGTAGGGTTCTATGAAGCCCGTGCCTTTTGGTTATAAAGCCTGACTACTATATTATGTCTGTGGCTGTGTATAGCAAACACGCGCCCTCTTGATCTCGGATGGGCGCGTGTTTGCTAGTGAACCAACTGTAACGCAAGTACCAATCATTCTGTGGTGTTATGTTTGTATTAAGGCTATAGCCTCATGTTCATCGAAATGGTGCTAAAGAATTACCTCTCAAGACTTGGGCTGAATGCGAAGATTACTCGGTGGCGGCCGAAAGC
>JBFMCB010000205.1:0-4957 GCA_040754915.1 Chloroflexota bacterium | reverse complement strand
CACCCTCTTTCTGTCGGTAGATTGAAACCATATCCGGGCCAGTTCGCGATGAAGCGAAGCTTTGCTGCACCAAATTGGCCCCGCAGCGATGCGTGTCTGTCTGAAATGCTTTAGTGCCCGTACCACGATGGCAACGATTACCACCGCTTTCCTGCTGCATCACGTGGGTCAACTCGTGAGTGAGCAACTGTCTGCTACCTCGTGAGGCGGGTTGGTACCCACCCTCTTTGAAGAAGATATCTTTTCCCGTGGTAAAAGCCTTGGCATTTAGTTCTCGACACAGCTTGTTAGCTTCCGTATCGGTATGAGTCCTCACCTGGCTGAAATCACATCCCAGGCCTGTCTCCATCTGGGAACGGACTTCGGGCTCAAGCGGCTTGCCAGAGCCCCTCTGGGCCCCTATCCTGCTTATGATATCTTCATTTGGCGTATCGGCTGCTTCTCTTCCGGCTTCAGCCAGTCTCTGAACATACCTGTTGCCATAGGTTTGCTGAAGCTCAAGTATGGCTTCATCCTTTTGGGCACTGAGGAGTCCAGGACTGTTTAGCAGAGAAGCTTGTTCTGCCCTCGGTAGCACACTAATAGCCTGGTTCGCCTGACTATCTTCCGGTACGGCAGCTTGCTTTAGCTGGTCATATATCGGCTGAGCCTTCTTGCGATGCCTTGCCTCTTCTTTCTTCTCTGTGTCTTTTGTTCTCTGCTCTGCCATGCTCATTTCCCTCTCTAACCTTTTATCAGTTCGAAATACTGTCCAAAGTTAGCCTCGGTGCAGAGCCTGCCCATCTTTTGGTATTCCCGCTTGGTAGCCAGAATAAGATGCGGCATGGTGATAGCATGGCCATCCTCCGCTGTTAGGAAGGCAGCGGCCAGGGCGATGTTCCGGATATTTCCCCCCGCAATCTTGAACTGGCGGGCGAGGAAAGAGAGGTCCACGTCCTCGCCTAAGGGGGCCTCCGGTGGGAAGATTCGCCGCCAAATCTCCAGGCGATCCCGCTCCTCTGGGAAAGGGAACTCCACGGCGAAGTGCATCCGCCGCACAAATGCTTCGTCCATGTTCTTGCGAAGGTTCGTAGCCAGGATGACCATGCCGTCGTAGTCCTCCATCTTTTGCAAAAGGTAGGCAATCTCAATGTTGGCGTAGCGGTCGTGGGAGTCGCGCACCTCGCTCCTCTTGCCAAAGATGGCATCGGCCTCGTCAAAGAAGAGGATAGCATTGGCGTCCGCGGCCTCCCGGAAGATGCGGTCCAGGTTCTTCTCGGTTTCGCCAATGTACTTGCTCACCACGGTGGAGAGGTCAATCTTGTAGAGCTCTAGGCCCAACTCTCCAGCCATAATCTCGGCAGCCATGGTCTTCCCCGTGCCCGAGGGCCCCGCAAAGAGGATGTTCAGGCCTTTGCCCAGGGAAAGTTTCCGATCAAAGCCCCACTCGTCGTAGACGATGTGGTGATATTTCACGTAGTTGCAGATTTCCCGCAATTGAGCCAGGCGGTCTTTAGGTAGGACGATGTCCTCCCAGCAGCGCCTGGGGGTGATCTTGTGGGCCAGGGCGGTGAGACGCTGAGCCGATTGCTCCCGACAGGCGGAATAGAGGTCTTCCATGGTGATGTGGCCATTCCCCGGGGAGTGCCAGAAAGCTAGCCCCCTGGCCATGGCTACTGCTCGGGAAATCTGTGCACCGGTCAAGCGGAACTTGCTGGCCAGAACCCCTGGGTCAATTCCAGCAGAGGCGGACTGATGGTTCAGGGCCGTCTGCCAGAGTTGCTTTCGCTCCCCATAGGAAGGAACAGGAAACTCCACCCGAATGACCGTTGGATCAGGACGGGTACCGTTTGTCTCAGGTCGTAGCCATGATAGCGGCTCCTGGGCGGCCTCGCCACCAAGGATGGTGAGCCCCGGGTGCCGGTATAGCCCCCGGGCCAGGGCCTCACGGCATAGGGAAATGTTCTGCTCATCACCCTCCAGGGCGTCAACGCCATGCCAATAGAGGGCTGCCTTCTGAAGAAGAGCCTCACGGAAGACGAGGGAAACCGCCATATCCGGTGGGAGCTCATCGGCCAGGAGGCGAGGCAGGTCTGCTATCAGCAGGGTGAGCCCCAACTCCCGGCAGAGGGCTTGTGCCGTGGTCCGCTTGCCTACGCCCTGAGGGCCGTGGAAGCAGAAGATTTCACTACCCACCTTCAGGCTCTGAGAGGAGCGATACGCTTCATCCTGCGCGTGCCGCGCCAGCGCGAGAAGGCGCTCTTTAGTACTCTGCGGCAATACTACGTCCTTCAGGCTAATGCCACGCTCTCCCCAGCGGACGAAGGAGATCAACCGGCTGTCAATCTCATCACCACCCAAAAGATATTCCACCACCCGCTCGTCCACCTTGAGAACCTTGGCCAGGAGTGGTGGATGCCTGGTGGATGGATCGTCATAGAGATAGAGTAGGTGCCACGCGCGTAAGGTCGCCTCTGCGGAAAAATAGCGTCGCGCTGCCAGCCTGATCTCCAGCGAAGGACAGAGCAGGTTCAGCACCAGGCTAACGCTGGGTCGCTTCTTGGTTACGTCATCCTGGAGATAGGCGTAGAGCCGCTCGTAGCGCAGGTCTATCTCAGGGGCCAGGGAGACGAGAAGGGCATCGCGCTCCAGGGGGGTGAGCCGGAAGAGGTTTACCAGCCGTGGCAGCCGCAATTCTATCCTTTGGGCCGAGGCAACAGCCTGGAGGTGAGCGATCTCCTCCCCTTGCTGACGGATCAGGTCGGCAAGATCGCCCCCTCCGGGAGCTGAGTGGCTCGCCCGAAGATCCCGCAGCCCCAAAGGGGCAGGGTTGGCCAGGATAGTGGCGATTTCCTCTTCGGTGATGTAGAGCCCCCGGAACTCGTCGGCTGCGGCTCGGCCCTCCTGCTGAGCCCAGATGACCCTTTGCCGCAGGAGGAGATCAACCCGGCGCAGTTCTGCCAGGAGATGCCGAAGGCTGGCGGTACAACCCTGACTCATTATCATGATCCCTATTGTGGCGGTTCATCTTTCGCCTCGCTCCCTGAAGTGACTAGAGGGAGTTCCTCCTCTTCGCGGGAGAGAAGGCGATCCTTAGGTGCCTTCAAGTGTATCTGGAGGAAATCTAGCATCTTGTTAAAGTCCAGAAACGACGCGCTCTCTTGCGTGCCCACGTGACTGATCTGTCCTCGCATCTTGCCATCATTGTCTGTCCAGATCTTGACCACAAACGAATTGTAGTGGCCCATTTATCCTCTCCCCAAAAAGAACTGCCACCTGTTTCTTGGTGCACAGCACACTATAGCAGGTGGCAGTTAATGGTCGGTTAAGTAGCAGTTAATTTCGGGTTAACCGTCTATTGGCGCTAAATCTCCTCTTCCCTTCGTAACTTATGATAGAGCTCTGTGGTAGCTGCTTCCGGGGTAATAGCCAGTTCTTTCCGCAAGGTTTTGACGCAAAGATCGTACCAGTGCAAGGCCTGGCTCCGCTGACCCACGCGGCTGTAGCAGCGCATCAATTGTCGATAGGCATCCTCTCGGCATGGGTCGTTCGCCAGAATCTTCTGGCTACGGAGGATACAGCTTGTATACTCCCCCATCTCCATAGCGTAGTCGCTCAGCCTACCCAGGATGGTCAGATAGAGATCCTTCAAAGCCTCTCTCCGAATGAGAGTCCACTCCTCATAGGGATCTTCCTCCAGGTAGTTGCCCCGATAGAGGTCCTCGGCCAGAGCGTAGTGCCTCATCGCCTCCGCGCTTTTCCCCTCCATCTCCAGGCGCTGACCCGCCTGGCAGTGGCCCTCGAAGGCCTCGGCATCTACCCAAAGGCCTATTTGGGGGTTGAGGGAGTAGCTCCCGTCCTGGTAGAGGATGTAGTCAATGCCTCTGCTATTGGGGGAACCGGCCAAAGCCTGGCGCAGGGCGTGTAAGGCCACCTTCAGCCGGTTGTTGGCGGCCTGAGGATCTGAGTCTGGCCAGAGGGTCTCTATCAGCACCTCCCGGGGCAGGGGTCGCCTGTGAGCCACCAGATACTTGAGAAGGGTCTTGGCCTTGCTGTTCTGCCCCAGGTCAATCGGCTTCTCACCCTGGTACACCAGGAACTTACCCAAGCAGAAGACACGGAGGGTGGTCCACTCCGGGGTCGTATCTTTCTCTCTTTCGGTCTCCGCCAGTGTATGGCCCTCTGCGGTCCTCTGGCGGCAGGGTGCGGACTCGCCAGTTAGTTCATCGGCCGGCGAAGCCCTGGCCTGGCTCCCTTGCCAGCCCTCCAGCACCGACCGGAGGTGGCGTTCTACCTCTTCTTCGCCTTGCCGGAAGAGGTCTTCTGTCTCGGCCAGCCTGGCCCTGGCCCGCCCATAGTCCCTATTAAGGAGGTATAACAGGCCGATCGCTACCCTCAAGGGGCTCTGGGGGGGAAGGGTGGTTATTGTGTCCCCCTCTCTTGCCTGCAACCCGCGTAGCATTTCCTCCCAAAGGGCTGCCATCGTGCACCTCCTCGATGGATGCAGCGCAACGCTGAACGCGCACGGGCCTTGCCTGTGGCGGTGCGGTCACGGTGACGGTGTAGTGCTAGGCTCTCCCTCCCGTTTGATGATATAGAATGCCTCTACCAAACTACGATTGACTACCCACTACGATTATACCAAAAATCATTGGGAAACCAAAAGGGTCTAAACCCTTCCAATGTAACTGGCAAGCTTCGGTCGACGAGAATCACCGGATATTGTTTGTTCTAGTCTCGCACCTGATATATCTTCACCCTGGGATTCTGGTAGGCCAGGTCCAGGTGCTTGCCCAGGGCGGCGTCGAACTTGGCCAGCCCTTGGGGTGGATAGACCAGCCGCTCCAATTGGCCCACGTAGATGTATGAGACGTGGTCCCGGCGTAGCAGCGGGAGAATGGCTTCGAAACGCGGGTCGCTGTAGATCTTGCGCACCTCCTCCTCCCGCTGGCCCACCATCCAGCCGTAGCGCTGTTCG
>JBFMCB010000204.1:0-5042 GCA_040754915.1 Chloroflexota bacterium | reverse complement strand
AGGGACGTCATGGAACTCCGTATCTGGTGGAATAACGACCTGGTCCACTCGCTTGCCCTTCCACTAAAGGGATTCACTGTCCATCTTTGAAGTGAAAAGTGTCTACTTTTCAGCTGCTCCTAACAGCGAAGCTAGGCCGGCTCGCCGGACAACTGGAGGGCCGAGGCCAGGGGGATGATGATCTGAAGCGGCGCCCAGCAAACGCCGCCCAGGCCGCCGGTGAAGAAGGTCAAGGCCGCCAGGGCGAACATCAAACACCACCAGCCCAAAAGGTAAAGCAACCCCCTCAGGACATTGCCCGACACCATCCAGCCAATGCCCAAGAAGCCCAAAAACCCGCAGACGAACTCCACCACCGACAAGCAGCCGAAGCCCTTGGTACGGGAGACGTACACCGGGACCGCCATCTACCTCACCTCCAGCCGTAATACGCAGAACCCTGTGGTAAGGTTGCGACTACCGAGGGATTTTCAGACCGGCGATTTTGTGGTAACATATGGCGGTTAATTTGCCCGGGCACTTCCATCACGAAAGGAGCACCACGCGGTGAGTCAATCAGCAGAAGACAGGATTGCCAGGCTCTACCAAGAAAAGGCCATGCATTTCGAACATTGGGAGAAGGTCAAGGACCTCATTGACCAGCTCATCGACCTGAGCCTGAACCTCCGCCAAAGCGGCCATCCTGGCGGCTCTCGCTCCAAGGTCCACGCCCTGGTGGTGGTCCTCCTAAGCGGCGTGATGCGCTGGGACATCCGCCACCCGGAGAAACGCTTCGCCGACCGCTTCATCCTGGTGGGCGGCCACACCGTCCCCCTGGTCTATGCCACCCTGGCCGTCCTTAACGAGGCCATGCGCATCAAGTACCAGGAGTCCGGCGACAAGAGATACTACGTCGAGAATCCACCCAAAGGGGCGGTGTTCCCCGAGGACCTGTTAGATCTCAGACACAATGGTGGCCTGCCGGGCCACGCCGAGATGGCTGGAAAAACCCTCTTCCTGAAGTTCAACACCGGCCCCTCGGGCCACGGCTCACCTGCTGCGGCGGGCCAAGCCCTGGCTCTGAAGCTAGCCGGCGCCGAACAGGTCAGGGTTTTCGCTTTCGAAGGCGATGGGGGCCACACCCCTGGGGCTAACCACGAGACCAAGAATTCCGCCTGGGGCCTGGGGCTCAGCAACCTCTACTACGTCCTGGACTGGAACGACTTCGGCATCGACAACCACCCTATCAGCTCCGTGGTCCACGGCACGCCCCGGGACTGGTTCGAGCCCTATGGCTGGCGGGTTACCGGCACCGAGCAGGGCAACGAATGGGATCCTGTGACCAGGGCCATATTGGAAATGGTGTACGGGTCCAATCCCGATGGCGTGCCTTCCATCTGCTGGGTCAAGACCCGCAAGGGACGGGGCTATGGCGTCTACGACAATAAATCCCACGGCGTCCCCCATGCTCCCATGAACAGCCCTCTCTTCTGGGAAACGAAGAGGCCCTTTGCTGAGAAGTATTGCGTCCAGTTCGAGGGCTTCGGCCAGCCCGCCCCGGCCACTCCCGAGGCCCAGAGGGCCCAGACCGCCACCAACATCGCCAAGGTGGTAGAGGTGCTCAGGAATGACCGGGCCCTGGTGGACTACCTGGCGGACACGCTGGTCAGATTAGGCGACCAGGTCCCGGAGGACATACCAACCTTCCGCTTCAGTACCAGGGCCAATCCCCTCAACGACCAGAGGCTTTACGACTTCGAGCATTACCCGCCCCAAATGTTCGTCCCTCCCGGCACGGTCATCGCCAATCGGGCTGCGCTGGCCAAGTTCGGCGCCTGGGTCAACGCCTTCAGCCATAGGAACTACAGCCGGCCCCTGTTCATCGTCTGTTCCGCGGACCTGGCCGAGTCCACCAATATCGCCGGCTTCGCTAAGGAGTGGGAGGACTTTCCAGGCTACGGCGTGTACCATCGCCACCGCAACACCCAGGGCGCGCTCTTGCCCCAGGAGATCACCGAGTTCGCCAATGCCGGGATCATGGCCGGCATGACCACCGTGAACTTCGCCAACGACCCCTACCGGGAGTTCAACGGCTTCCTGGGCGCCTGCTCCACCTACGGCTCCTTCGCCTACCTTAAATACGGCCCCATGCGGCTTTTCAGCCAGTTGGCCCAGGACTGCGACCTTAAGGTAGGCAAAGTGATCTGGGTGGCCGGCCACTCCGGGCCCGAGACCGCCGACGACTCTCGCACGCACTTCGGCATCTTTTCCCCTGGGACCACCCAGCTCTTCCCCGAGGGCCAGATCATCAATTTGCATCCTTGGGAGCACAATGAGGTGCCGGTGGTTCTGGGGGCCGCTCTGAGGCTGGACGCGCACATCATTGCCCTGCACCTGACCCGCCCGCCCATCACCGTGCCGGACCGCCAGGCCCTGGGCATGGATTCACACTTCACCGCGGCCCGGGGGGCCTATCTCATCCGTCCCTTCAAGGCCGGGAGACGGCCCATGGGCACCGTCCTCGTCCAGGGCACCAGCACCACGGCCAATATCGTGAAGGTCCTGCCGGAGCTGGACCGGGAAGGCCTGAATGTGAAGATCGTCGCTGCCATCAGCCCTGAGCTCTTTGCCCTCCAGCCCCAGGCCTACCGCGACCGAGTGCTGCCCTGGCACGAGTGGCTGGACTCCATGACCATCACCAACGGCGCCCGCCGGTTGATGCACGATTGGCTCTGCCACAAGGTAGCCGAGGAGTACTCATTGTCCTCGGACTGGGACAACCGCTGGCGCACCGGCGGCACCGTGGAGGAGCTCACCGAGGAGGCCCATCTCTCGCCGGAGTGGATACTGAAAGGGATCGAACGCTTCGTCCGGGACCGGGAAAAGCGGCTGCAAAGGCTCAAAGAGGCTTCCTTTTCTAGTTAAGAACTACTTGATGGATTTCTCACTGGAGTGAAAGTCCCGTAGCCCCGGAACACCTGTATCCGGGGCTACGGGACCGATGGCACCGGTAGCTCTTTCAACCCTTTGGGATACCGCCGGGCCAGGTCTACGTATGTCGCCTTGAAGTTGCGCCATTCCTCCTGGTACTCGGGCGTCACCTGGCCGATGACCTTGGCCGGCACACCCACTGCTACCGCTTTGGGTGGGATCTCTTGACGGTTCTTCACCACGCACCCCTCGGCCACTGCCGCCCACTCCATCACGTGGGCCCAGTCGCTAACGATGGCCCCCATGCCGATCACCGCCCAGTCATCCACCGTGGCATTGTGAATGATGGCCCCGTGGCCGATGGTCACGTGATCGCCGATGCGGGTAACGTCGCCGGGCCGGGCGTGGACCACGCAGTTCTCCTCGATACTCGTGCCACTGCCGACGACGATCTCCCCGTAGTCACCCCGAAGGCTGGCCCCCGGGCCGATCCAGCACCCCTCTCCAATGGTCACCCTGCCTAGCAGGCTGGCCTCCGGGTGCACGAAAGCCTCCGGATGGACCTGGGGCACCCGCCCCTCGAACTCATATACGGACATGTCATACTCCTCGTCGGTGAAATCAGCTCCCTGGCTGCGCCGAATGATAACACGTTTGCTGGAAAAATTCGAGAGCCACCTTCTTTGTTGTGAAGTTCGACGACTCCCCCATCCCTGATGTCCCGGAGTTCAACTCTCCTGATGTCCCGGAGTTGAACTCCGGGACATCAGGAGAAAATCATCGACTGGGGTTCTTCGCCCCCGCACAGCTTAAGTTTGCGTCGCTCCCACCAGTATGGTAAGATATCTCGGAATCCCAAATCCATTCTTGGAGGACCGAGATGCTGGTAAGCGAAAGGATGAGCCGCCATCCGATAACCATCACCGAGGATACCCCCATCGCCGAGGCCCTGAAGGCGATGAAGGACCAGAAGGTCCGGCGCCTGCCGGTCTTGAACAAAGATGGAGACCTGGTGGGCATCGTATCGGAGAAGGACCTGCTCTATGCTTCGCCTTCCCCGGCCACCTCGCTGAGCATTCACGAGATCCACTACCTGCTGGCCAAGGTCACGGTCAAGGAAGTGATGACCAGGAAGGTCATCACCGTTGAGGAGGACTGCCCCCTGGAGGAAGCGGCCCGCATTATGGCGGACAACAAGATCGGCGGGTTACCGGTGGTCCGTGACGGCAGGCTGGTGGGGATCATCACCGAAACCGACCTCTTCAAGATCTTCCTGGAGCTTCTGGGTGCCCGGGAGAAGGGCGTGCGCCTGACCCTACTGGTGCCTGAGCAGAAAGGAATGCTGGCTAAACTCACCGGCGAGTTCACCAGGCTGGGCGGTAACATCGTGTCCTTAGGCACCTTCCTGGGCGAAGACCCCACTAACCGGCTGGTGGCGGTGAAGGTGTCCGGCGTCGCTCAGCCTGCGCTGGTGCAGGCGGCCAGGGCTGCTCAGTGCCAGGTGATCGACGCCCGGGAGACTTGATGTTCGATCACCCCATCACTCCAGACCGGTGGACAGCGCTGATGTTTTATGCTAAACTGGCGTCACCAGACCCAGCCGGATTTCGCCCCTGGCGAGGAGGGAGATGAGCGATAGGTTCGCCCCCGCCCCTGATGTCCCGGAGTCGCACTCCGGGACATCAGGGCTGCGGCTGACACTGGAGGTGGGCGCGGTCAGCGACGTGGGCGCGGTGCGCCAGAGCAACGAAGACAGCTACGGCTTGGCCGAGGACTATGCCGCCAAGCTCACCTCCGCCTCTCAGGAGCTCCTGGAGCGCAAGGGTCGAATGTACGCCGTGGCCGACGGTATGGGCGGCCACGCCTCCGGAGAGATAGCCAGCCGGCTGGCCATCGAGCGCACGTTCACCGACTATTACGGCAACCCCACCACCGATGTCCCCTCTGCCCTGCAAGCGGCCATACAACAAGCCAACCTGGCCATCATCACCCAGGGCCAGGGCGAGACCGATCTCCTGAAGATGGGCTCCACCATCGTGGCCGGCCTCTTTCGCGCCGGCCAGCTCTGGGTGGCCAACGTGGGTGACAGCCGCGCCTACCTGTTTAGAGCGGGGCAGGCCAGACAGTTGACC
>JBFMCB010000203.1:0-5078 GCA_040754915.1 Chloroflexota bacterium | reverse complement strand
AGTGGCCAGTGGCTGGAGGCGGCTTCCTTGATTCAGAAAGGGATGGGTGAGGCGCCATTGTCTCCACTCTTCCCGAAGGGTGGGCCCAGGCCGAAAGTGGATGATACTTCCGGCGACATCGAGGCCTTGAAGTTTGCCCTGGCCATCGAGGAGAGAGCTTTCAAGCTATACCAGTCAGCGGCCAGGGAGACAAGCGACCCCCATGGCCGTGCGGTGTACGACTTCCTCACCGGCGAGGAGAACCGGCACTACCGGCTGGTTCACGAAACCCTGGATTACCTGACACACCCGGAAACTTGGTTCGACACAGAGGAGAAGCCATTCTTCGAGGGCGGCTAACCTCTGACAAGAGGGTTTAGCTGAGATCCCCAACTACCAATTTACTTTTGGAGGTGTACCACAATGCACAAGATGACCGAGGACGATCTGAAGGCGGCCTTCGCCGGCGAAAGTCAGGCCCACATGAGATACCTGGTCTTCGCCGATCGGGCAGAGAAGGAAGGTAGGGCCAACGTAGCCCGTCTTTTCCGGGCCATCGCTTACGCCGAGCAGGTCCACGCCACCAACCACTTCCGAAACCTGGGCGGCATCGGTCCGTCAGCCGATAATCTGGGCGCTGCCATCGCCGGTGAGACCTACGAGGTGGAGGAGATGTATCCCGCCTTCCGGGCGGTGGCCCAGCTCCAAAACGAGGCCGGTGCTCAGAAGAGCTTTAACTGGGCCGAGGAGGCGGAAAAGGTCCACGCCAAGATGTATGCCGAGGCCAAGGGGGCAGTGGAATCAGGCAAGGACGTGAAGCTGGGCAACGTCTACATCTGTGAGGTATGCGGATGGACGGTGGAGGGCGAGGCACCCGACAAGTGTCCCCTTTGCAACGCGGCCAGGGACAAGTTCCGCAAGTTCTAGTTTGCTCCGGCCTCGATTCACCCCGAGGCCGGCAAACTCTTTATTATTTATGTCATGTTCTCTTCTTTTTTAGCGAGGAAACTGAGGTTGGAGGCTGATATGACCGGAGAGATCACCATCGGTCAACCGGCGCCGGAGTTCACCCTCAGTGGTACCTCCGGGGTCACGGTGAGCCTGGCGGACTATCGGGGAAAGAAGAACGTGGTCTTGGCTTTCTACCCCAAGGACTACACCTCGGGCTGAGCCAGACAACTTTCGTCCTTCCGGGACGACCTGGCTCAGTTCGAGCAATCGGGGTGAACCCTGGCACCCTGAAGTCTCACGAGGGTTTTTCGGCCAAACTCGGCCTGAACTTCCCATTGCTGCACGATCCAGATTCGAAGGTTGCGGCCAGATATGGGGCGATCAAGGAGGATGGGAAGAGCATCCAGCGTACCGTGGTCATCGTGGACAAGACGGGGACAGTGCGTTACCACCGGAAAGGCATGCCGGCAAACCAGGAGCTTTTGGACGTCCTACGCCGCCTGTGATTGTGACCGCGCGATTGCGGCCGACGCGGGTGAGAGCGATGCCTGATTACTCGCTTCTCTTTCAACCGATCAACCTGGGCAACGTTTCCATAAAGAACCGCTTTGCCATGGCGCCCATGACCAACGGCTTTGCCCATCCAGACGGCGTGGTGAGCGAGCGCTCGTTAGCCTATTATGCCGCCCGGGCCCGGGGTCAGGTGGGGCTCATTATCGTGGAGGGAGCCATGGTTCACCCCTCCGGCAAGGGCTGGCTCAACCATCTGGCCGTCCACCAGGACCGGTATGTGCGGGGCCTGGCCGAGCTGGCTCGAGCCATCCATTCCGATGGCGCCAAAGCCTTCCTGCAGATCATGCACTGCGGGCGACGCTCTATCTCGGCCGTGCTGGAGGGAGCCCCTCCGGTTGCCCCCTCGCCGCTCCCTGCCCCCGGAAGCGAGGAAGTGCCCAGGGAGCTGACTATCCCCGAGATCGAAGAACTGGTCGAATCCTTTGTTCAGGCTGCCCGACGCGCCAGAGAGGCCGGCTTCGACGGCGTAGAGATCCACGGTGCCCACGGCTACCTTATCACCAGCTTTCTCTCTCCCTACGCTAATCGTCGGACGGACCGCTACGGCGGCGATTTCGAAGGGCGAATGCGTTTCCTCTTAGAGATCATCGCTGGCATCCGGGAGAAAGTGGGGCCGGACTTCCCGTTGACCTGCCGCCTGAGTGTGGACGAGTACGCCGCCGGAGGCCTGGAGCCGGAGCTGTCCAGGGTCATCGCCAGACGGCTGGAAAAGGCCAGCATCGCTGGAATTCATGCCTCGGCCGGCGGCGGCCCAGCCAGCGCCCACATGCCCATGACCACCGGCATGGGCCAGGCCACGCTCTCCCATTTGGCCGAGAGCCTCAAACAGGCGGTCTCCATACCGGTCATGGCCGTTGGGCGGATCATCACGCCAGAGGCCGCCCTCTCGGTACTAGAAACCGGCAAGGCTGACATGGTGGCCCTGGGACGGGCGCTCCTGGCCGACCCAGCCTTTGTCGACAAGCTCCAGGCCGGGCAAGCGGAAGAGATCATCAGGTGCATTGGCTGTCAGGCCTGCCAGTTGCGCAGCGCCGCACCCGGCATAGGTTGCCTGGTCAACGCCGAGACCGGACACGAGCACGAATTGGCCTGGGCTCCAACCGCCCAGCCAAAGGACGTGCGCCTCATAGGCGCCGGCTTGCCCGGGCTGGAAGCCGCCCGGGCGCTGGCCATTAGAGGCCATCGCGTAACAGTGTACGGGAAGAACCTGCCGTTCGGCGGCCTCCTGGCTTTGCGTGCCAAGACGCCAGGCAACGGAGAACTGGGCTGGGCGGTCGAACACTATCGCCGGGAGCTGGCGCGCCTGGGGGTGGGATTCTACCGGGGGTCCCCTGACACCGGCATCCAGGCCCTCGCTCAGGTGGTGAAGGCGACCCCCGGCCTACCCATCTTGCCAGATATACCGGGCTTTGAGAAAAAACGCCTCTTCACCGCCGAGGCCCTGCTGGCTGGAAGGCCCTCCATCCAACGCCTGGGTTGGCGGGTAGCGGTCATTGGCGGCGGCATCCTGGGGGGCGAGGTGGCCCTGTATCTGGCGGATCAGGGGCGGCAGGTGACTCTGATCGAGGAGAAGCCTGAGATCTTGAAGGACACCCACCCGACCATTGCCCATCGGTTGGGTGAACGCCTACGGGCCTATGAGGTGAGGGTCTTGACGTCAACGCAGGTCCGGGCCTGGAAGAAGAATTACCTCTCTGTTGTGCGAGGGGGACGGGAGAGTTCCGCCGGGCCTTTCGATAGTGTAGTTTCGGCGCTGGGTTGGGTGCCGGCCGCCGCCGGCATACCGGCAGGCGCCCTTCTCCTGGGGGACGCCTACGAGGCCTATGCGGCCAGGGACCTGGTCTATGCAGGAACGAAGCTGGGGCGTGGACTCTAGCGGCAGTGAAGGAATAGGCCCTTGATGCATTTCTTTACTAGTCCCTCATGCACTTCGCGCACAACGAAGGATAAAAACAACGACTGGTGGGACAAGTTGGCAACTTGTCCTACGTCCTATTTTCAACCCGGCAGAGAACTTGGGCGAAGAAGCTTTGGTTAAACTACATACCATCAAGATCGGCAACACTAACTGTTTCCTGCTTCAGGGCACGGGGGGGTCGGTGCTCATCGACAGCGGCACGCCGAGGAATGCCCGCAAGCTCCTGGACGCTATGAATTCGTTGGGCCTGGAGCCCGGGGACCTAAAGCTGATCGTGCTCACTCATGGACACTTCGATCATTTCGGCAGCGCCTTAGAGCTCAAACGCGCCACCGGGGCCAGCGTTGCCATTCAGCGGCGGGATCGATTCCTGGTGGCCCACGGCATCGTTCAGATACCCCCAGCCCAGACCCTGCGTGGTCAATTGCTGAGAATTGTGTTCCTGACGTTGTCCTGGCAGATCAGGCTCGAGCCCTTCGAGCCTGATCTGGCCTTGCAGGAGGGCGATAGCCTGGAACGATTCGGCGTAGAGGCCATCGTGCTGGAAACACCTGGCCATTCCAAGGGCTCGATATCGGTTCATGTCCCCTCTTTGCGAGCCGTTTTCGTGGGAGATTTACTGATCAATCGGGATCTTCTAAGCGAGCCGGTTTTCGCCGAGGACCGCGAGGCCTTGCGGGCGAGCATTGGCAGGATCCGGAAGCTGGCCCCATGGGATATCTATCCGGCCCACGGTGACCGGGTGGAGTACAAGCAACTGAACGAGATCTTGCCTGGGCGCTATCAGCTTTGGTGGTGGTTGCCATAGAGCCCAAACACTGTAAATTGGAGGTATGGGGTATGGGGCTTTTCTGTAGTCCGGATATCTTCAAGGCCTTAGGCCCGGAGTGCTTTCCCTGTGACAAGGAAGGTCTCTTAGCCTGCGCCATCCGCAACCAGGCTAGCGAGGCCGCCCAGGTAGCCCTGAATCAGCTTCCCGATGATGCCCGTTTCAGTAACATCACCGACGTGTGCGACAACATAGCCATTGCCTGCAACCTGGAGGTGAAGCGGGCCCTGGAGGGGCTAGCCTTTCCTGCCACCAAGGAGAAGATCCTGTCTCAGGCCCGGGCCAACGGAGCCACAGAGATGGCCATGCTGGCCCTGAATGAGCTGCCCAAGGACTACCGCTTCTCCGGCATCGACGAGATCTGCGCCCGGGTACTTTGAAATACGGCGTCCCGCGATAGGCCGATCGGGTAATAAGACAAGGAGCACATGCTGTGAATGAGGCAACCTCCCAGGTGAGCGTCAGGTGGACCAAAAACCTGCAATTCGTAGGGCTTGACGCCGACAAGCGCTCCCTGGTCTTGGACGGCCTGCCCAAGGCCGGTGGAGAGGGTACCGGGTTCCGGCCCATGCAATTACTGTTGATCGCCCTGGCCGGCTGTACGGCCATGGATGTGGCCTCCATCTTGCGCAAGCAGAGGCAAGATCTCACCGCACTGGAGGTGTTCGTCAGCGGACATCGCGTAAAAGAGCACCCACGGATAATACGGTCTACCGACCGCTACTCTTTCACCAGTCTATTCTCAGAAATTATGTCCAGGTATTCCCTGGCCAGGCCTTCGCTCAGGCCGGTGTAGAAGCAGATCTTGTTGATCGGCGCCTTTTCCTT
>JBFMCB010000202.1:0-5114 GCA_040754915.1 Chloroflexota bacterium | reverse complement strand
ACCCGTTTGGGGTAACAGCCAGGCCTTCCAGGGGTAGCAGCCCAACCTGGTTGGGAGGCCAGCCGCGGGCCAGGCGTCTCAACGCAGGAGGAACCAGATGAGCGGTCCGCTGATTTCGGACGAGGAGCTCTCCTCCCTGATCGGCACTTTCAAGGACCCCAGCCCCTACGCACGCTGGAAGGCAGCGGAGTCGCTGGCCCGCGTGGGCGGCAAGAGGGTCATCGACGCCCTGCTGGTGGCCTTGAAGGACCCCGATCTCCAGGTCCGCCTGGAGGCCGAGGAGGTCCTGGGCCGCATTGGAGACGAACGATGTATTTCTCCGCTAGTGCAAGAGCTCAAAGGTCGCGATGCCGCCCTGCGGGCCCGGGCGGCGGAGGCGCTGGGGCGCATCGGGGGCGATAGGGCGCTCCGACCATTGATCGATGCGCTTCGCGACCATGAGGCTCAGGTCCGGGGTGCGGCGGCGGAGGCCCTGGGCAAGCTGGCGACGGCCCCTGCCATTAAGCCGCTTTGTGAGGCCTTGAAGGACGCCGACCCGGGGGTGCGCTGGTCCGCCGTGGGCGCCCTGGGAACCATCGGGGGCGAAAAGGCAGCCCAAACACTCACCCAGTGCCTGCGGGACCCGGACCCCGGTGTCCGTGGCAAAGCAGCCGAGGCCCTGGGGAGGATCGGCGCCCAGCAGGCGGTGACGCCTTTGGTCCAGGCCCTCAGGGACCCTGACCAGGACGTGAGATGGCGGGCGGCTGATACCCTGCGCCGGCTACCGCGGGAGGCGGTCACCGACGAGCTGATCCGGGCTCTGGGCGATGAGGACCCGGGCGTTCGTTGGCGGGCGGCCGATACCCTGGGCCGTGTGGGTGGGGACAGGGTGGTGGAGCCGCTCATCCAGGCCTTGAAGGACGAACATCCTCGGGTCCGGGCCCGGGCGGCGGAGGCCCTGGGGCGGGTGGGCGACCAGCGCGCCATCCGGCCATTAGAGGTGCTCTTGAACGATCAGGAGGAGGCGACGTTCCTGGGCAAAGTGAGCGAGCTGGCCTGGGTGGCCATAGAAAGGATCAAGAAATCGCCTGATCGTTGATCCTGGGGAGGAGACCTTGACTACGATTGCCATAGCGGGCAAGGGTGGCACGGGAAAGACCACCGTTGCCGGATTGCTGATAAAGTACCTGAGGGACAAGAAGGAGGGCTCTGTCCTGGCCATCGATGCCGATCCCAGCGCCAATTTGAATGTGGTGCTGGGCCTGCCACTGGAAGCCACGGTGGGGGACATCCGCGAGGAGACGTTGGCCAGGGTGGGCTCCGGGAGCATGCAGGCGGGCGTGGCCAAACAGGACTATCTGGACTATCGCATCAACGAAGCGCTGGTGGAGGGTGCGGGGGTTGACCTGTTGGCCATGGGCCGGCCTGAAGGACCCGGTTGCTACTGCGCCGCCAACAATATGCTCCGGATGATCATCGACCGCCTGGCCAAGAGCTACCCCTACGTGGTCATCGACAACGAGGCGGGCCTGGAGCACCTCAGCCGGCGCACAACCCGCGACGTGGACATATTGCTCATCGTCTCGGACCCCACCCTGCGCGGGATCACCACCGCCGGCCGGGTGGTGGAGGTGATCAACGAGCTCAAGACCAAAGTAGGCCGGCACTATCTGGTCGTCAATCGGGCCGATGGCGAGCTGCCGGGGGCGATATCCGAGGCCATTGCCCGGTACGATCTGAACCTGATCGGCTCGGTGCCGGTGGACGCCGCCATCGCCGCCCTTGACGCCGTGGGCAGGCCCACCATCGACCTGCCGCCTGAGGCCCCGGCCTATCGTGCCGTGCGCGCCATCGCGGAGAAAGTGTTCGATGGTAACCACTGAGGCATAGCCTTTCACCCTTGTCCGCTGCCCGTTGTTCAGGAGTTCAACTCCTGAACTAACAGAAATACCAGGAGGTTAGTGCGATGCTTATCATCGGCGAGAACATCCACATCATTTCCCCCCGGGTCAAGGAGGCCATCGAGAACTGGGACAAGAGGTTCTTTCAGGGCCTGGCGCTGAAGCAGGTTAAGGCCGGGGCCGGGATGCTGGACCTGAACATCGGACCCCAGAAAAAACGGGGCGTGGAGATCATGGAGTGGCTGGTGGATGCCATCCAGGAGATCAGCGACGTGCCTCTATCCCTGGACACCACCAACGCCGCCGCCATCGAAGCCGGCCTCAAGCGGTGCAAGGGACAGGCCATGATCAATTCTATCTCTGCCGAGCCGGCCAGGATGGAGGCGATGTTGCCCCTGGTCTCCCGGTATAACACCAAGGTCGTGGCCCTGGCCATGGACCCGGCGGGCATTCCTCCTACTGCCGACGGCCGGGTGGCCATCGCCATGGAGACCCTGCTCCCCAAGGCTCAGGAAGCCGGCGTGCCCATGGAGAATGTTTATCTGGACCCCCTGGTGCTCACGGTCAAAGGCACCCAGGAGCACGCGCCGGAGACCCTGAATGCCATCCGCATCTTCAAGCAGCTCTCCGATCCGCCACCCATGACCGTCGTAGGCCTCTCCAATGTCTCCAACGGCGTCCCCCCTGAGCGGCGCAGCCTGATCAACCGTACCTTTCTGGTTATGCTAATGGCCGCCGGGTTGGACTCGGCCATCGCCGATCCCCTGGACAAGAAGCAGATGGAGTTCATTCGCATCGTCGAGCAGCGCGACACCTCCACCGGGCTGGGTAAACTCCTGGTTAACCTCTACGATGCGGTGGCCGCCATGGAGGAATTGGACCCCGCCCTGGTGGACATGGGCGACCCGGAGCAGGTGGCCGTCTATAAGACTGTGCAAATCTTGCGCAACCAGACCATCTACGCCGATTCCTACCTGCGACTCTAAGGCCAACGCTGGCCACAACCACAAGGAGGTGGACCCTTCAATGAAGATGGACCGCGTGGAAAGGGCCCTGGAGCGCCTCGGCATCCCCGGCAAGGATGCCTACCATCTCCCCACCAGCGCCAAGCGTTTCCCCGATGGTGCCTCCTATCGCCTGGAGATCTCCGGCGTGGAGCGCCTCTCCACCCTGGAGGCCCTGCTGGACGAGATGGGCAAGCGCCAGGTGCCGGTGCACCGGCTGATCGCCACCGTGATGGGGGCCACGCTCCTGGACGACCGGGAGCTAAAGGCCTTCGCCCGGCTGGCCGCCCAGGCCGGGGTGGAGGTGATCGTTACCCCGGGGCCTCGCGCGCTCTGGGACATCGGGCGGCAGATCGCCACCCCGGAGGGAGCCCTCTCCGGGCTGCGCTATCGGGGCAGTGACCAACTACGTTATGTCATATCCGATATCATGCGCTGCATCGCGATCGGCTTCCGGGGCTTTTTGGTAGTTGACGAAGGGTTGCTCTGGGCCCTGGCCGAGCTGAAGAAGCTGGGCGAGATACCACCCGACGTGGTGTTCAAGGTGTCGATCTTCGCCGGCCACGCCTCCGCCGCCGGCGGCAAGGTGCTGGAGGGCCTGGGAGCTGGGACTTTCAACCCGGTGGCTGATCTCTCCTTGCCCCAACTGGCATCGATCCGCCAGGCCATCGATATCCCCATGGACATCCACGTCTACCTGTTCGACTCCTTCGGCGGCTTCAACCGGTTCTACGAGACGCCGGAGATGGTCCGCGTCTGCGCCCCCTGCTACTTCAAGATCGAGCCGGGGCCCGGCGTCGGCGGGCTGTACAAGCCCTGGGTCAGTCCGGACAGCCTCGCTTCCATGGCCCGGGAGAAGGTGAAGTACGCCCAGACCATCATGGAGCTAGTACAGTCCAACCTGCCCGAGGCCAGGCTATCCGCTCTGGGAGCGGCGGACCTGGCCATACCGAAGCCATAGACCTCGGCGGTCAGGCTTGGGCTGAAAAACCCGTGCGCCTTCTTTACCACTGGAGCTTCGCCTCAAACCGACAAGAGCTTTGACCGCAAAGAGCGCGGAGAAACCTGGTTTCTGGAACCTGCTACTTGGTAATACGGTGCGGAGGAGAATCGATGGAACGCCAGAAGATTACCGTGCCTGAGATCCAGGCCAAGAAGTCACGCCGGGAAAAGATCCTGATGCTGACTTCGTATGACTACCCCCTCGCCCTCCTGGCAGATAGGGCCGGGATGGACATGATCCTGGTGGGCGATTCCCTGGGCATGACCATGCTGGGGTACGAGAACACCTTGCCGGTCACCATGGACGAGATGATCCACCACGCCAAGGCGGTGCGCCGCGGTGCCCGGTACGCCCTGCTCATCGGAGACATGCCCTTCATGGCCTACCAGGCCAATATCCAGGAGGCGGTGCGCAACGCCGGGCGGTTCTTGAAGGAGGCGGGGATGGAGGCCATCAAGCTGGAGGGTGGGAAGGAGATGGCAGCCACGGTTCGGGCCATCGTGGACTCCGGCATCCCGGCCATGGGCCACATCGGGCTAACCCCCCAATCCATCAACCGGCTGGGCGGCTTCAAGACCCAGGGCAGGGATGCCGCCACTGCCCGGATCCTCATCGAGGACGCCGTGGCCCTGGAGGAGGCGGGCTGTTTCGCCGTGCTCCTGGAGGCCATCCCCGACCGGGTAGCGGCCATCATCACCGAAAGGCTCACCATTCCGGTGATCGGCATCGGGGCCGGACCCCACTGCGATGGCCAGCTCCTCATCGTCCACGACCTGTTGGGCCTGTTTGATCGCTTCACGCCCAAGTTCGCCAAGAAATACGTGGACCTTTCAGCGGAGATCCTAAAGGCACTGGCCACCTATTGCCAGGAAGTGCAAAGTGGCGCCTTCCCCGGCCCCGAGCACTGTTTCACCATCAAGGACGAGGAGTTGGCCAAGCTCACGTCCCGGAGCCCAGCTCCGGGACATCGGGTGAAAGCTCAAGTTTGAACCTGGGCTCGCGCCACTGTCCATCATCGAATAGCCCGGGCATGAAGCCCGGGCTATTCCTTTCCCACTCCCTGGACCATAGTACTCACACATTTTCATAGAAGTTATCCATGCGCCGCGGTGCGCCACGACGCATGAGAATGATGGTTATTTTCAAGGGATACGCAAAGTTCGCTAAGACCTTTCCAAAATGACTGGAGTACCTCGATGTCCCGGAGTTGAACTCCGGGACATCGAG
>JBFMCB010000201.1:0-5133 GCA_040754915.1 Chloroflexota bacterium | reverse complement strand
CAGGACGGGCGGCAATAAGAGCAGCGCCTGGCCGCCCAGCCAGGCCAGGGGGCGGTGGGCCTCCAGGAAAAGCAGGGCGGGGGCCGAGAGCCCCCACCTCTCGATCTGGCGAGCCACGGAATCCAGGTCCATTGGGCTAGATCTCCCCCTGCCCCTCCAGCTCGCGCTTGAAGGCATCATAGGCGTCCTGGCCATAGAGGGCGAAGGTGATGCTTTCCAGCGAGGAGGGGCCGGCCAGGTGTTCCTTGACCTCGGCGTACATGATCCGGGCGCACTCGCTCAAGGGAAAACCCCCCACGCCGGTGCCCAGGGCGGGGAAGGCAATGCTCTTGAGCCCGAGCTCCTGGGCCCGTTTCAGGCTATTGCGGGTAGCCTGGCGGATCTTGTCGGCGTCGGTCTTAAAGTCGGTGCCCATGACCGCGGCGTGGATGACGTACCTGGCCTTGAGGCGGCCGGCGCCCGTGGCCACTGCCTCTCCGATGGGGATGGGCCCCTTGCTCACCGCCTCCCGTTCGATCTCGATACCGCCTTGCCGCTTGATGGCCCCGGCTACACCGGCGCCCATCCACAGACGGTTATTCGCGGCGTTGACGATAGCCTCCGCCTCCACCTGGCAGATGTCCCCTTGGTATAGAGATATCCTGGACACACGTTTCTCCTGATGTCCTGATGTCCCGGAGTTGAACTCCGGGACATCAGGACATCAGGAGAATCTTACACCAAACGGCCTCTGGAAGCAAGTCAGACAAATGGCTTCTTACTAGTAAAAGATAGCCAGAAGCGCAGCCGAAAAACCGTTTTTACCGCAGAGCCCGCTGAGGGCGCAGAGACAAAAGAAAGATCTTTGCGAGCTCTGCGCTCTCTGCGGTGTGGTTCTCGGCCGCATTTCTAGGTATGGGTAACGGCAAGGCTGGCTGGCCCCTTGTCATCACAAAGGAGAAACGGTACAATGCAGCAAAGGAAAAACCCTGCGGTGCTGACATCACCAGGGTTACTGCTGAATCTACGCGGCGAGGGGCCGGAGGCGGACCTGGAGCGCGAGTTGAACGAGCGGGCGTAACGGCTGTTTGGGTTGAGGGGGAGGAGGTTGCGCTGGTGGAAGGGAAGGAGAAAGGGCCTTGAACGATCAACTGGTAAGGGAATTCCGGGAGCGCTGGCAGGCCGTGGCGGCTGTCGAGGCTGAGGAGCAAAGGGCGGCCTCCGTCGCCCTGCGCTGGCAGCAACTGAACGCCATCTTGCGACTGGCGATCGGTCTCGGGTTGCCTCGGGTGGAGTCAAAAGAAGGGGAAGAAATCGTTCGCCAGCGGTGGGCGAAATTGAAGGGAGTTCAGACGTGATTCCATCCGAAGAGGGTGCTTCTCTGTTAGCACCCCTGGCTGCCTTGCAGCGGCTGCTGGCGCATTTCGATAATCGAGGGCTCGTCATCGGCGGCGTCGCCGCCAGCTTTTTGGGCAAGCCGCGCCTGACCGCCGATTTGGATGCGGTGATCCTCCTGCCTGTTGAGGACTTGCCACGCTTGATGGAGGCTGCAATTCAGGAGGGGCTGGTGCCGCGCATCACCGATGCAGAGGACTTTGCCCATCGTCACCGAGTCCTGCTCCTGCGCCACCAGGAAAGCGGCATCAACGTGGACCTTTCCCTCGGGATATTGCCTTTCGAGGTAGAGGCAGTGGAGCGTAGCGTCGTCTATCAGGCTGGTCCCCTTACCATTCGCCTGCCCACCCCGGAAGACCTGATCATATTCAAGGCCGTTGACCACCGGCCCCAGGATCTGCTGGACATCCAGGCGATCATCGAAATCCACCCGGACCTGGATCGAGAGCGGATCAAGCACTGGGTCCAGGAGTTTGCCCAGCTCCTGGAGATGCCAGAACTGTGGGACGACATCGCTTCCTGGCTATAAAGGGCTGGTCCATATTGCGGAACATGGCCCAATCTCTCGCAAGGAATACTGCGAGTTTACCGGTATCTCCCATATGACCGCCTACCGGGATTTGAATGAGCTTGTCGAGAGTGGCCTTCTAAAGACTATAGGAGCTGGACGCTACGTCCGCTACGTGCTAGTCGAAGAGAAGTGACACGATGTGACGCTGGATGTGACGCTGTGTTACACTGGATGGTATATATGGCTGCTACATGCCGTCAAGGAGCCTGATACCTCGTCAGTATCAACAGAGCGCCAGCTTATATCACACCCCGGACGTCCCATGCGGTGGTTTACATGCTGGTAAGCCCGCGGGTATACAATCCGCAGGTACCAACTCTTTCAGCAAGCTCGTCTTGGCGAATAGCTTAATGAATAGCTTGCCGAAGAGCTGGTGAAAAGCTAACGATTGGCCCGTTGCAAGCACTACGCGGCTGCAAACTAGAGCAAGAGTTCCCCATGCTTGTCTACATTCCCCCGGCTACCTGGACAACACCACCCAGCGCAACATAGCCGAGGCCCTGGCCCGCACACCCCCGCGTTGACACCGCCGAAGCCCACGTGCTATACTGCCCAAAAATTCCGGAAAGGGTCCTGATGTCCCGGAGTTCAACTCCGGGAGATCAGGAGAAGGGATCGTGAAGCCTGCCAGCCTGGTTGGGTTTTTCCTGCTCATCCCGGTGGTCTTGGCCCTGGCCGTGGTGCCAGCGGCCCTCCAGGCCAGCCCGGCCAACTCCGCCCCCGTCCGGGCCATCGGCACCCCTGCCTTCTCCGTATATCTGCCCATCATCATGAAGAGCCACTCCGGCCCGGCCCACCTGGCCTACGGCGCCAACGTGGCCGAGCGCAGCCATGCCTACTATCTCCAGCAGATGGGCTTTGGCTGGGCCAAGGGGTTCGTCGAGTGGCGAAATGCCGATCTGGGCTCGGGCTCCTATAACTGGGCGGACCTGGATAACCAGGCGCAGGCCTTCGCCAGCTACGGCCGGAAGATGCTGTTCCGGATCAACGGCCCCCCACCCAGCGATGTAGGCAACCCGCCTCTCAGCTCCTCAGACCTCTCCCGATTTCAGGCCTTCGTGCAGGCAGCGGCGGCCCACCTGAAGTCCAGAGGGGTGGACCCGGTGGCTCTGGAGATCTGGAACGAGCCCAACCTGGACTACGAATGGGGTGGACGGGCGCCCAGCGCCGCAGAGTACACCGCGCTCTTGAAGGCCGGATACAATGGGGCCAAGGCCGCCGATCCCAATGCCATCGTGGTGAGCGCCGGGCTGGCCACCACCGGCGGCACGGTCTCGGGCTTGACGGCGGCGGAGCAGATGAGCGCCCAGGCCTACTTCCGGGCGGCGGCGGTGGCCGGGGACCTGGCCTTCATCCAGGGCATGTACGACGCCGGGGCCAGGGGCTTCTTCTCTGCCCTGGGCTCGCACCCCTATGGCGGGCCGTATCCCCCCAATCAGGACCCAACCACCGCCAGCGGAGGCATGGCCTTCCGCCGGGCCGAGCAGCAGTATGCGGTGATGCAGGGCAACGGGGACGGCGCCACGCCGGTGTGGGCCACCGAGTTCGGCTGGCTCGTGAACACCACGTGCGACCTGGGCTACCACAACTGGTTCAAGGTCACCGAGCAGCAGCAGAGCGATTACCTGGTGGGCGCGTACCAGTACGCCGACGCCAACTGGCCGTGGATGGCCGGGATGTTCCTGTTCAACCTGGATTTCGGCACAGTCTATTGGTATGCATACTGTGACACCATGCGCTGGTTCTCCATAATCTACCGGGAGAACCCCCAGGTGGATCCCAATACGCCCTTGCTCTTTCGGCCGGCCTATGCCGCCCTGACGAACATGGCTAAGCGGCCCGCATTCTGAGCCGCGGGAGGCGATGGGACATGAAGCCCGTATGAACCTCAGACAGAATGCCGTTTTGTTAACCGGGAATAGTCCCCTCATCGGCGCGGCGCTGGCGGCTGTGGTGGTCCTCTTGCTGGCCTTCGGCGGCCCGGTAAGGCCTGCCACGGACCCGCCGGGCTTCGCCGCGGCCGGGGCCACGAACCCGGCCGAGACCCGGCTCACCGCCACCGGTGACGCCCAGTTCGCGGCCTGGGCCCCGGATGGCAGAACTCTCCTCTATACCCGCTGGTCCCGGACCGAGCCCATCAGCACCGGCTGGCAGGTAGTCACCGACCTCTGGCAGACCCACCCTGACGGGAAGAGACACGACCTCCTGGCCTCCAACGCGGCCTATCCCGCCTACTCGCCCGACGGCAAGGGCCTGGCCTACCTGTCGTTCCTGGGCCAGGGCCGAGGCGATCTATGGATACTGGAGAATGGCGCAAGAAAGCGCCTGGCCCGGGCCGACTGGGGCCGGGCCCTCTCCTGGACCGGGCGGGGGGTCCTGGCTTCCCAGGACGGGCGGCCTACGCTGCTGCGGCCCGATAGAGCGGCCCCCGACGGCGTATCGGCCCAGGGCCTGCCCTGGCCGGAAGGCGTCCGCCTGTATCCATCCCCGGCGGGCGATGCGGCGGCCCAGGTGCGGCCCGACGGGATATCGCTTTGGAACGCCCGGGGCGCTCCGGTCAAGACCATAGCCGCCGGCCCCGGCGCCCGGGTGGGAGATCTGGCCTGGTCGCCGGACGGGACGAAACTGGCCTATTTCGTCCAGGGGACCTCTGAGGGGCCGGAGCTGTGGGTGGCCGACGTGGCGGAAGGGAGGGAGCGGCGGCTCATCAAGGGCGACCTGGAGCTCTTCAGCACGCCGTCCTGGTCGCCGGACTCCCGGAGCCTGGCCCTGAGCCGCACACCAACTGGCAGCGCGGTGTCCGACTGGAGCGAGATCTGGCTGGTGAACGCCGACGGGAGCGGCTTTGAGCGCATCACCCACGACGAGCAGGAGCATTCGGCCCCGGCCTGGTCGCCGGATGGCCGGTGGCTCGCCTTCAACCGCCACGGCGACGTGTGGCTCTTGGATGTAGGCAAGGCCCGCAGCATGGCCAGGGAGCCTTTGTCACCGGTTAAAGCCTCCACTGTGGTCACCCCCACTTTGATGTCCCGGAGTGCAGCCTCAAGGCTGCGGAGTACAACTCCGGGACATCAGGGGCCCGTGAACTGGCCCAGGGGCGTTTCGCTCCCCTCGTCCGCGGGCAGTGGGTCAGCCTGGGCCCAGGCTGCCATGACGCCCACCGTGCAATACCGGATGTACCTGCCCAT
>JBFMCB010000200.1:0-5141 GCA_040754915.1 Chloroflexota bacterium | reverse complement strand
GGACATCAGGCTGGATTCCAAGAATTCAGGCTATGCTATGAGGGAGCCTGGCAAAGAAGACGAGGACGAAAAAGGCCCCCGCGATCCTGCGGGGGCCTTTGGCTGAGAGAAATCAGGTTTCTTTTACGGGACCTAGTACTCCATCCCACCACCGGGCGGCATGGGCGGGGCCTTCTCCTTCTCGGGGATCTCGGTGACCAGGGCCTCGGTGGTCAGGATCATGGAGGCGATGGAGGCGGCGTTCTCCAGGGCCGACCGGGTGACCTTGGCCGGGTCGATGATCCCCTTCTTGTTCATGTCGCCGTAGTCCAGGGCCAGCACATCGAAGCCGATGGCCAGGTTGCTGTCCTCTTTCTGCTTGCGGCGGACGGTCTCCACCACCACCGCTCCGTCGTACCCGGCATTCATGGCGATCTGGCGCATGGGCTCCTCCAGGGCCCGGCGCAGGATGTTCACGCCAGTGGCCTCGTCCCCATTGACCTGGACCTTATCCAGCGACGGGACGGCATTCAAGAGCGCCACGCCGCCGCCGGGGACGATCCCTTCCTCCACCGCGGCCCGGGTGGCGGACAGGGCGTCCTCGACCCGGTGCTTTTTCTCCTTGAGCTCCACCTCGGTGGCGGCGCCCACCTTGATCACCGCCACGCCGCCGGCCAGCTTGGCCAGGCGCTCCTGGAGCTTCTCTTTGTCGAAGTCGGAGGTGGTCTCCTCGATCTGGGCCTTGATCTGCTTGATGCGAGCCTGCACTGCCGTATCGGAGCCTTTGCCCTCGATGATGGTGGTGTTGTCCTTGTCCGCAACCACGCGGCGGGCCCGGCCCAGGTCAGCCACCGTGGCGCTATCCAGCTTGCGGCCAACCTCTTCCGAGATGACCTTGCCACCGGTCAGGATGGCGATGTCCTCCAGCATGGCCTTGCGGCGATCGCCGAAGCCCGGGGCCTTGACCGCCAGGCAGTTCACGGTGCCGCGAAGCTTGTTCACCACCAGGGTGGCCAGGGCCTCGCCATCCACGTCCTCGGCGATGACCAAGAGATTCTTCGAGACCTGGAGGAACTTCTCCAGCACCGGCAGGATGTCGGAGATGGAGGAGATCTTCTTGTCGGTGATGAGAATGTAGGGGTCTTCGATCGCCGCTTCCATGCGGTCCGGATTGGTGATGAAGTAGGGCGAGATGTAGCCCCGGTCAAACTCCATGCCTTCCACGTACTCGGTCTCGAACTTGAGGCCCTTGGACTCCTCCACGGTGATGACGCCGTCCTTGCCTACCTTGTCCATCACCTCGGCGATGAGGTCGCCGATCTCCCGGTCAGCGGCGGAGATGGCGGCCACGTGGGCGATGTCGGCCTTCTCGGTGACCGGCTTGGACATGGCCTTGACCTCGGATACGACGGTCTCCGCGCCACGCAGGATGCCGGTCTTCAGGAGCATGGGGTTGGCGCCGGCAGCCACGTTCTTCAGCCCCTCGACGACGATGGACTGGGCCAGGACGACGGAGGTGGTGGTGCCATCGCCGGCCACATCGTTGGTCTTGGTGGCCGCTTCCTTCAGCAACTGGGCGCCCATGTTCTCATAGGGATCTTCCAACTCGATCTCTTTGGCCACGGTGACGCCATCGTGGGTGACGGTGGGGGCGCCGAATTTCTTGTCCAAGGCCACGTTGCGACCCTTGGGCCCCAGCGTGGTCTTAACTGCCTGGGCAAGTACGTCCATCCCTTTCTTCAGGGACCGTCGGGCATCTTCGTCAAACCTGAGTTGTTTTGCCATTGTTTTCATCCTCCTTACTCTGATGTTGAATTTCGAAGTTCGAATTTCGGAATTTCACCTAGTCCTTGGAAACGATGGCCAGGATGTCCTTCTCACTGAGGATCAAGAGCTCCTCCTCGTCGATCTTCACCTCAGTGCCGGCGTACTTGGCGAAGAGGACCTTGTCGCCCACTTTCACCTCCATGGGCAACCGCTTCCCGTCGTCCGTGACCTTACCCGGGCCGGCGGCCAAAACGGTGCCTTCCTGAGGCTTCTCCTTGGCCGTATCAGGCAGGACGATGCCGCTCTTGGTCACCTCCTCCTTGGGTGTAGCCTTCACGACCACCCGGTCCCCTAAAGGCTTCAGTGTGGTGGACATTTGCAAAACCTCCTTCTCTGAAGATTTTTTGTCGATCGGGCATGCTCCATCGACGAATTAGCACTCTCGGTATCAGAGTGCTAACGCGTATAATATAGCCCAGACCGCCAGGTTAGGCAAATTCACCTGCGGGTAAATATGCCATATTAGCGGCTAATTGCTGCTTGAATGTATTAAAAGCTCTTGTTTTTGATATGTTACGTCGCCTCCTGATGTCCCGGAGTTGAACTCCGGGACATCAGGATTGTTTTTGATATGTTACGCCGCCTAACGTAGTTGGGCTGCTGCCTTCCCCTCTAGCCTTGACAGCAGATGCTTGTTTGGTTATAGTGGGAACGGAAGGCCCTCCGCACTCACCATAGGTAACGCATCATATGCTTTGGCATTGTTATCACGAATGAAGCCGCCCAACGAGGTCGGGCTCCTACCCTCTGCAGAAAGAGGTTCGCATGCGCATTGGCATTGATGCCAGCCGCGTAACGACGACTGAGCGCACGGGCACCGAGGGGTATTCCTATCATCTGATCAAGCACCTCTTGAGCATCGACCGGCAGAACGAGTATACCTTGTATCTTCGTTGCCCCCTGCCTGCCACGCTCTCGCCTTCCCTGGCGCTGGCCCGCCTGCGGGTGATGCCGTTTCCCCGGCTGTGGACCCATCTGCGCCTGTCCTGGGAGATGGCCCTCCACCCGCCTGACGTCCTCTTCGTTCCCGCCCACGTCCTGCCGTTGGTTCACCCCAAGGGCTCGGTGGTCACCGTCCATGACCTGGGCTACCTTTACGAGCCCCAAGCCCACCGTCCGGCCGAGTGGTGGTACCTGAATTGGTCCACCCGTTACAACGCCAGGGCGGCCACCCTGGTCATCGCCGATTCCCAGGCCACGAAGCAGGACCTGGTTAAGGCATATCACATCCCACCCGAGAAAATCCGGGTGGTGTATTTGGGCGTGGATCAGGATCTAGGCCCGGTGAAAAACCCGGCCGAGATCGAAGGCGTGAAGGTACGGTACGGGATACACGGTGACTATTTCCTCTCCGTGGGCACCTTACAGCCGCGCAAGAATCTAGCGAGGTTGATAGAGGCCTTTATCTCTTTACCGGTAAAGGATGACGTGAAGCTGGTGTTGGCGGGCAAGCCAGGCTGGCAGAGCGGCGAGATCATGGGTAAATTAGCCGAATTGTGCCTGCTGGACCGGGTAATACTCACCGGCTACGTGCCGGAGGAGCACCTGCCGGCCTTGTATTCCGGCGCCGTTGCCCTGGTCTTCCCCTCGTTGTACGAGGGTTTTGGCTTGCCGGCCCTGGAGGCCATGGCCTGCGGCCTGCCGGTCATCGCCGCCAAGTCCTCCTCCCTGCCCGAGGTGGTAGGCGAGGCCGGCCTCCTGGTGGACCCCCTGGATGTTCGGGCCTGGGCCAGGGCTATGGCTCAGGTGCTGGATGACCCCGCGCTTCGGGTTGCCCTAAGGCAAAGAGGCCTCCGCCGGGCCAGGATGTTTTCCTGGGAGCGTTGTGCCCGGGAGGCCCTGGAGGTGTTGGAGGAGGCGGGGATGGAACCATGACTCTGGATGTATTGATCGTGAACGCCAGGCAGGTCTTGACGCTGGCGGCTCAGGGCCCCAAGATCGGAGATGCGTTGGGCGACCTGGGGATGATCGAGGACGGGGCGGTGGGCCTGGCCCAGGGGCGCATAGCCTGGGTTGGGCCCAGCAGCCAAGGCCGGAAGATGGCCGATGGCAGCACGATAGTCATAGACGCTACCGAGCAGGTGGTGATGCCGGGCTTCGTGGATGCCCACACCCATGCGGTCTTCGCCGGTGCCCGGGCCCAGGAGTTCGAGCAGCGCATAAAAGGCGCCACTTACCTGGAGATCATGGCTGCGGGCGGCGGCATAATGAGCACGGTGAGAGCCACGCGGGAGTGTGGGCTCGCCTCCCTGGTGGCGCAAAGCCGCCGGCGGCTGGACGGCATGCTGGCCCACGGGACCACCACCGCCGAGGTGAAGACCGGCTATGGGCTCGACACCACAAGCGAGCTCAAGTGCCTGGCGGCCCTGCGGCTCCTGGCCGCCAGCCATCCCATGGATATCGTCCCCACCTTCCTGGGTGCCCACGCCGTGCCTGACGAATATGAGGGCGATCCGGAGGCTTACACCGACCTGGTCGTAAACGATATGCTGCCCAAGGTCGCCTCCAATGCCTCCCGCTGGTCGCCCCCACATCCCCTCTTCTGTGACGTCTTCTGCGAGGAGGGGGCCTTCAGCCTGGCGCAGTCCAGGCGGATCCTGGAGGCAGCCCGGAAGCTGGGCTTCAAACTGAAGATCCACGCCGATGAGTTCACTTCCCTGGGGGGCGCGGCCCTGGCGGCGGAGCTGGGGGCCACCTCGGCCGACCATTTGGCCCGCACCCCTCCGTCAGACATGGACCGGTTGGCGAAGGCAGGCGTGGTCGCGGTCCTGCTGCCCGGGACCACCTTTGGCCTGGGCGAGAGGCACTACGCTGACGCCCGGGCCCTGATCGCCGCGGGGGTCCCGGTGGCGCTGGGCTCCGACCTGAACCCCGGCACCTGCTACTGCGAGTCCATGCAGTTCATCGTCGCCCTGGCCTGCCGGTACCTCAGGCTCTCGCCGGCGGAGGCCATCGCCGCCGCCACCATCAACGCCGCCCATGCCATCGGCCTGGGCCACCTGACGGGCAGCCTGGAGGTGGGCAAGAGGGCAGACCTGATCCTCTTGGACCTGCCCGACTATCGACACCTGGCCTATCGGTTCGGGACCAACTTGGTCAAAGCGGTCTTCAAGAACGGTAGCCTGGTCAGCGGCGCCGTACCTTGACGAAATGGCGCAAAGAGGTTATTATTTGTGCAATACAAAACAAATTCTTTACTAGGGTAGAAGCCTAACCGCGTTGGGCGGCAGCAGCGTGGCATCCCCCAACCCCTGATGTCCCGGAGTTGAACTCTGGGACATCAGGTAAAAATCTTTTCTCAATACCCTCTCAGCGTGAAGGGAGGTGGTGAGAGC
>JBFMCB010000199.1:3421-5213 GCA_040754915.1 Chloroflexota bacterium | reverse complement strand
GGTAAGCGAACCCTTGACTCGCAAAGGCGCGAAGGGAGGTAGGGTTTTTGTCTCTTCTTCGCGTACTTTACGTCTTGGCGGTTCAATCGAGAGTCTTTGCGCTCAGTGCAAACGTTGTAGAGTAATTCTCTAACGTCTCTCCATCATCCTCCCGATATAGCGCTCGATTTCTTTGTCGGCCTGATGTCCCGGAGTTCAACTCCGGGACATCAGGGGATTTGGTTGTGGGTAAGGAACCCGGTTCCTTCTAGCCAACAGGGATACGGGCCATGGCTCTTCCGGTTCTACTCGTCGGGACCAGTGGGGAACTGATAGACCAAGTAGGCCAGGCCTTCCGCTCGGGCGGCTTTCTGCCCTCGGTCGCCTCCAACCTGTCCGAGGCCCTGGAGAAAGTGTTCATGGAGTTGCCCTTGTTGGCGGTGGTAGACTTCAGCGAAAACGATGCCAGTGGGTTCATCCAGAGCATGATCGGTGGTATCCGCCGGGTGGCCGACGTCCCCATTATCGCCATAACTGGCCAGGACAAGGAAAGCGCCAGGTTGGAGGCCTTGCGCTCTGGCGCCGACGACTGTCTGAGCCTGCCCGTAGCCCCGGAAGAGCTCGTAGCCAGGGCGAGAGCCATCAGCCGGCGTCTGGCGGGGGTCACGGCAACCCGACGGAACGACCTCTGCCGGCTGGCCAGCGATGTGGTGGTGGACCTGGGTGCCCGAGAGGTGATCGTGAAGGGGACCCCACATCCCCTCACGGCATTCGAATTCCGATTGCTGCACTACTTCATTCAAAACCCCGGTCGCCTGTTGTCCCGCCAGCAGATCTGGTATGCCACCCACGAGGGGGGCGACTACATGCCATCAAACGAGTACCAGCTAAGATCCACCATCTGGCGTTTGCGCCGAAAGTTGGGCGAAACCAGGCAACCAGGGCGATTCATCATTGGCCGTCGTGGCCAGGGCTACATTTTCAAGTACCACCGGCCTGCTAACCAGGGACCCTTGCGAAGAACTTCCTGATGTCCCGGAGCTCAACGCCGGGACATCAGGACTGCCTAGTAAGGAGAGGCGCCCATGGAGCACTGGTACGCTTTGCACACGAAGCCGCGAAGGGAGTTCCAGGTAAAGGGGATACTGGCGGGCAAGGGCGTGGAGACGTACTTGCCGGTTATTCCCACGGCGAAGAGGGCCTCTGGGGCCTCCCTTGCCAGAAAGGAAAGTGTTTTCTTTCCCGGTTACCTCTTCGCTCGCCTGAATCTCTCGAAGGCCGATGCCTCTATCCGTTGGCTGCCGGGCTTGCGGGCCATCGTGAGCTTCGGGGGCGAGCCAGCCCCGGTTCCGGAACCGGTGATCGGCCACCTGCGTCGCCGGGTGGCAGAGCTGGCCGCGGACTGGGCCCAGACCGGCTGCGCCTTCAGAAAGGGCGAGACCGTGCGCATCGTCTCCGGCCCCCTGCGGGACCTGGAGGCGGTCTTCGAGCGCCGAGTATCGGCCGCCGGCCGGGCCAGGGTGCTGGTGCACGTGCTGGGCCGCCTGACGGCCTGCGATATAGATCTGTCGCTCCTGCAAAAGGCCCGGTGAACTTGTTTTACTAGTACTAGGAGCCCAGCCAAATCACATTCTTTACTGATAGTAAAGAAATGGCGGAGCATGCCTGGCGGCGGCTTTCTTTACCAGGTCGAGGCAGGGACGACCTCCCGGCCATGCGCCTGATTGCCACAATCTACAAGTCGGCGCGTACAGGGAGGGCTTTGCGGTTGTAGGTGGATTAGGGCAGCTTGATGTGGGTCCCAACTTCATCG
>JBFMCB010000199.1:0-3411 GCA_040754915.1 Chloroflexota bacterium | reverse complement strand
ATCGAGAACAGTTGCCAGGTCGGGAGCCTCCGAGGAGAGTACGTTGCCTGCACTCCCCGCGCGCTTGTGGTGAGGATATGTCGGGAGATTCAAAGGGAAAGGGAAGCAGGCGTTACAATAAGGCTCAGAACCGGCCGCGGGGGCCGGCATAGATTCGATACCAATTCTCAGCTACGATCACCAGAGACCGCTGTAGATCCTCTGGGCTTACCGCGCCGGATTTCAAGAAGCGTTCCAGAACCTCGTTCACGACCTCCACCGTTTGGCGCCTGAGGCGCAGGACAAGGATGCCTACGCGGCCCTGTTGGGCCAGATAGTAGATTTCCCCGAAGTCCAGGTCATGGGTGAGAATTACACGGTTTCCCTGGCTGGCCAGGGCGACAATTTCCCGATCAGATAGCTGGTGGGGACCATCGCGGCGCAGGCTATGGCATGGGTAGCCCAGAGCTTCCAGGTGATCGGCTGTCTCGGGAGAGATGTTCTCGTCGGCCAAGACGGAGATCATGCGGGGGGCAGTCCCGCGGGTTCCAATGGATGGACTTCCTCGTAACGCATGCGTTGCTCGGCGAAAGAGAGGGCCGCTGTGATGTCCTCCCGGGTCAGGCCCGGATAGGCCTCGATGATGCGTTCATAACTGTAGCCTGAGGCCAGCAGGTTAAGGATCAGGTAGACGGGAATGCGGGTGCCGGCGATGACCGGTTTTCCTAACAGGATGTCTGGGTTTACCTCGATCCGGCTGCTCATTTTCGCTCCTTCCCAGGCAACGGCTGGTCTCGCCATAGCTAGCCAAGAGTCCTGCTCGGCTTAATTTTACCACCGATTGGCTCTGAAAGCAACTGAATCCTTTGCCTGCCGGTGGGAGGCGCGGCAATGCCGACCGGATGCCAGTCGCAATCACTCCGAGCGCCGTTTACGCAGGGGTGCCCGAAGAACCCCCGCAGCTCTAGCTGCCGGCGAGTGTCACGGAGTTCACGTTCGGAGATCATCTTAAGTGCTCCCTGCCACTCTAAAAGTTGCGTTCGGGCAGGTTAACGATCAGCCGCCAGCGGGCATCCCCGCGGCCATCCCTGGGCCCCTGCGGCTCTAAAAATGCGGCCGAGGACCCCACCGCGGAGAACGCGGAGCCGCTAGTCATTGCGAGCAAAGCGAAGCAATCTCCACTTCGCTCGGTGGGGATTGCTTCGTCGGCAAAAACTGCCTCCTCGCAATGACACCTTTTACCTCTGCGCTCTCCGGGATGCCCTGGGCCAGCATGCGCACGATGAGCTCCACCGGGATGCGAGTTCCCCGGATGACCGGCTTGCCGACCATGACCTTGGGGTCTATGCTGATACGCTGCCAAATTCCGTTGGCCCGTTAGAACGTTTTCACGTTGGCACGTTCAACGTTCAAACGTTCAACGTGGGGACGTTCAACGTTCCAGCGTGCTTTGAGAGCCGTACACATGGAGACCCTGGAGAAAGGGCGAGAAACGCGCGAACGGCGAGGGGCGTATGGACGCGATACGGCAGAGCGGAACGTGCCTTTTTAATGCCCCGGGGTGCGCACGCGCTGCTCCAAAAAATCAGCAAAGGCTAACAATTCGCGCCGTACTTGTTGGAATACTGCGGGAGCGTCCGCTACCAACTGCTGCATCTTGGTCGGCTCCAAGGTGAATGTGTACACATTGCGTACAACGTGGCGAAAGCCGCGGTAGGGATCCAGGCTGGTACGAGATTTTTCCGAGATCACCGCGGGACGTACCTTTGGGACTTCGATCGCCATCTGAACAAGTAGCTCCTGATGCCAGTTGGCCCCTTGTGGTCGAGAGCCGTCGATAACGGTGGCAATGAGCTCAAAGAGTCGTTCTAAACCAGCATAAAATCCATGCAGATTGAGGGCAACGCCATCGAGATAATAATCATCCGACGAGGTTTGGGCTCGGCGCCAAGCTTCTTGGACCCGCCCCACGACCCGTTGGAGTTCTCCCAATTCTGTACGAATGCGCTTGGCTAACCTGATCAATTCTTCATTCATAGATCAATGCCCTCTTGTTCAATCGCTTGACGCAGAGCGGGATGGCAATCGGTTGGATCAACCAGATTCACTTCAAAATCTGCTTGCAAACCGGTCACGGTTGCTACCGCCCGGTAAAACTCGGTGGACGGGATACCCCAGGCTGCCATATCAATGTCTGACCAGGGTGAGAACCACATCCGGTGAGCCAACGAACCGAATACCATCACCCGAGTAGCGCCGAATTGCTGGCGCAACAACCGGGCCACCTCGCGAGCGAGCAGCCAAGCTCGTGCTTGCATCTCTCTTGTCCGGGTCGGCGCGGTTCGGCGGACAGGCCAGTATTCCATTAACTCTTTTGCAGTGAGATCAAGGGCTGTCTTGGGCATATTTCCAACTTCTGCGGGCAAGTTGTAAAGAGATTCTGCTCGCGACCTTCATATACAAGGGCGCCTTGCAAACGAAACTGCTGAAAGGCGTGCGCTATTATGAATTATATCTTTGGCTGAGGAATTGTCAAGAAAAAATTTCCTCTTTCCCAAGTCCGGCAAGGGGAACCTTGACGAAGCAACGTTAGTGTAAAGTCCTTTTTTAAGCCGCAAGAAAAGCCCGCCTTTTGTATATTCTTCCAGGAAATACTTCGTCTTAAATTTTGTGGTGCGAAAAATCCGCTGGAAATCCTGGGGGGCAAAAATGACTACACCCTTTGTAAGGAGTTCTTCGCGGACTAATAATGGTTTCAGTAAAGTATACAATTCTACTCCTTTCCGAAACCATTTTAGCATACATGCATTCCCATCATCAAATCGCTTTCCTACGACGGGCGGTCGTTTAGGGAACCTTTGACGAAGTTGGGGAACGTTTAACGTTCAACGTTCCAACGTGGAAAGGTGAGATATGGCAGCTACCTGGCGAGACGCAAACTGAGCAGTTCGGCCAGCGTCTGTACATCATCTCCCCTGCTAACCAGCCTGGCAAGGGTAGGAGCCCAACCGTGTTGGGCGAATGACAAGTGAGGCTATAGTATTTAGGGAGCGGTCGCTGACAACTGATCGCCTTCTACCGTATTCATCCCAACCCTTTGGGAAGAGTGAAGGAATGGCCGGGTCCGCTGCGACGAGATAGGGGAACTCGTCGATCACCCAGATCAACCGCCCTTTGTCTTTCAGATACGCGAATACCTGTTCCCATGTTCCAAAGCCGCGTTGGGCGACGAAGGCATGGCGGTGGTATTCGCCGATCTTGGCCGAAAGGGTCTTGAGTTGGTCGAGCGCCGAAGTCTGGTCAGCGAAGAAGTAGAGGTGCGGCTTGTCGGCAAAGAATTGCTTGACGAGTTCGGTTTTGCCCACGTGGCGCTTGCTGTAGACCACGATGAATTGGGCGCCCGGTTCCTGGAATTGGCGGTTGAGAAACGCC
>JBFMCB010000198.1:0-5255 GCA_040754915.1 Chloroflexota bacterium | reverse complement strand
AGAGATCTCACTTACAAGGAGGTAAACGTGAGGCAAACACCTCTATTTGAAACCCACGTGGCGCTGAAAGCCCGGATGGTGGAGTTTGGTGGCTGGAACATGCCGGTCCAGTACACCAGCATCATCGACGAGCACCGCAACGTACGCCGGGCGGCGGGCCTCTTCGACATCGACCACATGGGCCAAATGGAAGTACAGGGCCCCGATGCCCTGCCCTATCTCCAGCAACTGCTCACCTTCGATGTCTCCGCGTTGCAGATGAAACAGGCCCACTATTCCCTGGTCTGCTATGCCGATGGCGGCATCGTGGATGACATCTTCGTCTACCGCTTCCCGGACCGTTATTTCCTCGCCATTAATGCCGCCAACACCGAGAAGGATTACCAGTGGTTCCTCTACCACACCAAGGGTTTTGGCGTGGACGTGAGGGATATCTCCGATAGCACCTACATGCTGGCATTACAGGGACCCAAGGCCCAGGCGATCCTCCAGAAACTCACCGCGGCCGACCTGAATGGGCTCCAGTTCCACTACGCCCTGGAGGACAGGGTGGCGGGCATCCCCACGCTTATCGCCCGCACCGGGTACACCGGCGAGGACGGCTTTGAGCTCTTCTTCCCGGTTGCTCAGGGCAAGGCCATGTGGGACAGGATCATGGAGGCAGGGAAACCCCTGGGCCTATGGCCCATCGGCCTGGCGGCCCGGGATAGCCTGCGCTTCGAGCCCAAGATGCCGCTCTACGGCCAGGAGATCGCCGCCGACATCAACCCCCTGGAGGCCGGCCTGGGCTGGGCGGTGAACTTCCACAAGGGCGAGTTTATTGGCCGCGAGGCCCTGCTCAAGGCGAAGCTGGAGGGACCCCACCGGAAACTGGTGGGCTTCGAGATGGTCGAACGCGGTGTGCCTCGACATAACTATGAGCTGGCCCGGGACGGCAAGGTCGTGGGCTATGTCACCACCGGCATGTACTCGCCCACCCTGGACAAAAACCTGGGGCTGGGCTACGTCCCGGTGGAGCTTTCGGCCCTGGGGACGGAGATCGACGTGATCATCCGCGGCAAGCCGGTGAGGGCGAAGATCGTGAGGACGCCGTTCTATACGCCGGCATATAGGCGATAGCAGGTAGCAGCTAGCAGCTAGCAGGGCAAACTCCCGGTGTCTGGCAGACACCGGGAGTCTCTAGGACTAGTAAAGGGGCAATAAGCTTGCGGAAAGGATAGATAGCGATGAATATCCCTGAAGACCTCAAGTACACCAAAACCCACGAGTGGGCGCGCGTCGAGGGTGGCGAGGCAGTGGTGGGCATCACCGACTACGCCCAGGAGCAGCTTTCGGACATCGTTTTCGTGGAGCTGCCCGGCATCGGCGATTCCTTCAAGCAGGGCGACTCCTTCGGCGTGGTGGAGTCGGTGAAGGCGGCCTCGGATTTCTACACCCCGCTCTCCGGCACCGTCACGGCCGCCAACGATGCCCTGCTCAAAGACCCGGCCCTGGTTAACAAAGACCCCTACGGCGCGGCCTGGATGGTCAAGCTCCAGCCCGTAGACCTTAAGGAGCTGGGCAACCTGATGGACGCCGCGGCCTACGCGAGGTTCCTGGAAACAGAAGGAGGGCACCACTGATGTGCTACATCCCTAATACCGAGGCCGAACGCGAGGCAATGCTGGCGAGGATCGGGGCCAAGAGCGTGGACGATCTGTTCTGTGATGTGCCCAAAGACAAGCGTTACCCGCCCTTGGACCTGCCCGAGGGGGTCTCCGAGGCAGAGATACTGGCTGACCTGCAACAGTTGAGCGAGGCCAACGCCGATGCCCGGCACTTTCCTATCTTCCTGGGGGCGGGCGCCTATAACCACTTCATCCCCAGCGTGGTGGGCCACGTCATCGGACGCTCGGAGTTCTACACCGCGTATACCCCCTACCAGCCCGAGATCAGCCAGGGCACCTTGCAGACCATCTTCGAGTACCAGAGCCTGGTGTGCCAGCTCACCGGCATGGAGGTGGCCAACGCCTCGCACTACGATGGCGGGACCGCGGTGGGGGAGGCGGCCATCATGGCCATTTCTCTAGTAAAGAAACCGGCAAAGATCGTCGTTTCCCCGGGGCTTCATCCGGAGTACCGGCAGGTGTTGCGCACTTACACCGAAGGGCTGGATGTGCAGATCGTGGGTGACGAGGACCTGACCGCCAACCTGGAAAGGCTGGCAAAGCTGATCGACGAGGGCACCGTCTGCGTGCTGGTGCAAAACCCCGATTTCCTGGGCGAGTACCACGACCTGACTGACATCTCGGAGAAGGCCCACGGCGCCGGCGCGCTCCTGGTGGTGGTGGTGGACCCCATCTCCCTGGGCCTGTTCAAGGCCCCGGGCGACTTCGATGCGGACATCGTGGTGGGCGAGGGCCAGAGCCTGGGCAACCCCATGAGCTTCGGCGGCCCATACCTGGGGCTATTCGCTTGCAAGGAAAAGTACGTCCGGCGCATGGCCGGCCGTCTGGTGGGCCAGACCAAGGACTCCAGGGGCCAGCGGGGTTTCGTCTTGACCCTGCAGACCCGGGAGCAGCACATCCGCCGGGAGAAGGCCACCTCCAATATATGTTCTAACGAGGCCTTAAATGCCCTGGCGGCGTGCGCGTACCTCTCCACCCTGGGCAAGCACGGCTTGCGGCGGGTGGCCGAGCTTTGCTACCACAAGGCCCATTACGCGGCCAAGGCTATATCCCAGATACCGGGCTTTACCCTGGTCTCCCGAGAGCCTTTCTTCAAGGAATTCGTGGTGCGCTGTCCGGTTGAACCCAGGCGCATCAACAAAGCGCTCCTGCGCCATGGCATCATTGGCGGCTACGAGCTGGGCAAGACCCATCCGCACCTGGCCGATTGTATGCTCTTCTGCGTCACCGAGATGAACACCAAGGGAGAGATCGATCACCTGGTGGAGGCGCTGAAAGGGGTGGCCAAATGACCGAGCCTTTGATCTTCGAATTGAGCTCGCCGGGACGCATGGGTTGCACCCTGCCGCAATGTGACGTGCCCGAGGCACCGCTGCCGGAGAAGGTGCTCCGCGGCGACCTGGGCCTGCCCGAGGTGACGGAGGTGGAGATAACCAGGCACTTCGTGAACCTGTCGCAACTGAATCACGGCGTGGATGTGGGCTTCTATCCCCTGGGCTCCTGCACCATGAAGTACAACCCAAAGGTCAATGAGGAGGTGGCCAAGCTGCCCGGCTTCGCCCACATCCATCCCTACCAGGACGAGTCCACCGTCCAGGGGGCCATGCTTCTGATGTACGAGTTGCAGGAGTTCCTGGCGGAGATCGCTGGCCTGCCGGCGGTGACGCTGCAGCCGGCGGCGGGGGCTCACGGCGAGTTCACCGGCATGCTGATCATGCGGGCCTACCACCAGTCCCGGGGCCAAACCCGGCGCACCAGGGTGCTCATTCCCGATTCGGCCCACGGCACCAACCCGGCCACCTCGGCCCTGGGTGGGTACCAGGTGGTGGAGGTGAAGTCGGACTCCCGGGGCAACGTGGACCTGGCGGAGCTCCGGCGGCTGGCCGACGATACGGTGGTCGGCCTGATGTTGACCAACCCCAACACCCTGGGGCTCTTCGACGAGCACGTGGAGGAGATAGCGGACATAGTGCACAAGGCGGGCGGGCTTCTCTACGGCGATGGGGCCAACCTGAACGCCTGCCTGGGCGTGGTGAAGCTGGGCGAGTTGGGCTTCGACATCCTGCACTATAACCTGCACAAGACCTTTTCCACGCCCCACGGCGGGGGTGGCCCGGGCTCCGGCCCGGTGGCGGTGACGCGGCAGCTAGCCAGGTTCCTGCCGGGGCCCATCGTTAGGATGAGCCGGTCCGGCCGGCTCAGTTTCTACACCCCGCCCAGAACTGTGGGGCGGGTCAAGACCTTCTACGGCAACTTCGGCGTCATGGTCCGGGCCTATACCTACATCCGCATGCTGGGGCCGGAGGGTTTGCGGCAGGTCAGCGAGAACGCCGTGCTGAACGCCAACTACCTGATGGCCCGCCTGAGAGGGGCCTTTGACTTGCCGTATGACCGGGAGTGCAAACACGAGTTCGTCCTGGCCGGCACCCGGCAGGCCAAGAAGGGGGTGCGCACGCTGGACATGGCCAAGCGGCTCATGGACTTCGGCTACCATCCGCCAACGGTGTATTTCCCGCTCATCGTCCCCGAGTGCCTGATGATCGAGCCCACGGAGACCGAGAGCTTGCGCACCCTGGACGGCTTCGTTGAGGCCATGCTCCAGATCGCCAATGAGGCGGAGACGGACCCCGACAAGGTGAAGACCGCCCCCCACAACACCCGATTCGGCCGTCTGGACGAGGTCACCGCCGCCCGGGAGCCGGTCTTAAGGTGGAAGGGGTAGAAGCCCAGCCGTGTTGGTGGGGGTAGTGGCCCAACCGGGTTGGGTCACTACCCATACTGACGGCCAATGCGATTGGCCTGCTACCCCTGGGAAGGTTTCGCCTTCCATTGCCACGAGCACGTTTTCTTCGAGGGCGAGGCGCGCAAACCTCGCCCTCGTTTTTTGGAGGTGATCTCCCTTATGCTCCTCTCACGGACGCTAGGCCCGGTCCTTGGTTTGCAGGGTAGCGGCCCAACCGCGTTGGGCCTGAGAGTGCATCGGTGACGAGCCGCGCCCGGAGATGGGGACGGGAGCGTGATATTAGCATGGCTCAAGATGAATTTCTTTTACTAGTAAAGAAATTTGCCTGGCTCGTCCTGGGCCGACTGGTCTTACTCGTGGCCATCCTTTATTTGGTCTTGTTTATCGTCCGGGTGGTCTACGTCTTGGAGTCACCGGTGGAGGTGATATACGGCGAGGGGCAGGTGCTGAACCAGGCGAACATCCTCCTGAGCGGTGGCAGGCTCTACGGCCCCATAGACAACTATCCATATCTGGTGGCCCCTTATACCCCTTTGTACTACTACCTCGTGGCCGGGCTGGTGCGGCTCTTCGGGAACGGCCTCTTGCCTGGCAGGTTGTTATCGGTGGTGGCCAGCCTGGCGGTGGGCGGCCTGGCGGGGCTGTCGGTCTGGGAGATCACACGACACCGCCTTGCCTCCTTGAGTGCCCTGCTCGTATACTTCGCCTTTCAGAATGTCTGGGCCTGGACTCCCTTGAACAAGGGCGACATGCTGGCGCTGGCGCTGGCCATGGGCGGGATATACCTGACGTTAAGGGGTAGGAGCCCAACCGGAGCTTGTCCTGAGCGAAGCGAAGGGTTGGGC
>JBFMCB010000197.1:0-5283 GCA_040754915.1 Chloroflexota bacterium | reverse complement strand
AAAAGGGTGGGCTGGAATGGGACTAGAAGAGAGACTGCCTCCCGGCGTCATCACCACCACCATCAACCAGGCGGTGAACTGGGCTCGCTATTCCTCGGTGTGGCCGGTGCTCTTCGGCCTGGCCTGTTGCGCCATCGAGATGATGGGCACTTTTGCCTCCCGTTTCGACTGGGGACGGTTCGGCGCCGAGCTGTACCGGCCCTCTCCGCGGCAGTCGGACCTGATGATCGTGGCCGGCCGGGTGAGCCAGAAGATGGCCCCGGTGATCCGCCAGATCTACGACCAGATGCCGGAGCCCAAGTGGGTTATCGCCATGGGCGCCTGTGCCACCTGTGGCGGGGTGTTCAGCAACTACGCCGTAGTGCAAGGGGTAGATGAGATCATCCCGGTGGACGTGTATGTGCCCGGCTGTCCTCCCCGGCCGGAGATGCTTCTCCTGGCATTCATGGAACTGCAAAAGAAGATAGCCGGGGATAGATTCAGGGACCGCATGTAGGGGCCTGGTTCATGCCGGAGAGCGATCTGGTCGTCCAGAAACTCAGAAGCAGATTTCCCGATTCGCTTCGGGAGATCAGGTATTTTCGGGGCGAGACCACCGTGGTGCTACGCCGTGAGGACATCCTGGATGTCTGCCGGTTCCTGCGGGACGACCCGGAGCTTCAGTTCGATTACCTCTCCGATCTTTGCGGGGTGGACTACCTGGGTCGGGGGCCGCGTTTCGAGGTGGTGTACAACCTATATTCACTGGCTTTCAACCGGCGCCTTCGACTGAAGGTGGGCGTGCCGTCCGACGAACCGAGCCTCCCGTCGGTGGTGGGGGTCTGGCCCACCGCGAACTGGCATGAACGCGAAGTGTACGACATGTTTGGGCTCTCATTCCAGGGCCATCCTGACCTGCGTCGCATCTTGATGCCCGACGACTGGCACGGCCATCCCCTGCGCAAGGATTATCCCCTGACGGCGGAGCCGTCGGCGTTCACCCACAATGCCAGGGCCATCGCCGCCGGAAAGCCTTTGGCCAAGGAATAGGGGATGGACGAGCGGGAAACGCTGGTCCTCAACATGGGCCCCCAGCACCCCAGCACCCACGGCGTGCTGCGCCTGGAGCTGGAGCTGGACGGCGAGACCGTGGTGAGGGCTACGCCGCACATCGGCTATCTGCACACGGGCATCGAGAAGACCGCCGAGAACAAGACCTACCTGAAGGCGCTCACCCTCACCGACCGGTTGGATTACCTGGCGCCCCTCTCCAACAACCTGGCCTACGTGTTGGCCGTGGAGAAGCTCCTGGACCTGGAGGTGCCGCCCAAGGCCCAGTTCATGCGGGTTCTCCTGTGCGAGCTCTCGCGCATCGCCAGCCACCTGGTTTGGCTGGGCACCCAGGCCCTGGACCTGGGGGCCATGAGCGTCTTTCTTTATTGCTTCCGAGAGCGGGAACAGATCCTGGATGTCTTCGAGCTCATCTCCGGCGTCCGCATGATGACCAGCTACTTACGCTTCGGTGGCCTGGCCCGAGACGTACCCCAGGGGTTCGACGGGAAGGTAAAAGCCATCATCCAGGCCTTCACGGAGAAGTTCGACGACTACGAGGACCTGCTCACCAAGAACGCCATCTGGCTACAGCGAACCAAGGGGATCGGGGCCATCTCCGCCCAAGACGCCATCGCCCTGGGTTTGAGCGGCCCCACCTTGCGGGGCAGTGGGGTCAACTGGGACGTTCGCAAGGCTATCCCCTATTCCAGCTACGACAGGTTTGACTTTCAGGTTCCCCTGGGCAAGAAGGGCGACGTATATGATCGCTATCTCTGCCGCATGGCCGAGATGCGGCAGAGCCTGCGCCTGGTCCAGCAGGCCCTGGAGGGGATGCCGGCGGGGCCCCATCTCGCCGACGACCGCAAATACGTCTTGCCGCCCCGGGAGGAGCTGGACACTAGCATGGAGGCCCTGATCCACCATTTCAAGCTGGTCACCGAGGGGCTGAGGCCACCAGTTGGCGAGGTCTACGCCTGTGTGGAGGCCCCCAAGGGCGAGCTTGGGTTCTACATCGTCTCCGATGGCTCGGGCAAACCCTACCGGGTCAAGATCCGGCCGCCGTCCTTCGTGAACCTCCAGGCCCTGCCCAAGATGGTGGAGGGGCGGCTCCTGGCCGACGTGGTGGCGGTGATCGGGAGCATCGATATCGTGTTGGGCGAGGTGGATCGCTAGCGGGTGGCCGCCAATCGAAATTCGAAGGTGGGAAGACGATGCTTTCGGAAAGGGCCAAAGAAGAGATAATAAGGGCAATGGAGAGGTTTCCGGAGCGGCGGACGGGGTTGCTGCCCGCCCTGCGCCTGGCCCAGGACGAGCAGGGCTATCTTTCCAGCCAGGTGCTGGCCGAGGTGGCGGCCATCTTCGGGCTAGCCCCGGCCGAGGCGCAGGCGGTGGCCAGCTTCTACACCATGTTGCGGCGCCGGCCCACGGGCAAACACCTGATCCAGGTTTGCACTAACCTCCCCTGTTCGCTCTCGGGCGCAGAAGGGCTTCTTGACCACCTAAAAGCCAGACTGGGCATTGGGGTGGGGGAGACGACCCCGGATGGACTATTCACCCTTGAGACTGTGGAGTGCCTGGGATCTTGCGGCACGGCGCCGGTGGTGCAGATAGACGAGGACTATCACGAGAACATGAGCGCCGAGGCCATCGATGCAGTCCTGGCCAGGCTGGCCGGGGGTTGAAGGGCATGGGCGAGAGGATCGTACTGCGCTATACTGACGACCCAGAGCAAAGCGATATCGCCACCTACGTCAGGAAAGGCGGCTATCAGGCGCTGGCCAAGGCGCTCAAGGAGCTTTCCCCGGAAGCGGTGGTGGACCTGGTGAAGAGATCGGGGCTCCGGGGGCGCGGTGGGGCGGGCTTCCCCACGGGCCTGAAATGGAGCTTCATTCCCAAGGATCCGGCGCTGCCCAGATACCTGTGCTGCAATGCCGACGAGGGGGAGCCTGGGACTTTCAAAGACCGGGAGATAATGGAGAAGGATCCCCACGAACTCATCGAGGGCATCATCCTCTCTAGCTATGCTATCGGCGCTCATCTGGCCGTTATCTACATCCGCGGCGAGTTCGCTTACGCTGCCAGGCAACTGGCGAGGGCCGTCCAGCAGGCCACGGCGAAGGGTTATCTGGGGCGGAATATCCTGGGCTCCGGCTATGACCTGGACGTGGTCGTCTATCGGGGCGCGGGGGCCTATATCTGTGGTGAGGAGACGGCGCTCCTGGAGTCCCTGGAGGGCTACCGGGGCCAGCCCCGGCTCAAGCCGCCCTTCCCGGCCACCGCCGGGCTTTACCGGAAGCCCACGGTGATCAACAACGTGGAGACCCTGGCCAACGTGCCGTACATCGTATTGAACGGGCCGGAGGCCTTCACCGCCATCGGCACTCCCCGGAGCCCCGGGACGAAGGTCTTCTGTTTGAGCGGCCAGGTGAACCGGCCGGGCAACTACGAGCTGCCCATGGGGACGCCGCTCCGGGAGATCATATTCGAGCACGGCGGGGGTGTCCGCGACGGCAAGCAGCTCAAAGCGATAATCCCGGGCGGCCCTTCCACGCCGACCTTCACCGCGGCCCACCTGGACGTGAACATGGACTTCGAGTCGGTGGCGGCGGCGGGCTCTATGCTGGGCTCTGGCGCGGTGATGGTGATGGATGAGACGGTGTGCATGGTGTGGGCTGCCCTGCGCCTCACCGAGTTCTTCCGCCACGAGTCCTGTGGCAAATGTACGCCGTGCCGCGAGGGCACCTACTGGCTGGCGCATCTCCTGGGGCGCATCGAGGCCGGCCAGGGCCAGGATGGCGACATTGAACTGTTGCTGGACATCTGCGACAACATGGCTGGCAAGTGCTTTTGCCCCTTTGGCGACGCGGCCATAGCGCCGGTGCAGGGGACGGTGAAGCATTTCCGGGAGGAATATCAACAGCATATCAGACATGGAGGGTGCTGGAGACGGTCGGTAGTCCGTAGTCAATAATCCGCAGACCAACGACCAAAGATCGCGAACCAACTGACTAAACCAGTGACCTATACTATGGTAACTTTCGTCAACATCACCATCGACGATGTACCGGTCAGCGTCCCGCCCGGGACGCTGGTCACGGAGGCGGCCCGGGGCGTGGGGATAGATATACCCATCTTCTGCTCCCACCGCAAGCTCTTCCCGCTGGGGGCCTGCCGCATGTGCGTGGTGGAGGTGGGCATGCCGCGGCGGGGCAAGGACGGGCAGATGGAACGGGATGCCCGAGGCCAGCCGGTCATCGCCATGATGCCCAAGCTGCAGACGGCGTGCACCACGGAGGTCTCCGAGGGGATGGTGGTGCTCACCCAGACTCCGGAGGTGGTCAAGGCACGCCAGGGGGTCCTGGAATTCTTGCTCATTAACCATCCCTTGGACTGCCCGGTGTGTGACAAGGGCGGCGAGTGCGATCTCCAGGACCTCACCTACAAATACGGCCCGGGCAAGAGCCGTTTCCCCCTGGCCGACAAACGCCACTTCATGAAGCCCGTAGACCTGAGCCCGCTCATCGTCTTAGACCGTGAGCGCTGCATCGTTTGCCAGCGCTGTACCCGTTTCTGCAGCGAGATCGCCGGGGACAATGCCCTGGCATTGGTGGAACGGGGCGCTGAAACCTATCTGGACGTTTTCCCGGGCCGAACCTACGACTGTAAGTTCTCCGGCAACACCGTGGACATCTGTCCGGTGGGGGCGCTGACCAGCCGGGCCTTCCGCTTTCGGGCCCGGGCCTGGGAGGGGGAGAGGTACAACGGCATCTGCCCCCTGTGCAGTTGCGGCTGCAACATCTCGGTCCAGGTGCGCAGCGGGCAGGTGGTGCGCCTGGTGGCCCGGGAGAACGAGGCGGTGAACGAGGCCTGGATCTGCGATAAGGGCCGTTTCACCTACGACTACATCAATAGCGCCGAACGCCTGCGGTCGCCGCTGGCCAGAAAGGGCGGCGTCTTGACCCCCGTCTCCTGGGATGAGGCCCTCAAGACCATTGCCGCGGGGCTTCGCGCCGTCCAGGCAGCGAACGGTCCGGACTCGGTGGGCGGCGTCGTCTCCTCGCGGAGCACGAACGAGGAGCTCTACCTGTTCCAGAAGCTCTTCCGCGCTGGACTCGGCACCAATACTGTGGACCATCGGCTGAAAGAACGCTGGTACGAAGACCAGGGGCTCTTAGGCCTGCCTCTCTCGGGCCCGATTCAGGGATTGGAGAAGGCCGACGCCATCCTGGTCCTGGGCGGGGACGTGGTCCA
>JBFMCB010000196.1:0-5312 GCA_040754915.1 Chloroflexota bacterium | reverse complement strand
GGGTCGCTCAGGCGCAAAGGTGCCTCGGCCAAGATTGGCCGGGGCTTTTTTGTTTAGCCCGCTGAAAGCAAGGCGTTTCTGCCGGTGTCCAAATGAAACGGCGGAGCAAGCCTTGTCTACAGGAGATATCCCGAGGGGGTCCCCCGTCATCGGCAGGTAGCGGCGGCGCTGGCGGGGGGAAAGGGCAGGCAAGCGTGTCTCGGATCAAGGTAGGAGTCCTTGGGGCCACCGGGATGGTGGGACAGCGGTTCGTGCAGCTCTTAGCCGCCCATCCATGGTTCGAGCTTGTGGCCTTGGCTGCCTCCGACCGTTCCGTGGGGCAATCCTACGGTGATGCTTGCCGCTGGATCTTAGACACGCCCATGCCGGAATCGGTGCGTGGCATGGTGGTACAACCTTGCCAGCCAGCATTGGAGTGCCGCGTGGTGTTCTCTGCCTTGCCGGCGGATATCGCTGGCTCCGTGGAAGAGGCCTTTGCTCTGGCTGGCTATGTCGTGTCCAGCAATGCCAGCAGTCACCGGCGCGCTCCGGATGTGCCGTTGATGGTCCCGGAGGTTAATCCTGAGCATCTAGGCTTGTTGCCCCTTCAACGCCAGCGCCGTGGCTGGTCGGGGCTGCTGGTGACTAATCCCAATTGCTCTACCACCCATCTGGTGCTGGCCCTTAAACCCCTCTGGGAGGCCTTCGGTCTCCGTCGCGTGCTCGTAACCACCATGCAGGCGGTATCCGGAGCAGGATATCCCGGCGTGCCATCCCTGGATATCCTGGATAACATCTTGCCGTACATCGCTGGAGAGGAGGAGAAAGTGGAATGGGAGCCACGCAAGCTCTTGGGCCGCTTTGATGGCGAAGGTGTGGAGCTGGCTGATCTCCAGCTAAGCGCCCATTGCAACCGGGTAGCGGTGACTGACAGCCATGTGGAATGTGTCTCCCTGGAACTGGCACGGCCGGCCTCTCTGGACCAGGTGCGAGACGCTTTGACCTCCTTCCGGGCTTTGCCCCAGGAGTTAGGCCTGCCCAGCGCGCCCCCTCGACCGGTACTGGTGTGTCAGGAGCCGGACCGTCCGCAGCCCCGGCGCGACCGTATGGCCGGTGGGGGAATGGCCACCATCGTCGGCCGCTTGCGTCCATGTCCGCTGATGGGCTATAAGTTCATCGTACTGGGACACAACACGGTGCGAGGGGCAGCAGGGGGAGCCATACTCAACGCCGAACTTCTCTTGGCTCAGGGTTATCTGGACTAATGGAGGGCTAAACACACCCTGCGCTATGATTGTGATGAAATTTGGCGGCACCTCGGTGGGAAATGCCACCATGATCCACCAGGCAGTGACTCTGGTGCGGCAGACGGTGCAGGCTGGCGAGTCCGTGGTGGTGGTTGTGTCGGCCATGAACGGCGTGACCGACGTCCTCTTTAAGGCCGCCACGGTGGCCGCCCGTCGCGACCTGGATCTCTGTTGGCGCATCCACCAGGCCATCCAGGCCCGCCATGGCCGGGCGGCGCGGGCATTGCTCCCCGATGGCCCGGGTCGTCGCACCCTGCAGCGGGGGCTAGCCGCCCTCCTGCGGGATTTCCGACGCCTTTGCGAGAGCATTGCCATCCTGGGTGAATGTACCCCGCGAGGGCTGGATGCGGTATCCTCCCTGGGGGAGCGACTGATGGTCCGCCTCTTCGCCGCGGCCCTAGAGGTGGGCGGCGTACCAGCCCGGCCGGTAGAGGCCAGCGCCTTCCTGGTCACCGATGACCGCTATGGCGAGGCTACCCCACTTTTAGAGGAGACCAGAACCCGCTCCCGGGCGCTATTGGGGCCTCTCCTGGCGGAAAGGATAACACCTGTAGTCACCGGGTTCATCGGCACGACCGGAGATGGCGTCATCACCACCCTGGGAAGAGGTGGCAGCGACTACTCCGCGGCCATCCTGGGGAGTTGCCTGGCGTGCCGGGAGATTTGGATTTGTACCGACGTCGATGGCGTCTTGACCGCCGATCCGCGCCTGGTGCCAGAAGCCGACACTATCCCGGAGCTGTCCTACGCCGAGGCGGCGGAACTCTCTTACTTCGGGGCCAAGGTGCTCCATCCTAAGACCATCCTGCCAGCGCTGGAGGCGGGCATCCCCGTGCGCGTGGTCAATGCCTCCTGCCCGGAAGGCCCAGGGACCCTCATCGTTGCCCAGGAGCGGCCTACGCCGGGCACGGTTAAGGGGATCACGGCTATCCGGGGCCTCAGCCTGGTCACCGTGGAAGGCCGAGGGATGGTAGGGGTGCCGGGCATCGCCGCCAGGGTCTTCGCTGCAGTGGCCCGGGAACGGATCAGCGTTCTGATGATCTCCCAGGGTTCTTCTGAGCAGAGCATCTGTTTCGTCATCCCCCAGTCGGTGGCCGAGCGGGCTCAAATAGCACTGGAGGCCGAGTTCGAGCAGGAGCTGGCCCGGCGGGCCATTGATCGGGTGACAATCCAATCACCGGTGGCCATCGTCGCCGTGGTAGGGGCGGGGATGCGAAGGACACCGGGCATCGCCGCCAGGGTCTTCGGTGCCCTGGGAGCTAATGGCATCAATGTCATCTGTATCGCTCAGGGCTCCTCGGAGTGCAACGTTTCCCTGGTGGTAGACGAGCCAGAGATGCCTGCTGCGGTGCGGCACATCCACCGTGCCTTCGGGCTCGGCCGGACCGCCAGTGAAGAGCGGAGGGTGGAACGAACGCCGGCGGCGCGAGGATAGCGATGTCGGATGCAGTGCAGATCGGGCTACTAGGCCTGGGGGTAGTGGGGGGCCAGGTGCATCGCCTCCTCAACGAGAAGGCGATAGTCATTGCCCAGCGGGGTGGCCGCGCCGTCACCGTGCGGCGGATACTGGTACGGGATACTGCCAAGCCCCGGGCGGTAGACGTGGAGCGGTCACTCGTTACCACCGATGCCGGGGACGTCCTGGACGACCCGGCCGTCGATGTGGTCATCGAACTCATCGGGGGGGAGCGACCGGCGGCAGATTACATACGACAGGCCCTCCAGGCCGGCAAGCACGTCATCACCGCCAACAAGGAGGTCATGGCCAAACAGGGCCCCCCGCTCCTGGCCTTGGCCCGGGAGCAGGGTGTGGGCCTTTATTATGAGGCCAGTGTGGGTGGGGGTATCCCCCTCATCGCACCCTTTCGGCGCGACCTGGTGGCTAATCGGATCAGGTCCATCCGGGCGATCCTCAACGGCACCACCAACTACATCCTCACGCGTATGGCTAACGGGGGCGCGGAATTGGGCACCGCCCTGGCTGAGGCCCAGGCCGCCGGCTATGCCGAGGCTGACCCCGCCAAGGATCTGGATGGCGTGGATGCCGCCTGTAAACTGGCGATCCTGGCTACTTTGGCCTACCACGCTCCGATTACTTTAGACGTCGTGTATACCGAGGGAATCCGCGGCCTGGCCGCCAGGGACTTCCGCTATGCCCAAGAGATGGGATATGCCATCAAACTGTTGGCTATCGCTCAGGAGCAGGAGGAAACCATCGAGGCTCGGGTCCACCCCGCCTTCTTGCCCGCTCACACCCTCCTGGCCCAAGTACACGGGGTGTACAATGCGGTGGTGGTGGAAGGGGATCTGACCGGCCCGGTTCTATTTTATGGGCAGGGGGCTGGAGCTGCCCCCACCGCCAGCGCCGTGGTGGCTGACCTGATCGAGCTTCTAAAGAACATGGACCAGGAGGGTTACCGCGATCCGGGCTTTTTGGCCGGGGGAACCGTGTCTATTCGTCCCATGAGCAAGGTGCACGCCCGCTATTACCTGCGGATGCCAGTGGAGGACCGCCCAGGCATCATCGCGAAGATCGCTCGCATCCTGAGCGATGGGCAGATCAGCATTTCCTCTCTCTTCCAGAGGCACATAGACCAAACCGCCAGGACCGCTGACGTCGTCCTCATGACCCAGCGCACCCAGGAGGAGGCTATGCAACGGGCCCGGGCAGAGTTGTCCACACTGGCAGTGGGGCGAGAGAGCCCAGGCTTAATTCGGGTAGAGGAATAGAAATGAACCAAGGGGAAAGGCCCGTTTTTCCTTTTTTCCTCTTTCCGGTTGGAGATCGGTGCCTATGAAGACAGGTATCCTGGCCCGCTACCGCGAGTATCTTCCCGTCACCGACAGCACTCCGCCTCTTTCGCTCGGCGAGGGCGACACGCCACTGGTGCGAGCGGGGCGACTGAGCGCCGTGATTGGGGCTGAGGTCTGGCTGAAGCTCGAGGGCTGCAACCCGACGGGCTCCTTCAAGGACCGGGGAATGGTAGTGGCGGTGGCCAAGGCGATGGAGGCCGGGTCCCGGGCAGTCATCTGCGCCTCCACCGGAAATACCGCGGCCTCGGCCGCGGCCTACGCGGCGAAGGCAGGCCTCATGGCCATCGTCGTCGTCCCGGCCGGGAACATCGCTCTAGGGAAGTTGGCCCAGGCCATCATCCACGGGGCCCGGGTGCTGGCCCTGCAGGGGAATTTCGACCGGGCGCTGGCCGTGGTTCAGGAGCTTGTAGCCCGGCACGCGGTGACCCTGGTTAACTCGGTGAACCCTTACCGCATCCAGGGACAGAAGACGGCGGCTTTCGAAATCTGCGACCTCCTGGGAGAGCCTCCTGACATCCTCGCCATCCCTGTGGGGAATGCGGGGAACATCACCGCCTACTGGCGAGGCTTCCAGCAGTACCATACCGCTGGCCAGATCCGCAGGCTCCCTCAGATGTGGGGTTTCCAGGCAGCGGGGGCAGCTCCCATCGTCCAGGGAAAACCGGTGGCGGAGCCTCAGACGGTAGCCACGGCCATCTGCATCGGGAATCCGGCTAGCTGGCACGGGGCCGTGGCTGCCCGGGATGAGTCGGGCGGCATCATCGAGGCGGTGAGCGACGAGGAGATCCTGTCCGCTCAGAGCTTCCTGGCCCGGGCCGAGGGGGTCTTCTGCGAGCTGGCCTCGGCCGCCCCGGTAGCGGGTATACTGAAGCTGGCCCGAGAGGAGCAGGTTCCGCCGGGGGTCCGCATCGTTTGCATCCTCACCGGGAGCGGTTTGAAGGATCCGGCGAGCGCGGTGGCCGGGGTCACGCCACCCCAGGCCATCCCCGCGGAACTAGAGCGCGTAGAGAGGGAGTTAGGGTGGGGTTAGGGAGAGCAACTATTTCCGACTCAAAAGTTATCGTGCGCGTCCCTGCCACTGCTGCCAACCTGGGACCGGGGTTCGATTGTTTGGGGATGGCATTGGGGCTGTACAACGTCGCCACCGTCGAGGCCACCCGGTCTCGGCTCGCGGTGCGCATTATCGATGAGGGGGAGGATATATTGCCCCAC
>JBFMCB010000195.1:0-5327 GCA_040754915.1 Chloroflexota bacterium | reverse complement strand
GTGGGGCATGTGCGCAACACCTGGGGCGGCACGGTGGAGGTGGTAGCCGAGGGCACCCCGGAGGCAACGCACAGCCTCCTGGGGAAGCTACATCGGGGGCCACCGGGAGCGGAGGTAGAGAGGGTCGATATCCGCTGGGAACCGGCCCGCGGTGGCTTACACCGATTCGAGATCAGGTGAATAAAGTGCAACTGATGCGTCGAAACCCCGAAACTACGGCCTGGCTCATTTTGTGGCTGTCCTTTTTTGTCTTCTGTGTCCTCGCCATAACCATCCCGCTGACCGTGCGCTGGTACCTGAGCACCGCCACGGATGCCCAGACGGCCACGCTGGAGACCATCAGCGGCCTGGTTCAGCTCCAGCGGAGGAGCACTCACATCGAGGGTGTTGCCCGCCCCAAGGAGATCGTCTACGAGGGCGACGTCATCAAGACCGGGAAGGACGCCCGGGGCTACGTCACCCTTTTCGATGGCAGCACCGTGTACGTGTATCCGGAGAGCGAGCTGTCCTTTCCAGAGCTGCGCAAGTCCAAGTTCGCTTTTGCTGCCCGGTTCAGCCGTATTACCCTCCGGGAGAAGAAAGGCTACTCTCGGGTAGGCGTGGCCCCGGCCGTGCAGGGAACCACTATCGTCAAACTCACCAGCGACCATGCCACGGTCTACCTGGAACCAGGCAGCTACGCCTTCTTTGTGGGAAACGAGAACAGCGAGGTTTCGGTGCGCACCGGCGCCGCCCGGGTGACCGCCGGCGGAGGGAGCGTTTCTCTGAAGCCAGGTCAGCGGACACAGGTAAGGCTCGGCGGCTCACCTTTGACTCCGTTGCCAGCAGCGCAGAACCTGGTCCGGGACGGCAACTTCACCCAGGGGCTCGCCGCCTGGAGATCCGTGCTGGCCATGGAAGTGAAGGACGTGCCGGGCACGGCGGAGGTGATCCGGGAAGGGGATTACCAGGTGCTCCACTTCTACCGCCGGGGCTCCAGCGACCGCCACGCCGAAAACGAGGTCTCCCAGGAGATCGGCCGCGACGTCACCGACTTCCAGTCCCTGAGGCTCTCCCTGGACCTGAAGATCCTCTCCCAGAAACTGTCCGGCGGGGGTTACCTGGGCTCGGAATACCCCGTCCTGATCAAGATCAAATATAAAGACGTGCACGGCAACGAGCAGTTGTGGGCAGCGGGCTTCTACATCCAGAACCGCGACAACAACCCCACCACTAACGGCGAGCGGGTGCCACCGAATAGCTGGTACACGTTGGAGAGAGACCTCTTGGGACGCGACGCCGCCTCGCCGCCCATGGCCTATATCAGTTCGATCCTGCTCACCGCCTCGGGCTGGGACTACGAGAGCGTGGTGCGCGATGTGCGTTTGCTGGGAGAGTGAGTGGCGAGCTGGGCCTCGCCCAGGCCGAAGTAGTGGCCGATCTCGTGTCGCACGGTCTCCAGCACTGTGCGTCTCACCTCCTCATCGGTCCGGCAGAGGGCCTCGATGGGGGCCTTGAAGATCACGATCTTGTCCGGCAGCACCCCTCCGTAGTTGGAGCCGCGTTCCGTCAGGGGCACCCCAGTGTACAGCCCCAGGAGGGTGACATGAGGCGGAAGGCCGGCTCGCTGCAGGTCGCGCCGGGTGGGCCTGTCCTCCACCACCACCGCCAGGTTAACCAGTTTGCTCCGAAACTCCTCCGGCAGACCCCTCAAGGCCTCGGCCACCAGCCTTTCAAACGCCGTTCTGCGCATGTTTTGCCGCCTTAAGACCCACAGGCAAGCGCGTACGCTCGAGTATTTAACTCCACCTGGGCGATCACCCGGCGATAATTGCTCTGCACCAAGGCCCGGGCACGTTTTATTTTCTCCCCTATCTGAGGATCCAGGTCCGGCGGTAGCTCCTCTTCGTCCAGCACCCTGCATTCTCCCCCCGGAGCCACGAGTATGTCCACCGCCAGATCCTGCCACTCTACGCTCCCCGGGCCCAGGCGCACCTGGTCACAGAGGTTAAAGTAAAAGGCGATCGTCGTCCCGTTAGGCCGGACCCAGTGGTAGACGTTATAGGGCCGCCGGGCCCAGTAGTAGGCAAAGGTGAGGCTGCCGGCGGGGATCGCCACCTGGGCCACCCGGGCATCGCCAGGTACCTGATAGCGCAGGACCGCCCATCCCCGGCCCCTGGCACATAATGTGCAGAGGAACTCCCGGCGTTCCCCGGCCAGGGTATATTTCACCTCCAGGAAGGGCATGGGCTTCATTCCAGGTCACTTAGCCAAAGGAAATGCCCAGGCTCCGGGCCGTGCGCACCAACTCGCCGTCAGCGGGAACCGTCTTCAAGGCACGAATGCTATCGGCGATGGAAATGGCCTCGATCCGCGCTCCATGCAGGGCCACCATCTGGCCGATGCAGCCGTCGGCCACCAGGCGCACCGCCGCCGCGCCGTATCTCGTCCCCAGGATGCGGTCGAAGGCGCTGGGGGAGCCGCCCCGCTGGACATGGCCCAGGACGGTCACTCGGGTTTCGTGGCCGGACATCCTGGTGATCTCCTGAGCTACCTTGTTGCCAATGCCTCCCAGTCGCACGATGCCCGACTCCTCCCGGGCCTGGATCACCACGTCGCCACCCTCCGGTCGGGCTCCTTCGGCCACCACGATGATGGAAAACTTGCGGCCGGTCCTGCTGCGTGCCTCGATCTGGGCGCAGACCCTCTCTGTTTTAAACGGGATCTCCGGGATCAGGATCACGTCGGCTCCCCCCGCCAGGCCAGACTCCAGGGCGATCCACCCCGCGTTACGGCCCATGACCTCCACCAGCATCACCCGGTGGTGGCTCTCCGCCGTGGTGTGCAACTTGTCGATGGCGTCAGTGGCCGTGCCCAGGGCGGTGTCGAAGCCGAAGGTGATGTCCGTGCCGGAGATATCGTTGTCGATGGTCTTGGGCACGCCCACGATGGGGGCGCCCATCTGCAAAAGCTCGTAGGCGATCCTCATAGACCCGTCTCCGCCGATGACCACCAGGGCATCCAGGCCGAACTCCTTGATATTCTCCAGGACCTTGGGGGACAGGTCGATGACCCTGACCTTGCCCTCCTCCACCACCTTATAGGCGAAGGGGTTGCCCCGATTGGTGGTCCCCAGGATGGTGCCTCCCCGGGGCAGGATGCCGCGGACGGACTCCAGGGACAGAGGCCTGGTCTTTTCGGGTTTGATCAGCCCGTCGAAGCCATCCTCGATGCCCAGCACCTTCCAGTTGTAGTCGTTGACCGCCGTCTTCACCACCGCCCGGATCACCGCGTTCAGGCCAGGGCAGTCGCCACCCCCGGTGAGCACCCCGATCTTCTTTACTGCTTTCTTTGGCATCTTCCCCTCCTTGAATACGGAGATAGCGCCCTCCTGCGATTATACAGGTAATCCGAAACATGTCAAGCGAGATTTGGGCGGGGCGGTCTCTAGCAGCTTTGGAACGAGACGAGAGGGTATTCTTACTAAAGAAAGCTCTTTGTCCTAAACCGTAGTGTTGGTAGCGTCGGGCCCCCGGCGCAGGCGCTACGGCGGGGGAGGCAGAGCCCGCCCCGTGGGGCAGATGGGGAGGAGCGGGCAGGCGGCACAGAGGGGCCTCTTGCGACAGGTCTCCTTGCCCAACCGCACTAAGAGGGCGTGATACTCATTGAACAGGGCCGCTTCAACGGGGAGATGGGCCATGAAGAGAGCCTGGACCTGGTCATAGGAGGCATCGGCGGCGATCAGCCCCAGCCGGGACAGGATGCGCCGGGTGTAGGCGTCCACCACGAAGCTGGGCTTCGCGGCGGCATAGAGGATAATGGAATCGGCGGTCTCCGGACCGATACCGTGGATGGAGAGGAGATCCCGGCGCAGGTCGGCCACCGGCTGAGCGAAGAGCCGGTCCAGCTCCCCGCCATAGACCAGGTACAGGTGCTCCACAAAAGCCTTGAGTTTGCGGGCCTTGGCGTTGAAGTACCCGGAGGGATATACCAACTGAGAGAGCCTGTCCACGGGCACCGAGAGCAATCCCTTGGGGTTCAGAAGCCCTTCGTTCCGGAGGTTAGCGATGGCCTTCTCCACGTTGCTCCAGGCCGCGGCCTGGGTCAAAATGGCCCCCACCACCACCTCGAAGGGCTCCTCCCCAGGCCACCAGTGCTGGGGGCCATAGAGATTATACAGCCGGCGGTATATCTCCAGGAGCCACTCCCAGGCCTTGGACTCTGGCGCCACCATCAGCTATCCCTGGGGACGCTACGCCCCCCGGCCGCTTGAGAAAGGCCAGTTACTTTACTAATAGCAGTTTCTAAAGTCCAGGACAAGGGCAAGTTTAATTGTTACCTGCTTGCTTGCGTATTCTCTCTAAGAACTCCTCCGGAAGGAGGATCTTGAGCCCTGATCTTTGAGCTACCTCTGGTACATTAACCAGGTGATGACGATCCAGGCTCACCAGGTAATCTACCTTTGCCCTTTTGGCTGCGGCCACAATGGGAGCGTCTTTTACAGCGCTATATGATGCTGCCTGTTGGACGTCTTCGGTGGTGGGCGTTACTTTCTCAAACGGAACGGCTCGGATGATCTGATAAAACACCTCAAGGGTAGCAGGATATTTGAGGGCTAGATTTTTCTCTGCTTCTTCCAGTACATCATCGCTTATAACAAGCATAACTTTTCTCTGAAATGCTAAGCGGATAGTCTCTCGGGATGCGCCGGTGGAGGAGTAGCTGGCTGCAAAAAGGACGCTGGCATCGATAAAGGCGCGGATCATTCGGTGCTCTCAAGGCCATATTTTTCTTTTATGATCTGGCCCCGCATCTCTCGTCCAGACTCGATAAGCTCATCCAGGGTGATCCCCTTCTCTTTTAGCATCGCTCCCAGCTTATCTAAAGCCTTCATAGCGATGAACTCTTGGGGTGTGATAAGTACCCCCTCATCTGTCTCAGTCACGGCCACAAAATCACCCTTTTTCAGGCCAAGCCTTCGGCGGAGCTCCGCCGGTAGGGTCACCTGGCCCTTCTCCTGGACACGGACAAGTTTTCGCTCCGAAATAGCCACCATAGGTAAAGTTCCTCCGATAGTCATACTTTCCATAAGTATAACACCTCAAGTATGGTGTTGTCAAGTTAAGGTAAGAGGAGGGTGTGGAACGAAGGGTGTTTTAGGAGGTGGTAAGACGTTTTCGCGGTCAGAAAGGTGATTGTGGAGGTCATCTGAGGCGTAACGTGTCGTTTGGGACGCTCAAAACGGCGTTCTTAAGCCTCTGGGGGCCTGGATCGGCCTGCCTACACCTCTTCGAAAGGCCCATGAGACTCCGAAGGGCGCACTACGGCCTTAGCCCTCTACCAGGATC
>JBFMCB010000194.1:0-5351 GCA_040754915.1 Chloroflexota bacterium | reverse complement strand
TTGCACTCCGGGACATCAGGGTATGAAACTGCGTGACAATTTATTCAGGGGAAACAACATGGTGATTTGGGTCATCTTGGCGCTCGCTTTTCTGGTACTGATAATTGCAATGCTTGGCTATCCTCGGATGACTTTTCCCCGCCAGCCCAGCCTTGAGGGTGTGGAAAATCCCGAAGCGGTGCAGGCCTATGACCGAATCAGCCGGTGGCCGCAATTCAAATTATTGCGACGTAGGATTGTATTTGAAATAAAGAAACACCACCCCAAGGGGAGTATAGTGGACGTTGGCTGCGGTCCGGGCTATCTGGTTGCCGACATCGCAGAGGCATTTCCCCACCTGCACGTTATCGGCGTAGACATTGCGGAAGAGATGATTGAGGTAGCGGCTCGTAACCTGTCCTCTCTTGGCCTCAGTGAGCGGGTGGAGTTTCGGCGGGGAGATGCCCAAAACCTGCCTTTCGAGGATAATGCGGCAGATTTTGTCGTGAGCACATTGTCCTTGCATCACTGGTCGGATCCAAGGCAGGCTCTGCAGGAGATCTACCGGGTCCTGAAGCCGGAAGGACAGTTTCTTCTCTTTGATTTAAGAAGGAATGGTCGTCGCTTATTTTACTGGCTTTTACGCTTCGCTCAAACCTTTGTAGTACCTGCTGCTCTTCGACGTATCAACGAACCTATCGGTTCAGTTTTGTCCAGCTACACACCGGCTGAATTGGAAGCCCTTCTGTCTGGAACACCGTTTCAACAATGGAGGATCGAACCGGGACTTGGGTGGATGTTTGTGTGGGGAAGCAAAGGTTGATCCCAACGGCAACTTCATCTGGAGAATAGGAGCAAGCGGATGGCATGGTATGAGGAATACTTCACAAAAGACTGGATGAAGTTTCGAGACGTTGAGGCAATGCTAGAGAAGGCGCCTTCGGAAGTCGACTTCTTAGAAAGCGCACTTCAAATATCACCCCCGGCAGCGGTTTTGGACGTTGGCTGTGGGTTTGGCCGGCACGCCATAGAATTGGCCGCTCGTGGCTATGTGGTAACTGGGTTAGACCTCTCAGCGGAGCTATTGGCAAGGGCAAGCGAAATGACCAGTGAAAGAGCGGTTTCTGTGACGTGGCTGGAGAAAGACATGCGTCAGATGGAGTTTGATGCTGAGTTTGACGCTGTGATCTGTCTATACACCTCTTTCGGCTACTTTGAGACAGAAGAGGAGAACCTTGAGGTGCTCCGTCGCATGTCGAAAGCGCTTCGAGAAGGGGGACGGTTGGCGTTAGATGTGGAGAACCGGGACGGCCTGCTCATGAGATATCTTTCGCGAGACTGGTGGCAGACGAAGGCCGGTGACCTGGTTATGGAAGAACGAAGATTCGATCCCGTAAAAGGACGTGGACGTACCAAGATCGTGCTTGTCAGTGGAGGTCATAAGATAGAACATAATCTCAGCATTCGCTGGTATTCGGTCCCGGAGTTGGAGCGCATGGCAAAGGAGGTGGGCATCCAAGTTCAGCGCCTATGTGGGGGGCTTGATGGCTCCGAATTCGACCTTGGCGCGTATCGATTGGTTGTAGTGGGGGAGAAGATATAGGTGCCTTCGTGCCGTGGGAGTTTCACCAGCCGGGCCTGAGGCGTTGCACCTCCACCCCTTTGGTGGTACAATGACATTGCAATCGACCAATCGTTTTCGCCGCTCGAGGGTCTCACTCCCATGGAGGGGGAGCCGGCGACCGCGAGCTGAGTCCTATTCTCCGAACTATAGCACATTGGCCATCTCTGCGTTTACACCTTGGAGTTAACAGCGTCACGGCGCCTTTCTTAGCCCCTTTCCGATGGAGAAGCTGGGGCAGTCGCGTGGAAGCGATGATCCGGGGCTCCAAGCCTGGGCACCTGAGCCCTCGGGTAGCGAGTAGTGCAACCGGCCACGCCATTCGTGGCCGGTTGTTTATTTTTGTACCAGAGTAACGCACGAAGCGGAGGAAAGCAAGATGGCAACCCACAAGGCTGATTATGAAAGGCCTCACTTTGAACTACGCCAGGTGATGGCGGACGGGGCGGAGAAGATTGAAATCTGCTCGCTGCAAGAACTAACTAACCAAGTACAGCGCATTCACCTGGATCGCAGGGGGTTCCTGGGCCTCTCAACGTTCACGGCAACCGCGGCTCTTCTCGCCGCCTGTTGCCCGATCCCTGCCCCTAGCCCTGTTCCTACGCCTACTTCTACACCTACCCCCACTCATACGCCTACCCCTACCCGCACCCCCGCTCCTACCCCTACCCCTACCCCCGAAGTGGTCGTGGCCAAAGCAAAGTGTACGGGCCTCCAGGCCCATACGGGTATGGTCCTCGCCGTCGCCTTCGGTCGGGATGGAACCCTCCTCGCCTCCGGGAGTGACGACAGCACGGTCAAAACGTGGCGGGCCGGCGATGGGAGCCTGGAGCGCCAGTTAAAGGGCCACACGGGATTGGTGTATAGTGTCACTTTCAGCCCAGATAAAAGCCTCCTCGCCTCGGGGGGCCTTGACAAGACCGTGCGGCTGTGGCGGGTGAGCGACGGCAAGGCGGTCCGCCAGTTAAAGGGGCACACGTCTTGGGTGAAGGGCGTCGCCTTCAGCCCGGATGGGACCATCATCGCCTCGGCGAGCAATGACAAGACCCTGCGACTATGGCGCGTGAGCGACGGGAGCCTGGTCCGCGAGTTGAAGGGGCACACGAGTCCAGTGAATGACGTCGCCTTCAGCCCGGATGGCACGCTCCTGGCCTCGGGGAGCGATGACAACACCGTGGGGCTGTGGCGCACCAGCGATGGGAGCCTCACTCGCGAATTGAAAGGGCACACGGATGATGTGAATAGCATCGCCCTCAGCCCGGATGGGACCATTCTCGCCTCGGGGAGTGACGACAAGACCGTGCGGCTGTGGCGGGTGAGCGACGGGAGCCTGGCCCGCGAGTTGAGAGGGCACACGCTTGGTGCGCAGAGCGTCGCCTTCAGCCCAGATGGTTCCCTCCTAGCCTCGGGGAGCGGTGACAACACCGTGCGGCTGTGGCGGGTGAGGGATGGGGGCCTGGCCCGCGAGTTAAAGGGGCACACGAGGGCGGTGAATGGCGTCGCCTTCAGTCCGGATGGAAACCTACTGGCCTCGGGGAGTGGGGACAAGACCATCAGGCTTTGGGACTCCATCGGCCCGAAGGGTGCTCTCGACATCTGTTTCTTCGACCCGGCCGCCACACCACCAGACCAAAAGGCCAACACCTACAAGATCACCGACGCTTACGGGGTCACGCGTACGTACACCCTGCCCTGTGGCTCGCCAATTCCCCCGGGTGCTATCTGCACGTGCAACTGCATCCCGGGGACGTATCGTGTGGCTGCTCCTTCTCGACCTGGTGGGGTCATCTGCACCTGTGACAAGATCTGCGTTTGTATCCCGGTGCCGCGCAAGTACTGCTTTGTCATGTTCAGGTAGGGACGCAGAAGCGTGAATGGGAATCTTGCTCCTATCAGCACCGACGTGTTCGTCATCCCGCTCTTGGATCGCTACCTCGTCTATGCCCCGTTGCGGCGGGTCGCTTTTGTGGCGAACGCGGCGGCGGTCAATCTGCTCTTCCGGTTGCGGCAGGGAGAGGTGTGCCCAGCCAACGAGGGAGAGGCTGTCTTTCTGCGTTTCTGTCAGGAGATTCGCCTGACCGGCGAAGATGGCGATTCGCCCATCAGCACCCTGGAGTGTGCCACTTTCCAGCCCACCGAAGTGACCCTCTTCCTGACCACACGCTGCAACCTGCGCTGTATCTACTGCTATGCCTCGGCCGGTGATCGCCCGCTGGCTGAAATGAAACTGAGTACGGCCAGGCGCGGCATCGAGTTTGTCTGCCGCAACGCCCTGGAACTGGGCAAGACAGGTTTCGGCGTGGGCTATCACGGCGGTGGGGAGCCCACCGTGCACTGGGAGGTGCTGACCGCATCGTTCGCCTACGCCCAGCGGCTGGCTCAGGAGAATGGCCTGGAGGTATATGGCTCCATGGCCACCAACGCGGTTCTCTCGGGTGAGAAGCAGCAGTGGATCATCAAGAATTTCCGGGGCGTCAATCTCTCGGTGGATGGCCTCCCCGCTGTGCAGGATATGCAGCGCCCCGCGCCGTCGGGCAGACCCTCGTCGGCGGCGGTACTGAGGACAATACGCGCCTTCGATCAGGCCAACTTTCCCTACGGCATCCGGGTCACGGTGACCGCGGCATCGGTGGAGCTGCTGCCCCAGAGCATCGAGTATCTGCTTGATCAGGCACACCCCAAGCACATCCAGGTTGAGCCGATGTACGTTCTGGGCCGGGGACGTAAGAACGGCCTGGCGGTAGACCCACAGGCGTTTGTCCAGGCGTTTCGCCAGGTGAAGCAGACCGCCGATCAGCGCGGCGTGGACTTGTTCTACTCCGCCGCCCGGGTGGACGTGCTGACGAATCGCTTTTGCCAGAGTTGCGGAGAGGGGTTCAGCCTTACGCCGCAAGGTCTCGTCTCGGCTTGCTATGAGGTGCCTGACGCCGGATTTGAGTTCGGCGAGCAATTTATCTTCGGTCACTATGACGAGCGTCAAGGGCACTATCTGTTCGATGAGGCAAAACTGGCGCGCTTGCGCAACCAGACCGTCGAGCAGATCCCCTGGTGTCAGGATTGCTTTTGCAAATGGCACTGTGGGGGAGACTGCGCCTACAAAGCCCGGCAGGCGATGGTGGACGGGCAATTCGTGGGCGATGCTCGCTGCGCGATCACGCGGGCTTTGACGCTGGATCAGATTCTCGGAAAAATCAAGCAAAGCGGGGGAAAGGTCTGGGCTGAATAATAGCAATCAGAAACCTGGTTTCTGGGGGTAAGCCATGAAAATTGGAAATATCATAGCTAAAATCTTTTTCATCTTGTTTTTGGTTGTTCCCATATTAATTGTCTGTGGAATAGCAATTTTTGGAGAAAAGACCTCTCGTCTTTCGGCTAAAGAGAGCTATCAAAAAGCCTTTCAAGCTCTCCAAACCCAAGGAAGAGAGGCAGTTCTAACCGGGATTTACACCGGCTCTATTCCAACAAGTATTAGGGGTTCTGTTGCCAGCTATGAGCGCGTGGGTCGAGGAGATCGCTGGGATGTTTGTTTCTATTCAGGAGAGGGAGACAAGGTGATTCTCTTTAGTAATGTCGGAAAAGAGGGGATTAAAGAACAACGGCCAGAGTTGGGAAGGTGCAAGAAATACCCTGGAATAAATATGGAGAGATGGAAGATAGATAGCGAGGAAGCAGTCAAAATTGCCCGAGACAAGGCCAAAGAACTTGGATTGGAGAAATTCATCATTGTGATGATGGAACTGGTTCAAAAAGA
>JBFMCB010000193.1:0-5357 GCA_040754915.1 Chloroflexota bacterium | reverse complement strand
GAGGTGACTCTCTAAACACAACCGATCCACTACCCAATGATTAACATTACTAGGCATTGGCGATCCCAGATTTAGGCTAAACCGCCCACCAATATCCAACCAGGAGAGGAGGACCCTGTAGCTTAAACTTTAGAAATTTGTGTCTTGACAATGGGGTCCACCTTGGTTAGCTTTACTTTAAGCCGATCTGCACGTTCTTCCGCCTCGCGGATGGTCGTGACCATTTTGGCGTAACGAATGCAACCGTCCTCGCCGAGTGTCAACCCAGAGAACGCAAGTACTAGGTTTAATTCACTTCTCCTAGAATGAAAGAGGTCGGCATTACCCATATACCGAACGGGCTTCATTGCTTTGTGTATAAATGCTACAACGTGATTTCCGTATTATCTTTTGTTCTGTTCCTCAACGAGTGCGTTGTAGAGCCGTTTCCACTTCGTCATTGTTGGGCTTACATCAGGCACATGACATTCTGCAAGTAGTTGACCGATCTCACATCCTTTGAACCCGGAATCAGTATCTGCAAGGATCTTTGCGATAGCCTCTAGATCTGCTGATCTAAACGGGCTGACTCTACGCATGGTTATGCTCCTTCTAAAGTGCACTCTCAAACCAGCGGAATTTCCCAATCCTGTCTCACGTTGATGCTCCTTCCGTTCCGTCGAACGACAAAGCTTCCCGGCGGCAATAGAGTGTAGCGAAAATGACGTCGGTGCAACGCCTTGTTATCCTGTCCCTCCGGTTACGTTACTCTTGATCAGAATATCCCGGATTTCGCCTGGTTCTTTCGCCACGTCCCAGCGCCAAGTCCCAAAGCCCCCATGGTTGTTCACGGCCTGCACCCATTCTTCGAGATAACGTCGCTTAACCTTGTCCTGCTCCGTGTCCTGCCCTTTGGTCTCCAGAACGAGCATTTCGCCGTTGGTTAGCCGCACCAGGAAGTCGGGCCGATATTTCCGCACTACGCCGCGATAAACGTACAGAATCTCAAACCCCAGGTGGTCGTTCTTGGCCCAAGCGGTCACATGCTCGCTGTCGTCCAATACAAATGCGTCCGAGGCCTCCCAGGCGCTGTCATAGACGCAAACGTTGATGTGTGATTTCCTCGTCCGTTCGCACGGCTTTCCAGTGTACCACGTACGCATCCCACCCGTAGAACGAATGGGATGATCACGGTCGAAGACAGGCGTCAGCCGTTCTGTGTTCTCTTGCCGTATCGCCTCCCAGACGTGCTGTACCACCCGCGACATATTGAGAGTAATGATCAACCGTCGGCGCAGCTCGTCCTGATAGAACAGCGGCGGGGAAATGTCGATACGGTCGGAACGGATGAACTGCTCTACGATACGCACCAACTGGGCCAGCAAGACCTCACGGCTGCCTCGCCAGTTATGCTTCATCTGGTTGAACACGTCCCGTGCCGTCTCAAAGATGATGCGCTGGGTACGGAACTCCCGCGCCAGCCGCTCTAGTTCGATGCGGCTGATCTGGCTAACATCCGGCTTACCCTCCAGCACCGGAGCCATTTCGGCCACCTGCGCCGTTTGTGCGGTGTCCAGTTCTAGCCTACGCAACTTAGCCCAATCCAGCGTCAGCGTTGGCTGAAACGCGTGCTCAATGCGCACCACGTTGGGCCAGCGGATTTCGAATTCAGCCTTGGCAGGGTCCGGTTGGACAGCGGTCTTAGGTGTGGGTGGCGGGGGCGGCCCGTCCCCGGTCCCTTCGTGGGGCAGAAAGGTAAAGGGCACCCCAAAGATGTTAACGTATTCCGGTTCAAACAACTCCACTTCCTCGCCAGTGTCAGGATCGATGGTCTTCTTCGCTTCGTAAGATGTACGCCGTAGGCCACGCCCCACCACCTGCTCACACAACAACTGGCTGCTGAAAGCGCGCAAGCCCATAATGTGCGTTACCGTCTTGGCGTCCCAACCCTCGCTCAACATCCCCACGGAAATGACCTTCTGGATGCCCGCCCCCGGCTGCCCGGACTTACCCACCGTATCCACCGTCCGCCGTAGCAGTTCGGCCTGTTCGACTTTGGTCAGCTTACGCTCTGCTGGCGCTTCAACTTCTTGGGTCTCAGTGTCAGCTTCCGCGGTTTTCAACGGCGCAACCGGCTCATCGCGCGCTTCTGCCTCGTTCAAAACCTTGGAGTCGATATGCAGGATGCGCTCCGGGTCGCACAGTTCGTCAATGTGAATACGCCGGGAGTCGAAGGCGTGCTTCACCCGCGCCGCCGTCTCCGTCCGGTTACAGACGGTGATCATCACCGGCGGGGTGGGCAGATGTGCTTCATTCCACGCTGTCCACGTCTCACCCCAGTCGTAGCCCAAGAGATAGTAGGCGTTTAACACCAGGTCAGGCAGCGGTTCTTCTGGCTCGGCCTTGCGGTTAAGATCGTCTTTAACGTCCGGGTCGTTGTAGATGTGGTAGAGGCGCGATTTGTAGGTCTTGGCGTCAGGCACGGCATCATCACGCACCACCACGCGCGGGGTCTTGACCAGCCCAGCTTCGATGGCGTCGTTTAGCCCAAAGTCGCTGACGATCCAGCCGAAGAGCGCCCCCTCGCTGCTCTTCTTGCCAGACGGTGTAAAGGGCGTGGCGGAAAAATCGTAGCAGGTGAGGATACCTCGCGAACGGTGCAGCCGGTCCAGCCCGCCGACCCAGACCGTGGCTTCCTCGGCGCTGTCCTTCATATCCCGGCTGCGCAGGTATTTTCCTTCCGCCTCCCAGTTGACCCGCCAAGCGTGGTGCGCCTCGTCGTTAATCACCAGCAGGTTACGGACGTTGGCCATATCGCCCAGCACGTCGCGAGTGTAAGCTTCGTCGCTCTTGACGCCGCGCTTGTCCACACTGCGCCGCTTCTTAATCTGCTCCTCGCTGTCCCAGGCCAGCGTGTGCCAGTTGCGCACCAGCACCTTGCCCTGGCGCAGTTTGTCCAGCAGCGCCGACGGCACGATGGTAAACACCTCGTAATAGTTTCCATCCGCCGCCGGTTCCAGCACCACCAGTCGGCTCTTCACTGTCAGCCCAGGCGCCATTACCAGAACGTTTTTCGAGAAGCGGGCATCCTGAGGATAAGTAACCTTGTTCAGGATGTGCCAGGCGATCAGCATTGCCATTACGATCGTCTTGCCGGAGCCGGTCGCCATCTTGCAGCACTGGCGCAAAAACGCCCCGCCGTCGCCGGGAATTTCGATACCTACCTGTTCGGCGGCGGGCGCTTCGGTTAGCCATATCAACGTTTCCACCGCTTCCAACTGACAGAAGAAGAAACGTCGCGCCTCAAACTCTTCCGGGTCGCGCCAGTGCTCCAGCAGCCGCTTAGTTATGCTCGTTACGCCTGGCCAGCCGGCCTCGCGCCAAGCTTTCACGCGTGGACGAATCTGGTTGACCAGCGGGATTTCTACAAAGACACCGGGATCGTCGAAAGCCTTAGAGTCGCCGGAGGCCACCACATAACCCGCCGGGCGGCGGCCCTTCACCAGGTCGAAGATCCGCGTCTCACGTTCGTAGCGCCAGTGGCGCACCGGTTCTTCGTAGGGAGAGTTGATGATCAGGCGGTCGATGGTTGTCCTGGCCATCAATCCACCTCCAAAATCTTCAGGCTCTCAATGCCCCGATCGTCCACGATCTTGACGGCAATGCGCCGGTGTGCACCCGGTGCAAAGGGCAGCGAGATCGTGCCCCGGTAGGCCTCGATCAACTCCTCGTCGATCTCGACCTTGAGGCTCTTCGCCAGTCTGGCCCAGCCTTCCTTGGCCCCGGCCATCGGGAAGAACACCTGGCGCGGATACAAGCTGCGTCCATCGTAGTCGGTGTCCAACAGCCAAACGGCGATCTTGTCGGCGCCGCCGGATTCGATGCCGCCGGTCTTGGTGTTATAGTAGTCAAAGCCATGCACTGAGACGCGGAATCTGCCCTTGTCCTCGCCTTTGTCAACGCGCTCCAGTTGCACATCCGGCTGACCGATGAGCCAAAAGGATTCGTTGCTAGCCCGCCTTTTCTTCAAGTCGTCGGTCAGGAGGTCGGCGTTCATCTGCGCTTTGAGCAGGGTGACGCCCGGCCAGTTGGTCTCGTCAATGTCCTTTGCCGCCTCCGGGTCAAATTGAAACGCGGCAAAGACAATGAGCTTGGGCCGGGGAACCAGGGTTTGTGCTTCTTCGATGGCGTGAGCTACCTGACGCTGCTCCAGCGGGGCGTGCTCCGGGCCGAAGGAAACGATGATGCGCTGGGAGGCGTAGGCTGTGCCTTCTTCGCGCAGCGAGTCGGCCCCTTCGGCGCTAGGCCGGGTCTCGCCGTCGGCGTGTAGCCAGCGGCAGCCGGGCAGCGGCTCCAATCGGGCAAAGCGGATGTATTGCCCCGCCTTGCCGCGAATACCGGTGCGCAGCAATTCGTCGCACCAATCGGCCTGGCGTAGGGTCTCGCCGGAGCGGGCGATGGAAGCGTCGGCAGCTCGTAGCACGCCTTCCAGCAGTTCCTCCACCGACTTAACCGCCGGGGCGGGCACAGCTTCGACGGTAAAAGGGCCGCTAACGCGCTTTTTCTTGCGATCCACCACCGGTTGGTCGTAGAGCGTTTCCTGCGGCGCGTGGCGAGCGATGGCAGCGTCGACCTGCTCGCGTGACATACCTTCCTTGATGTCCGGGTTATTGGCAATGCTCTTGAGCGTAACGTGTGGCACGGTTTTGTAGATAAACCCGCTGCCAACGCCTTCATGCGGGTGGGCCAGTTCGTAGTAGTCGAAGACGGCGGTCATCAGCCGTTGGCGGGCCAGGGAAAGCGCCACGCGCGAGGTATCGCAGGTAATCCATCGCCGTCCCCACTGCTCGGCCACATAGGCGGTGGTGCCGCTGCCGCAGGTGGGATCGAAAACCAGGTCGCCCGGGTCGGTGGTCATCAGGATGCAGCGTTGAACCGCCATTTCACCTGTTTGCACTACGTATACTTTCCGCGTAAAAGTTCCGATCACAGTATCATTCCATACACTAACAATCGGCATCACGGGAAAATCATCTTCATATCTCTTGTAGGCAAGGGTGTTCCCTTGGACCAGGATTCGCCCTGCCCGTTTCAGGTTTTTCATACCAGCTCCGTTGGTGGACCAATGGCGCCCTTTTGAGGGGTAGTATACTTGACCCTCAAACACGAAAGGGAAGCCGCCCGTTGTTGTCTCTCCTTGTCCAGAGATATCAGCTGCTCTGAATCGCCGGCCGCCAGGTAAGTGGACATCTCCGCGCATTTCCTCAGTGCTTAGTCTTCTGACCTCTTTGTTATCCAATTCAACCCAAGAGAACGTTCCCAGTTCTGATCTCTCCTGTTTCGGCACATACAACTGCCGGTACTTAACCTTGGTTTTT
>JBFMCB010000192.1:0-5358 GCA_040754915.1 Chloroflexota bacterium | reverse complement strand
GGCTCACGAGTTGGGCCACTACACCGTGGCCCGCCTTCTCGGCACCCCAGTGAGCCTGCCATTCTTCATCCCCATGCCCCTGGGGCCCTTCGGGACCCTGGGCGCCTTCATCCAGATGAAAGCGCCGCCCACCAACCGGCGGACCCTGCTCGCCATCGCCGCCGCCGGGCCCCTAGCGGGCTTGGCCTTGGCCATCCCCATCCTGATCCTGGGCCTATCCATATCTCCGGTGCAGCCCATCCCCTCCAACGAGCCGGTGATGATGGAGGGCAACTCGCTTCTCTATGCTCTTCTGAAAATCCTCGTGTTCGGGCGCTTCCTGCCCAGCGGCGGCCTGGACGTCTTCCTGCACCCGGTGGCCTTCGCCGGCTGGGCCGGGCTCCTGGTGACCGGGCTCAACCTGATCCCGGCCGGGCAGTTGGATGGCGGGCACGTGGTCTACGCCCTTCTGGGCCGGCGCTCCCGGCTCTTGACCCGCCTCATCATCTTCGCCTTGATCCTTCTGGGCCTGATCTGGAGCGGCTGGATCTTCTGGGCCATTCTGGTCTACGTCTTCGGACAGCGACACGCCGAGCCCCTGGACGACCTCACCCGCCTGGATGCGCCCCGTCAGGCCCTGGCCATCCTGCTGGTCATCGTGTTCATTCTGGTCTTCACACCAATACCGCTCACCGTGACCGGAGGGGGCTGATGCGCGATGCCGCTGGCGCAACCGCGGAGCACACGACTAAACCCCCCGGGGCCGGAGGCCCCTGGGGGAACCTGGAGGTGGCATTAGACCCCATGGCCATCGTCCGGGACCTTGCCGCTTTGCCCCATCGGGGCACCACCACCCCCCAGGAAGCCCAGGCGGCCCAGGTCCTGAGCGACCACCTGAAAAGGCTGGGGGCGGAGGTCCATCTCGAAAGCTTTGCCACGCCCAGGGTCTACATCTGGCCGGTGCTGTGGATGCTGTTAGGACTCATTGCCGGTTTACTCCTGGCCCCTCTAGCGCCCCGGGCCAGCCTGGCTTTGGCCTTTGTCTCCGCCGTCTTGCTCTTCCTGTATTTCGACTGGCGCGCGTCCCCTGCCAACTACCTTGCCCCCAGAGGTAGATCGGTCAACGTCATCGGGCGGAGGGCAACCCCAGGGCAAAAGGCGGCCAGAACGGCCATCCTCATGGCCCACTATGACTCGGCCCCCGCCTCACTATTGTACTTGCCCTCGTTGGTCAGGGGCTTCCGGCGATCGCTGTTGATCAGCCTGGCCCTGGTGGCCCTGGCGCCGGTGCTCTTGCTCCTGGGCTTGCTTCGCATCGGCGAGCCGGTCATCGGGGTCCTGCGAATAGCGCTGGCGCTGTACTTTCTGGTCCAGGGGGCGATGACCGCGGTGGACTATCTCCGCTTAGGCTACGTCAACGGCGCCAACGACAATGCCACCGGGGTGGGCGTGGCGCTGGCCACCGCCGCCCGGCTCTGGTCAGACCCGCCGCCGGACCTGGAGGTCCAGGTGGTCCTCACCGGCGCCGAGGAGGCAGGCATGGTGGGGAGTCACTCCTACCACCAGGCCCACCGGCGGGAGCTGGACCCCAACAACACCTGCCTCTTGAACATCGATAACTGCGGGGCGGGGAGGCTCTGCTTCGTGGAGCTCACCGGGATGGTCACGGACGTAGGCTATCGTAACGTCCTCTGGAGACAAGCCAAGGCTCTGGCCTCCGAACCGCTCTTCGCCGACGTGAAACCGGGCACCTGGCGCACCGGCGACTTTGACTCCATCTGGTTCGCCCGCGGGGGCATCCCCAGCCTGACCATCATGGCCCAGGACGATTGGGGCTGTGCCCCTAACCTCCACCGGCCCACCGATGCCATTGACCGCGTGGAACCGGCACTGGTGGCCCACGGCGTGGACTTCGCCGAGGCGCTGGTACGTCGGCTGGCATCATCCTTTTCAAATGAAGCTTCACCGCAAACCGACGAGAGCATTCACCGCGGAGAACGCGGAGTTCGCTGAGGTCGTTCTTTTATTCCTGGGCCCTCGTGGCCAATCCTCCCGCAGGTTCCGAACCTGCGGGAGGATCAACTGCGCCCCTAGAGATGCGGCCGAGAACCCCACCGCAGAGAGCGCAGAGCTCGCAAAGATCTTTCTTTTATCTCTGCGCTCTCAGCGGGCTCTGCGGTAAAAACGACTTTTCGGCTGCGCTTCTAGTGGCCTCGGCAGAAAAAATCCTGCCTGGACTGCAGCCTTGAGGCTGCATTCCAGGAATTCTCCCTAAGAAGGTGCCTGGTAAAGTGGTCATCACGCACTTAGGAGCCAGAACTAGCAAGCCTTCCCGAACCTCGAGGGTAGCTTACACCTGCCTGGCGAGCCTCTTGACCCTTGCCGGTTTTATGGGCCAGGCGGCCCCGGCTCACGCCAGCCAGGCTAAAGCTATCGCCTCCTACCGGATCGAGGCCACCTACGATGCCCAGGCCAAAACCATCGCCGGCAAAGAGATCATCACCTATCTCAACGATTCCCCGGAGGCCCTGGCTGAGCTCTACCTGCACCTCTATCTGAACGCTTTCAAGGACGAAAACACCACCTGGATGCGAGAGTCCCGGGGGGTCAGCCGGGGCTTCAAGGCCGATCCCCAGCGGCGTGGCTGGACCGATGTCACGGCCATTTCCATCGTGAATGGCCCGGATCTCCTGGCTGCCAGCCAGGTTGACGAGACGATCTTGCGGGTGCCGCTGCCGGCGCCGCTGGCCGCCGGCCAGGCTATCCAACTGGCGGTGGAATGGCAGGCCCAGTTGCCCCGGGTCTTCGCCCGGACCGGTTTCGCCGGAGACTTCGTCCTGGCGGGGCAATGGTACCCCAAGATGGCGGTGTACGACCGAGGTCGCTGGAACAAGCACCAGCTTCATGCCAACAGCGAGTTCTTCGCCGACTTCGGCACCTACGACGTGACCATCACCCTGCCTGCCGAGCTGGTGGTAGGGGCCACCGGCTTGCCACAAAAGGAGACCCAGAACGGCGATGGCACCAAGACCGTGAGCTACCGCGCCCAGCACGTGAGCGACTTCGTGTGGACGGCCAGCCCCCGCTACCGCTCCGCTACCCGCCAGGTGGCCGACACCGAGGTCTTGCTGCTCTACCAGCCGGAAAACGAGCCCCTGGTGCCGCGCTACCTGACTGCCGCCGAAAATGCCCTCATCTACTTCGGCCAGTGGTTCGGCCCTTACCCCCATGCTCGGCTGACCGTGGTGGACACCCCGACCGACGCCGGGGGAGCCGGTGGGATGGAATACCCTACTCTTATCACGGCTGGGATGGGCATTCCCGGCCTGCCCACGTTTCTGTCCGATGCCGGAGAGGCCCACTTCCTGGAAATGGTCACCATCCACGAGGCTGCCCACCAGTGGTGGCCGATGTTGGTGGCCACCAACGAGATGGAGGAGCCCTGGATGGACGAGGGCTTCGCCGACTACGCCACTATCCGTCTCCTGAACCAACTCTACGGCAAGGAAACATCCGTCGCCAATAGCCCTCGACTAAAATTTGGCTATCTCTACCTGCATCGGGGGCAATACGCCATGGTTCCTGCCAGCACCGTGATCTACGGCCGGGCCTGGGAGCTGAAGAACTACGAAGTCGCCACCTACTCCAAGCCGGCACTGGTCTTGACCACTTTGGAGGGCTATCTGGGCCAGGAACGCATGCTCAAGGTCCTGCAGACCTACGTCCAGCGGTGGAGCTGGCATCATCCTCGCACTGAGGATTTCATCGCCGTGGTCAACGAGGTGTCTGGTGAGGACATGAAATGGTTCTTCGATGGCCTGGTCTACGGCACCGGCATTGTAGATTACTCCCTGGTTCGAGCCGAAACCCAACGCCAAAAGGATGGCCGCTACGCTTCCAAAGTCGTGATCGAGCGCAAGGGTGACGTGATCATCCCGGTGGAGATCCTCTTTTGCTTTGGCGATGGCAGCACTAAACGAGAGAAGTGGGACGGAATGGGGAAAACGGTCGAGTACACCTATTCCACACCCTCCCCGCTGGTCAGCGCCATGGCCGACCCGCAGGGCAAGCTGGCTATCGAGCTTAACGTCCTGGACAATGGCCGCACGGTGAACGCGCAGCACGGCCCTTGGGCCGATCTCAGCTCCCGCTGGCTCTTCTTGATGCAGCAGATTTTACAGTTGATCGGGTTCTATGGATAGATCGCAATGGGCATAATCGTGGCTTTCGGGAGGGGATTGCGGAATACGGCTCAGCACTGGTGGTTGGCCGTGCCCCTGTATCTCTCCAACCTGATCGCGGCCCTCATCATGACCGTCCCTGTCTACCTGTTCCTCTGGCAGCTCATCGGCCACCGCTCTTGGGCCCAACAGCTTGCCCGCGGGCCAGACCTGAACCTGGTGATGGACCTGATTGGACTGGGGGCAGCGGCCAGGCTGGAACAGGGCGCCGGAAAGGGGCCCAACGGCCTTCTCCTGTACCTCGTCCTGGCCGGAGGGGTGTTCCTACTCAACGGCCTGGCCTACGCCTTCTTGGCCGGAGGGGTGCTGGAGACCCTACGGCGTACGGGCGAGCCGCCGGCCCCGGGGTCCCCAAGGGGACGCCAGCCCCTTGGGGTATCGTCCAGATCCCCTTTCTGGCCAGGCTGCCGGCGGTGGTTCTTTCCGTTCTTGCGCCTGTGGATCATCTCGTTCTTCTGCCTGAGTCTGATGGTCCTGGTCATCGGCCTGGCGGCGATAGCGACATCCCGCTGGTATTCGCTCTTGGCTTTTCCGGTGCTGTTAGCCCTCCCGCTGGGCCTCCTGGGCCACGGCGTGGTGTTCGAGTACGCCCGCATCAGCGCCGTGTACCTGGAGCGGCGTAGCATGCTCCGGGCCACCGGACGCGCCTACTACTTCTTCTTCCGGCACTTCTTCGAGACCGCCACTTTAGGCACGATCCTCCTCCTGGTGGCGGTCCTCATCCTGGCGCTTTACCTGGTCCTGGGCCGGTTTGCCACCTGGCTGGTCCTGTCAACCATCATCGGCCAACAACTTTACGTATTGGTGGGGGCGGGGCAGAAGGTCCTGCGGCTGGCAAGTCAGTTGGAGCTGTACTCCATGCGAACCAAGCGCTAGGGCATCGTTCGGTAAAGCCAGATAGTTGGCCAGATTGAGATGCTGTTAATACCGATGTCACTGTCTCATGAGTCCGTTGCATGATATACGTTACAAGGATATAATAGTACCTGGTCAGACTTGCCCAAACGGCACAGGTGAGCCAAATGCCAGAGTTCAGACTGGTCTCAGATTTCCTCCCCACTGGGGATCAGCCCCAGGCCATTGAGAAGCTGGTGCAGGGTCTTCGCGCCGGGCACAAGCACCAGGCCCTCCTGGGAGT
>JBFMCB010000191.1:0-5531 GCA_040754915.1 Chloroflexota bacterium | reverse complement strand
TGAAAGTCCGCTCCTCGGGATCCAATCCCAGGAGGCGAAAGGCGGAGGCATCCAGAGCCACCAGGTCTCGCCCGGCCAGGGCGATCCCCGGCCCTTCCATCACGTCATAGTCGCCCCAAGGGGTGTGATAGTACCCTCCTTCACGATAGAGGGTCGTGCGATAGATCCCCTCCACAACCCCCACTGTGGGAAAGAGGCTTCCGTATATAGCAACGATTTCCACAATCGCCTCCCCCAGGTATTCATGCCAGGGAAGACGGATAGGATCAGGAATCAAGCCAAAGAGGTTCTTCAGGGCAAAGCTGCCGGTTTTCAGTCGAGCCAGGCTGATAAGGGGCGTGCCTCGCAGGTCGAACAGCCGCTTGGGGACGGCGGCAAAAAGCTCCCGGTGCCGCACTACGCCGGGATAGCGGGCCTCCACCAGGGCAGCAATGGTGGCAGGGTCAGCGATCCTCCCTTGCCAGACCTCCTCGGTCACATTGAGGTATTCCACGCCGCGCCTGGCAAGGACTGCACCGATGCCGGTGCTCTCCAAGAACCAGCGATCCTGGTCGCGGATCCAGGCCCAATGCTCCCGGGCGTTCTCCGGAGTGATCTCACGGGAGCCGTCGTTGCGAGCCCCGCTATAGCCCTCTACGACCATCTTACGGCCCGGGAGGGCTCCCAGCACCAAGTCAAGGACCGCCGCCTCGGTATAGTTGCCGTAATGAGGCGAGAACCAGGAGGGCTTAACGATGAAGAGATCGCCAGCAAGCCCGACTTCGGCCAGGAGGCTGGCCATGTCTTCCTGGTTGCGGATATGTTTAATAGAGATGCTCATTTGTGTCTCACGCCACGCAGGATACCATGTCTCTCCATTTTGCACAATATTTAATAATACACCTTTCGCAAGGCGTAAAATTCAGGCTTAGAGTAAGAGGTAGTAAGGCCGGCAAGACAGAACATAACCGTTATCCGGTCTTTAGCCTCTTGCAAATTGACGAAAAAGGGTTTAAAATACGCCACGCCCAGAGCGCGGTGCTGGGTGGTGGCCCGACGTCATAGATCCCGGCAGACGAGATGGCGGTGGAAGAGAAAGCCAAACTAAAGCGTTATTGGGTGGAACAGGCGGTTTCTCTGGCTTTGCAAAGCCGCTGGGAGGAAGCGGTGACTGCCAACGAAACCATACTGTCACTCTTTCCGGCAGATGTTGAAGCCCACAACCGGCTGGGCAAGGCCTTTGTCGAGCTGGGCCTGTTCGTTAAAGCTAAGGAGGCCTACTCCAAGGCCCTGCAACTGGACCCGAGCAACAGCATCGCCCAGAAAAACCTCGCGAGGCTCTCTAACCTGCCGGAGGAAGTCCTGGTGGAAGAGACCGGCCTGACGGCCTCGGTGCCCAAGGAGCGGGGGCGGGTGGAGCCCGACCTCTTCATCGAGGAGATAGGGAAGACAGGGATAACGACCCTGGTCAATCTGGCTCCCAGGCCGATGCTGGCCACGGTGACCCCGGGCACTCCGGTACAACTGGTGCCCCAGGACAATACGCTCATGGTGAAAAGCCCCCATGGCCATAAGTTGGGAGAGTTGGAATCCCGACTGGGCAAGCGCCTGATCAACCTGATGAACGGTGGCAACCGGTACGCGGCAGCCATCGCCTCTATAGACGATCATGCGGTGAAGCTCCTGATCCGGGAGACCTATCAGGACCCCCGCCAGGTGGGCAAGCCGTCCTTCCCCTCCCGTGGCAGCGAAGCCCAGGCCTTCCGCTCCTACATCAAAGAGTCGGTGCTACGCCTGGAGATGGAGGAGGAAGAGGCCTTGGAAGAGGAGAGCGAATTCGAGGAGGAGGCGGAGGCAATCGAGGAGGGCGCCGAAGAGGCAGAGACGTACGATGAGGAGGTTGCCGAGGGATAGCTCCCTTGGCCAGTGCCTCAAGGCTTTGTCCTTCGTTATTTCGGAATTGTGAGACATTTTTGCAGGATCGAGGTGGAACAAATGGGTGACAAGAGCCCCAAGAACCGCGAGAAGCGCAAGCCCAAGAAGCAGGACAAGAAGAAGAAGGCAGAAGCCGGGAAGAAGTGAATGCGCCCACTTCGGTCAGTGAAGGCTCTCGCCGACGGCGCTGGCGTGGCGGTGTAGGGCACGGGTGTCCTTTGCCTTTTTTGCGGTGCGAATAGTCGCTGGAGGGAAAGTAGTTGAGAAGGGTTCAGGGAGCCGGCCGCCAGGGAAAGGGCGGCCGTGTTCGGCAACAAAAGAGAAGGGCTTCTTTACCGGTGAAGAAGCCTGCGCCTTCGGGCGTCGCCAAGCCGGAAACACCTGTTGCGGGGGAAACCTCAGGCCGGCGAGTTCTCGCCGCGGCCCCGCGGGCTCAGACCGCCTTGACTCTGAGCTCCGAGGACTACCGATACGTGTACTCTGATCTGAAGCGCATCGGCATCCTGGCCGCAGCCATGTTCGGGGCGCTCATCGTTCTCTCGTTTCTAATCAAATGACCTCCCCTCGCCAGCCATCGGGTCCATTCAGGGGGCGCCGTACGGCGCCCCTTTTTGATGCTTTCTTATTGTTCCTTGGCTGGGGCTGGTGCTGGCGCGGCGGCCTTCTTGGACCGGGGGGCCAGGCGGCCCAGGACGACCAGGCTCATGGTCGCTTTCAGGGCCAGGTGGACCGGGATCGTGGCCCAGAGATTGCGGGTACCGAAGAAGAGCGCGGTGGTCACCGGCGCGGTGGCCAGGTGGAACAGGGAGAGCTCAGCCTTGCCGGGGATGCCCAGGGCCCGCCTGACGCCAGGGCTAAGGAGCCACTCCATGGCGATGATCGCCAGGGCCAGGGCGGATCCGCCGTAGTAGCCCAGGTAGGCGATGGCCAGGCCGCGGTAGAGGGCCCAATGGACCTCCAGGTACAAGGCGTCCAAGACCAGGGAAGTAGTGTCAGTGGACAGGCCCACGGCGTCCAGCGGGGTCAATCCCCGGAGATAGTCCGCGTCCAACCGCCCCAGGGCGAGGAAGTACTTTTTCCACAGGAGGGCGAAGGCCGCCATGGAGGCCAGTGCAGTCAGGAGGGCCAGGCCCAGCGAGCGGGGCCAGTCCAGATCCAATAAACCCAGGTGGTGAGGGCTGGCCACCCCGGCCAGCAAGGCGAAATAGGGGATGAGCACATAGTAGCCGAAGCGCAGGACCCGTCGCACGGATCCAGCATAGTGCCAGCCGGCCATCTGCCGGGCGAGCTGCCCCAGGCGTCCCGATCGGGGCAACCGGAAATGCCAGGCAACGCTGGTTCCCAGGGCGTAGAGGCCCAGCGACAGGACAACCCAGACCGGGTAGCGGCTCTCGGGCAGTATCCCCGCTTTGGCGCCCAGAGCCAGGAGCCCCAGCGACGAAACAAGCCAGAGTGCAAGCGTGGCTTTCCCTTCGGACATGGTATTTCTTTACTAAAGGAATTCGGCACTAGGGGAAGATGGGCAATGCCTCCAGCCCCGTGGTCTCCGGATAACCCAGCATTAAGTTCATGTTCTGGATCGCCTGGCCGGCAGCGCCCTTAACCAGGTTGTCTATGGCCGAAATCACCACCAGCCGGCCCGCTCGGGGGTCGATCAGGGGATGGAGATAACAATAGTTGCTGCCCCAGGTCTGCTTGGTCTGTGGCGGTTCGTCCACCACCCTCACAAAGGGAGCGGCCTGGTAGAATTCGGCGTACATCCGTCGCAGCTCTTTCACTGATAGGTCCCTGGTCAGAGGTGCATAGCAGGTGGACAGGATGCCCCTGGTCATAGGGACGAGGTGGGGCACAAAGGTCACCTTTACGCCGGAGGTGGCCTGAGGGGTACCAGCGAACCGCCCGTGGGCCAGGCTAAGCTCCTGGACGATCTCCGGCAGGTGCCGGTGCCCTTCCAGGCCGTAGGCCCGAACGCTCTCGTTGACCTCGGAGTAATGGCTGGAGAGGCTCAAGGTGCGGCCGGCCCCGGATACGCCCGATTTTGCGTCCACAATGACCTCGGGCTCGATCAAACCCAGGGCCAGGGCAGGGGCCAGGGCCAGGATGGCGCTGGTGGGATAGCAGCCAGGGTTGGCTACCAGCCGGGCGGTGCTGATCTGCCGGGCATAGATCTCGGGAAGGCCGTAGACCGCCTCGGCCAGGAGGTCGGGCTCGGGATGAGGGCCGTACCATTGCTCATAGGTGGCCTGGTCGTGCAGGCGGAAGTCGGCGCTGGTGTCGATGACCCGCGTCCCTGTTTCCAGCAATGGGCGGGCGGCCTGGGCCGAGGCGTGGTGAGGCAGGGCCAGGAAGGCCAGGTCCACCAGGACGTCGATCTCCGCGGTTATGGGCAATTCGATGGCCGCCAGGTGGGGGAAGACCGCCGATAGCGATTGCCCGGCCGCCGACCGGCCGGTGACGCTGACCAGTTCCACCCCGCTGTGCCGTGCCAGCAGCCGGGCCAACTCGGCGCCTACGTAGCCAGTGACGTTGACGATGCCCACGCGCATGTTTGTTCTCTCTACTAGCGAAGTTCTGCCTCAAACCGACGAGAGCGTTCGTGACAAAGCGCGCGGAGTTCGCTAAGACCTTTGCTTATCTCCACGCCCTCGTGGCCGATTCCGGAGCATCAAGCTTGCGGGCGAGTCTCGCATGGGAGGCGATTCACGGCTTATCCCCCAGTTTTCCAGGATCGCCCCAATCTTGCGCTTGAGGTCGGGCAAGTCGTGCTCAACAATGTCCCAAATCTGCTTCAGGTCAATGCCCAGGTAATCGTGTACTACAACGTTCCGAAAGGCAGCGATGCTGCGCCAATCCACATCAGGTCGGCTTGCTTTTAAGGACTCGGAAATCCGCTGTGTGGATTCAGCCAAGGTATGCAGGTTACGCAGGACAGCATCTTGCGTTTTTGTGTCTGAGAAGAAAACACGCTTGCCTTCCGCAGTGTACTCCTCGATGCGTGCAATACACTCTTGGATGTGCACCAGGTAGAGCCGGTCGTCATGTGCAGTCATAGCGGCACGGCCTCCTTGACAACACTCCCACGAATGTACCAGTGAAGTCCATCTTCCGTCACGACATCCACCTGACGACCAAGCAGTTCCTCCAGGTCTGCTATCAGACCGCCAGGGAAAAAGGGTGTGCGGCCAGGCCCAACGTCCACCAATAGATCCACGTCGCTGTCTGGCTCGGCCTCGCCCCTCGCTGCCGAACCGAAGACGCGGACGTTGCATGCCCCGTGCCGCGCGGCGATGCGCAGGATGTCTTCACGCTTTTCTTTCAACAGCTCATTAATGCCCATACCCCAACCTCTTCAAATTCCCCCGAATCGCCTTCTCCAACTTCGCCGATTCAGTGAACTGGTTACTGAGCTTCGCCGCCTTGCCTGCTTGCCGCGCTTCGCCCGCCGCGTATGATGGGTACCTATAAGGGGCAGGATTTCGTCTAACCACCAGATTTGCGCTATTATAACTTGGCCCGGGCCTGAACGCAAGCTTGACGCAAGACTCGCGGAAGCCCACTTTATAACTTGCAGGAGGTCAAGGAGAGGAATAGGACGAAGATGAGCCGGAGCCCCAGAG
>JBFMCB010000190.1:0-5558 GCA_040754915.1 Chloroflexota bacterium | reverse complement strand
TCTTTGACCAGAAGTTGTGCGAGAAGTTCTATGCCGTTGGCTTGTCCGATATGTCCTGACCCTGTACACCAGATTGCCAGTTGCTGGCTCCAATGCTATACTTAGCTGATGGCTTATGGCTAGATGTCCTGGAGTGCAACTCCGGGATAATCGCAGCTAGCTGGTAGCGGATAGCGGCCATCTGCCATCTGCTGTTTGTCGGCTGCTTGAGAGGGTTGGCTCTTGAAAAGGCTTCTCCAGGGGAGGCGCCTGCTGTTCGTCTCCCTTTCTTTGGCCGTGGGCTTGGTGGCCTGGTTGCTCCTCCTCTACCCCGGCACGGTGGGCTACCGGCCAGTGGAGCCGCCGACGGCCTTCCGCTGGAACGCTCTGGCCGACGCTTTGCGTGCGTCGAGAGGCCTCCAACTGGCTGCTCCGGAAAGGGGCGAACCGGCGCTCTACTGGCTCCAGCGTAGCGACCCCCTTTCTTTTACTGATAGAGATACATACCGCGTTATCCTCCTGGCCTCGCGGGCGCCGGGTGTACCGGCCGATGTGTACGCCGCAGACCTGCGCCTGGACGGCGACCGGGTCTCCCTTCGTGGCCTCCGGAATCTGTCCCGGACCCCCGACAGTAGCGAAGAGCGGTTGACCGGTCAGGGCCAATGGTTAGCCTGGGCCGACCGGGTGTTCGATCGCTACCAGTCGGTGACGGTGATGGATTTAAAGGGCCAGGCGCGCAAGACCTTTGCCCTGAACGAGCCGGAAGAACAGGTGAGCCTGAAATGGGAGGAGGGGTTACTCCTGGTGGAGTTCGGGCGCCAGGAGGGGCCTCTGCACACCGCCTGGATCGACCCGGTCACGGCCGAGGTTCGGGAGGGCAACGGGCTCCTGGTCTATCGGCCCCTGGATGAGGGTGAGATAACCATCTTCGCCCGGCTGATCTGGTTCTTCCGCGAGTCGCCCCTGGTGGGCCCCCAGAAGATCGCCCTGGCCGAGAACATCTTCTTCTCCATCCTGGACCTGGTCAACCGGACGGCCTACAACCTGGGGCTGCGCCCGGCCCCACCGGAATCTGATGTCCCGGAGTTCAACTCCGGGACAATCGCCAGCCCCACCATCGTCCCTGGCCCGCCGGAAAAGGCCGACGCGGGCGGCGTTCCTTCGCTAGAGGAGAAACCGGTGCCGACAGCGGAGGCGGTCTCGGCCGACGACGTTTTCGTCACCCCCATCTCCGGGACACCCTTGCGGCGCGGCGTGATCTTCCCCGACCGGGAGCGCCCCTATGCCCGGGTGGATGTGGTGGAGATGGACATTAGCGAGCTCCAGTTGTACATTGTGCATGGAACCCTGGAGCCCAGGTCCACCACCGGCCTGGTGGGCACGGGGATGGTGCCCGAGGATCCGGATACCCGGGCTAACCTGGTGGCCACCTTCAACGGCGGCTTCGGCGCCATGCACGGCGCCTACGGCATGATGGTGAACCGCCAGATCTATCTGCCGCCAAAAGACGGCCTGGCCACGGTCGGGGTCTATCAGGATGGCACCGTGCGCCTGGCTAAGTGGGGCAAGGATATGTCCCTGACCCCCGATCTGGTTTCGTTTCGACAGAATTGCCCTCCGCTCATCGAAAGGGGGGTCATTAACCCGGAGCTCTCCGAGCTCAAGCTCTGGGGCCTGTCAGTGTCCGATCAGGTGTACATACCTCGCTCCGGGCTGGGGCAGACCCGGGACGGCAGGCTGATCTACGCCATCGGCAGGGACATCACCGCCCGGACGTTGGCGGAGGCATTGAAGAGAGCGGGGGCCTGGAACGCCATGCAGTTGGACGTGGACGAGTTCGGCGTGGTATTCATCAGCTACCAGGTAACCCGGGACCAGAACGGCCGGCCCCGCCCGGTGGGCACCAAGCTGCGGGACGACATGCACGGCAGCGAGCTCTTGAACCTACGCCCTTATGCGGTGGACTTTTTCTACGTGCTGCGCAAGCCCCAGGGAGCGAAGCCTACTTTGCTAGCACCGAACACCCCCACGCCGGCTGCCTCCGCTACGCTGGCCACCCCCCGTGATCCAGCCCTGGCGGGGCTTCCCGGGAAGATCGCCTTCACCTCCAGCCGCGACGGGAGCGCCCAGGTGTACGTGATGCGGCCGGATGGGACCGGCCAGACCCGGTTGACCAGTGGGCCCTATGACAACTGGGGGCCAGCGTGGTCGCCGGATGGCCGCAAAATAGCCTTTACCTCTCGCCGCGATGGCAATGCCGAGATCTACGTCATGGACGCTGACGGCTCAGGGCAGAAACGCCTGACCTTTGCCCCCTCCGAGGAGTGGGGGCCGGCCTGGTCGCCCGACGGCAGCAAGATCGCCTTCCACTCCGACCGGGAGGGCCGGGCTGAGATCTACGTGATGAAGGGCGACGGCAGCGGCGTGGTGAAGCTCACCCCGCACAAAGGGAATAACGAGAACCCCTCCTGGTCGCCAGATGGCCAGCGCCTGGCCTTTGATTCGGACTGGGAGGACTACGGCAAGATATCCAGCGGCTTCACCATCTATACCATGCCCTCCCAGGGCGGCGAGACGCGCAAACTGGTCCCCGGCTATACCCCGGCCTGGTCGCCGGACGGCCAGCGCCTGGCCTATGCCGCCGGCTCAGCCGGCCTGGGCGAGATCTGGCTCCTGGGACTGGATGGCTCAGGGCGGCGCCAGTTGACCAGCAACTCCACCGACGATCGGGCGCCTACCTGGTCCCCGGATGGCCAGTGGCTGGCCTTTGCTTCTCAGCGCGATGGGGACTGGGAGATATACGTCATGAAGGCGGACGGAACGTCCCAGACCCGCCTGACGCACCAGGGCGGAACCTCTCCGTCGTGGTCCAGGTGAGCGACGTGATACACCCCACCGCTTTTGTCTCCTCGGAGGCGCAAATCGGCCCGGGCACCAGGGTTTGGCACCATTGCCAGGTGCGGGAGCGCGCGGTCGTCGGCGCGAACTGCATCCTGGGCAAGGGCGTGTACGTGGATGCCGGGGTGATCATCGGCAACAACGTCAAGGTCCAGAATGGCGCCTCCCTCTATCGGGGTTCAACCCTGGAGGACGGCGTTTTCGTCGGCCCTCACGCCTGCCTGACCAACGACTGCTATCCCCGGGCCATCACCCCTCAGGGACGACTGAAGTCAGACCAAGACTGGGAAGCGGGGCCGATCCTGGTGAAATACGGCGCCTCCATCGGTGCGGGGGCGATCATCTTACCTAACGTAACCATCGGACGCTTCGCCATGGTGGGGGCCGGGTCGGTGGTGACCCACGATGTGCCAGACCACGGCCTGGCCCTGGGGGTGCCGGCACGCCTGGTGGGGCACGTGTGCTCCTGTGGGCGGCGGCTGGCGGAAAAGGGACAGGCCGAGCGGGCAGTGACGTTCTACTGCGCTCATTGTACACGGGAAATAACACTGCCCATCGATGCCGAGTCTGGTGGGCCTTCGACCTGATGTCCCGGAGTGCTGATGTCCCGGAGTTGAACTCCGGGACATCAGGACATCAGGTATACCCAGCCCCGCTTGCCGGAGGCCGAGCGGGCGTGCCGGGAGGTCCTTTCCCTCCCGGTGCACCCGGCTCTGAACCAGGAGGAGTTGGATTTCATCGTGAGCCAGGTCAACTTGCAGATGGCACATGGCAGATAGCAGCTAGCTGCCAAAGAGGGTGTTTTTATGCTTAGGGCCGGGGTCATTGGGGTGGGCGTGATGGGCAGACATCACGCCAGGGTGTACAGCGAGCTGCCGGGTGTGGAGCTGGCCGCGGTGGCGGACGAAGACCGCGGTCTGGCCCAGGAGGTGGCCCGAGCCTATGGAGCCCGGGCTTATGGCGGCTGCCAGGAGATGTTAGAGCAGGAGGACCTCCACGTGGCCTCGGTGGCCGTGCCCACCCGGTACCACGAGCCGGTGGCCCTGGAGGCCATCGCCCGGGGGGTCCATCTCCTGGTGGAGAAACCCCTGGCGGCCACACTGGAAGAGGGGCGGAGGATCGTGGAGGCGGCTCAGGAGAAAGGCCTCAAATTGGCGGTGGGCCACATCGAACGCTTCAACCCGGCGGTCCTGGAGCTGAAACGCTGCCTGGAGGCGGGCCAATTGGGCAAGATCTATCAGATCCATGCCCGGCGGTTGGGCCCCTTCCCGCCCCGAATCAAGGACGTGGGGGTGGTCATCGACCTGGCCACCCACGACCTGGACGTGGTGCGCTACCTGGTCGGTGAGCCCGTAGAAAGGGTTTACGCGGAGATGGGGTGGACGGGACAGGCGGGCCACGAGGACATCGTTTCCGCGCTCTTGAAGTTCTCCAACGGCACCATCGGCCTCCTGGAGACCAACTGGCTCACGCCCACTAAAATACGGGACCTGGCCGTTACCGGGGAGCGGGGCATGTTCGTGCTGAACTACCTCACCCAGGAGCTGGTCTTCTACGCCAAGGACTTCCCCGATACCCGCTGGACGGCCGATACGCGTTCCAGCGGGATGCGCCTGATCGCCGGGAAGAAGGTGACCATACCGGTGGTCAAACGCGAGCCCCTCAAGGTCGAGATAGAGTCCTTCCTGGCCGCGGTGCGGGAGGACCGCACCCCCTTGGTCAGTGGCGAGGACGGCCTGGAGGTCCTCTCCCTGGCCCTGCGCCTGATCCGAGCGGGAACCGATCAGGCCATCGTCTTGTCTTAGGTTGTCTCCTTCGATGCCACCTTTCTTGACCGTAGTCATCCCCGCCTATAACGAAGAGCGCAACCTGGCGACCACGGTGCCCCTGGTCGCCGGTGAACTGTCGGCCCTGGCTTGCGATTACGAGATCATCATCGTGAACGACGGCAGCACCGACTCCACACCCCAGGTTGCATTGTCTCTGGCTCGGGAGAACCAGCGGGTCCGCGTGGTCCATCACGCCGCTAACCTGGGCATCGGCCAGGGCATCTTCACCGGGATCAAGGAGGCCCGCGGGGAGTTCTTCATCATCATCCCCGCCGACCTGGCTCTTGACATAAAAGAACTACCCAGGTACCTGGAGGCGGCCCGAGAGGCGGACGTGGTGGTGGGCTTGCGTTCGGACCGCCGCGACTATACGTTCTTTCGGCGGGCGGTCTCGTGGCTTAACATCCAGTTAATACAGAAGCTTTTTGGCATGAAGGAGAGGCAGTTCAACTACATCAGCCTTTTTCGCACGCGGTTGCTTAAGGACATGGAGCTAGAGTCCCAGGGCAGCGCCTTCATCTTCGCCGAGATGATCATCCGCGCCAAGGACGCCGGGGCCCGGCTGACCCAGGTGGAAGTGCGCTATGCGCCCCGGACCCACGGTCAGGCCACCGGTGCGCGGCTGGGGCTGATCCTGCGGACGGGCCGGGACATGCTGCGGTTCTGGTGGCGGCGGAGACGGGCGAAAGGGTAGGAGGCCAACCGCGTTGTCCCCTCACCCTGTCCCTCTCCCCGCAGGGGAGAGGTGAGGTGAGGGGGCTGCACTTCTTTGATGTCCCGGAGTTGCACTCCGGGACCTCAGGAGGAGAGGAGGGCAACACGCATGATCCGTGACGAGCAAGAATCCGATGG
>JBFMCB010000189.1:0-5571 GCA_040754915.1 Chloroflexota bacterium | reverse complement strand
GACCTTGGGCGATTAGCCTCTTCACAGCCTCGGCAAGGTTCACCCAATCGAGATCAGCGCTTTGTTGCCAATCCTTGGCCAAGTAAACGCCATCATCGATCATTACCAGGGTCACCTTCAGGCTTGATTTCAGCGCTCCGCCGGCATGCCGCAGGGCTTCGGCGGCGTGGATCGTGCCATAGGGAGGCTTCCGAACCAGGATACAAAGTGATTCTGCCATTTTCGGTGTTTCCCTATCCCAGGGTAATAAAAGCGTCACTGCGGCCTATCATCTCGAAAAGCCGTTTCATCGAACTGGGATCCGCTCCGTCCAGGATATTTGTCTCCTCTATCCCCCGCAGGCGCAAGCACGAGCCACAGAGCTCCACGTGGAGCCCACGCCGCATCAGCTCCTGAAAGCCTCGCTCCGGGTCGGGGAGGCCGCTGGCCCTCTGCCCCCGGCTGAAGTTATGCACTCCATCCCCGGAGGCGAAAAGGTTAACCTCGGCGCCGCTATCCAGGGCGGTGGAGGCAAGTTTCAGCGCGGTGGCCGTGTTTTCCGAGGAGTAAGGCGAGGTGGTGAGAAAGATCGTCAAGGTCTTCGGCATACCTTACTCTCTTCTCTGAAGTTGAGCGGCCAACTCGCCGCTCTCGGCCAATTGTTCGAAAAGCACCTGGCGCATCAGTTCGCAGGCCTGGATCACCTTGGGATTGGCCACCCGATAATAGACATTTAAGCCCTCCCGGCGTGCCAGGACAATGCCTCTTTCGCGCATCACCGCCAGATGTTGGGAAAGGTTAGCCTTGGTTATGCCAATGGCCGCGGCCAGTTCGCCGGCTGCCATCTCGCTGTTCCCCAGTGTGTTTAGAATATCCAAACGCTTGGGGTTAGCCAGGGTCTGGCAGACCAGGGCGTGAAGATGATAGATCTTTTTGTCCATTGTCTTAGAAAAATTGCATAGTTTCGCAACTATGAATAATATAATGGTCCAAAGCAAGTTTGTCAAGGGGTTTAGAGATTGACCCGCAAGACGATATCCGCTAAGATAATGGCAGCAGGACGGGTTTCTTACCTGCTGCTGCATAGCCGCGTATGGGAACCGGGCCTGCCCCGCACCGGAGGTGCCTGAAGATGCAAGAGCGCCATGCCAGCGTAGCCCAGGAGATGCCCGGTGTGACCGACCTTTTCCGCGCGGCCAGGGTGAACCTCGCTGATATCCAGTTGGTCCCCTTTCTCTTCTCCGGCAGCACCAAAGGGGCGTTGCTCAGGGCCTCTGCTACGGAGACCTACATCCTCTACGACGAGCGACTGTCTGAGGAGGAGGCCCTGAAAGTAATTGCCCATGAACTGAGCCATTACCTCTTGCACAGCCGGGATTTCTACCTTGACCGGAAGAGGAGGATCCAGGAGGAGAAAGAGGCCGAAGCCCTAACGCAGGAGCTCTTAGGAAAGCTGGTCGAACCGTCACGAACTGCAAAGTCAACGACTAGCGGCTCCAGCTCGTAGGGCATCAACTGTACGTCTTCTGGGGGATGCCTTCACGCTGCCACGATTTTGAACCTCACGGCCGATCGCTAACGGACCGCGGACGGCCAATAGCCGATGGCTGGTTGCAGATAGCTGCTCTCCGCCGTCAAAGGTCTGGTATCTCTTGTCTTCTATCCTTCCACCACCGGGTTCCGGAGCGTCCCAATTTTATCCACGGTCACCTCCACCACGTCGCCGGGGCCCAGCGAGCCAATGCCCTGGGGGGTGCCGGTGAAGATTACGTCGCCGGGATACAGGGTGACGTGCTGCGATATGGCGCTAACCAACACCGGCACCGGGAAGATCATCTCGCTGGAATGAGAGGACTGCCGGAGCAGCCCATTGACCCGTGACTCCACCTGCACGTCCCCAGGATCGAGCTCCGTCTCCACGAAAGGGCCCAAGGGAGCGAAGGTGTCAATAGTCTTGCCACGGGGCAGGTTAGACTGGCCCCATTGTAGATCCCGGGCCGACACATCGTTCCCGCAGGTGTAGCCGACCACATAGGCGAGGGCCTGCTCCGGCGGGACGCCCTTGGTGACCCGGCCTATGATCACGACCAGCTCGGCCTCGAAGTCCACCCGGCCGATGCCCGGAGGCAGGATGATCGGCTCGCCATGAGCGATGATGGCATTAGCCGCCAGCGGGAAGAATTGTGGTACCTCTGGTTTAGGCTGGCCCGTCTCTTTGGCGTGCCCGGCGTAGTTGAGCCCAACGATGACCATCTTACTGGGCGTGCAGGGCGGTAAGATCTTGAGAGAGGCCAGGGGATAGACCCGGTCGGTGAGATCAAAGGGTCCGAAGATGTCCCCTTGGATCTCCCTGACCTGTTCCCCTTCTACCAGCCCATATTTCCCCCAGAGACCGCTGGCGTAGCGCACGAATTTCATGGTGACCTCCAAAGTCCGGTGTTCTTCAGGATTACACTCCTGAAGCTGTTTCGCCGAGGATAGGTGAATCACCTCGAAAAGTCAAGGGAGAGCACTCGCTGTTGCGAAAAACCCCTCAGGGCCTGTCCTCGGGCCGAAGTTCCCTGCCAGGGGACACGCGAGGCCAGTTATCCGGCAAATTTACAAAGCCCGCTCTTGATTCCTGGTGGCTGGAGCTATATACTTGTATCTGGCCGGCCCGGGCCATATAGGCAAGAGCGCCCTGTCATCCATCATGTTAGAGGCAGTGAGCGAGCCGGTGACCCCAGATAAGATCGCGCCCATCGACCGCTCTCGCCTGACCAATGGCCTGCCCCTGCACCTCTTCGAGCTGCTCTTCAGGGTTGAGGAGATAGTGGAAAAGGGCGTGCAGGACAACCGGGATCCGCCCGCGTGTCCATCTTCGCCAAGGCCAAGAATGAGGCCTGGTCCTGCGCCAGATGATCAGGGCCGAGCGGCAATCACACGTGAGCAAAGGCAAGTGGGGCAGACGTTCTTTGGCTAGTAAGAGGTGGGAGGTCGGCGGGTACTCCCCCGCCTCTTTGGGGAGGTAGGCTCATATGTTGGAAGAGTTATCGATCGACAAGCTCCGGCGGGTCTGCGCCCCCGAGGCCCTGGATTTTCACACCACCGAGGCGGTGGAGCCTCTGGCCGGCATACTGGGCCAGGAGCGGGCAGTGCGTTCCCTGCAATTCGGCCTGGGCATCAAGGAGCAGGGTTTCAACATCTACGTGGCGGGGACGCCGGGCACCGGCCGCACCACCGCGGTAAAAGGTTTTCTGGAGGAGCTAGCAAAGGAAAAGCCGATCCCGCCTGACTGGTGCTATGTCAATAATTTCCGCGACCCCTACCGGCCCCGGGCCTTACGGCTCCCTCCGGGCCGCGGCAAGGAGTTCCACAAAGACATGAAGGCCCTGGTGGAAGGAGCCCGGCGGGAGATACCCAAGGCCTTTGAGAGTGAGGAATACTCGGCCCGCCGGGAGGGCATGGTGGAGGCCCTGCAGAAACGGAGACAGGGGCTACTGCACGACCTCCGCTGCAAGGCTCAGGAGGCCGGCTTCGCCCTCCAGAGTGCACCGGTGGGGCTCCTGATCATCCCGCTGAAGGAGGGCGTGCCCATGGGCGACGAGGGGTTCGCCGCCCTCCCTGAGCAGGCCCGGGAAGACATCATGAGACGCCGGGAGACCGTAGAGGCGGAGATTAAGGCCGCCATGAAACAGATCCGGGGCGCAGAGAAGGCCACCAGCGAGCAGCTACAGGACATGGACCGGGACGTGGCCCTTTACGCTGTGGGCCTCCTCTTGGAGGAATTGACCGAGAAATACCGGGATTTCCCGGAGGTCTTAAGCTACCTGAAAGAGGTCCAGGACGACATGGTGGCCAATCTTGCCCCGTTCCGGGGAGTGCCCGAGGCGGAGCCGTCACCGTTGGCCGCCCCCTGGGCCAAGGAGGCGCCCTTCCGCAAGTACGCGGTAAACGCGATCGTGGACAACTCTGACCTGTACGGCGGCCCGGTGATCATGGAGTTCAGCCCCACTTACAATAACCTCTTTGGCCGCGTCGAGAAAGAGGCCCAGTTCGGCACCCTGGTCACCGACTTCACCATGCTCCGGGGCGGCTCCCTCCATCGGGCCAACGGCGGCTACCTGGTGCTCCAGGCCGAGCAGGTGCTCCAGGACCCCCTTACCTGGGATGGCCTGAAACGGGCCCTTCGGAGCCGGGAGATCGCCATTGAGGAGATAGCGGAGAGGTTGGGCTTCATGGCCACCAAGAGCCTGCGGCCCGAGCCTATCCCCTTGGACATCAAGGTGATCATCATCGGCAACCCGCAGATCTATCACCTGCTTTATGCCCTGGACCCCGATTTTAAGGAGCTATTCAAGGTCAAGGCCGATTTCGATACCCGCATGGAACGCAGCGACGAGAACGTGCGCTCGTACACCGCCTTCGTCCGTGCCACCTGCCAGAAGGAGAATCTGCTGCACTTGGATCGATCAGCAGTGGCCAAGATCGTGGAACACGGCTCCCGCCTGGCTGAGGATCAGGACAAGCTCTCCACCCACTTCGCTGAGATCGCCGACATCCTGCGCGAGGCCAGTTTCTATGCCACTCGGGAGGGCTCGCCGCACATCAACGCCTCGCACGTGACCAAGGCCATCGAGGAGAAGGTCTATCGCTCCAACCTGATCCAGGAGCGCCTTCGGGAGATGATCGCCCAGGGCACGATTATGATCGCCACCGCCGGAGAGGCGGTGGGCCAGGTGAATGGCCTTTCGCTGATCAGCCTGGGAGACTTCGCCTTCGGCCGCCCCTCCCGCATCACCGCCAGCTTCGGCCTGGGACGGGAGGGGGTGCTGGACATCGAGCGAGAGGCCAAGCTGGGCGGCCCCATCCACACTAAGGGCGTGCTGATCTTGAGCGGCTATCTGGCCCAGAGATATGCCCAGGACAAACCCTTGAGCCTCTCCGCCCGATTGGTCTTCGAGCAGAGCTACGAGGGGGTAGAGGGTGACAGCGCCTCCTGCGCCGAGCTCTATGCCCTGCTCTCAGCCCTGTCGGGCCTGCCCATCAGGCAGGGCCTGGCGGTCACCGGGTCGGTGAACCAGCGGGGGGAAGTGCAGGCCATCGGAGGGGTGAACGAAAAGGTCGAGGGATTCTACGAAGTGTGCAAGGCCAAAGGGCTCACCGGGGAGCAGGGGGTGCTGATCCCTGAGAGCAATGTCCGGCACTTGATGCTCAAGGAGGGAGTGGTGGAGGCGATCCAGCAGGGTAAATTCCATGTCTACCCGGTAAAGAACGTCGACCAGGGCATTGAGCTCCTCACCGGTGTCAGTGCGGGGATGAGGCAGGACGACGGCTCCTTCCCGGAAGGCACAGTTAACGGTCGCGTGGACCGGTGTTTGCGTGAGCTGGCGGAGCGGCTCAAGGGCTTCGCCGAGGAGGGAAAAAAGAAAACGGGCGAGGGGTGATGAGATGTGATGGGAGGACCATCTACCAAGCAGGAGCCCCTATGTTAGGAGCAGCTGAAAAGTAGACACTTTTTCACTTCAAAGATGGACAGTGAATCCCTTTAGTGGAAGGGCAAGCGAGTGGACCAGGTCGTTATTCCACCAGATACGGAGTTCCATGACGTCC
>JBFMCB010000188.1:0-5577 GCA_040754915.1 Chloroflexota bacterium | reverse complement strand
GTTGGCTGTTGTCCCTTGGCCACCTCCCGCCCACGCTATCCTGCTCCTCGTTGGCACAGCCTCCGGCCTCTGGGTCTCGGGTGATGGCAAGGCCTGGGCGCGCGTCTCGGGGTTGCCTGATGGTCCTAAACAATGGCTCCGTGCCGTCCAGTCCGATACGGGCTATCGCCTCTTCGTGAGCATCACGGCGGGGAAAGACCAGGGGTTGTACGCCAGTAGCGATCTCTCGAACTGGACCAAGGTAGCCAACGGCATCTACCGGCTGTCCGCGTCATTCGATCGGCGGATGGTTCTTGCCACAGACGAGCAACAGCCGGGTCAGGCTCTGGTACTGAGCGCCAGCGATCAAGCCGTCTTGAAAGTGCCGGGGCCTGTGCTGCGCGCTGCAGGAGCCTTTGATGGTTCTGCTCCCATAGTTCTTCACTCGCCGCTATATGGCATCGGAAGACTATTTCGTCAAGCTGAAAGATGGACTCTCCAAACCGGTGTGGCCAGCCTGGCAGTTGCACCCGATTTCCCGACCAGTCAGGTTGCCATCGCGGGCGGGTTCCGGACAGGTATATACCTCACCCGCGACGCGGGTCAAACGTGGCAGCAGGTCCTGCCGGACCCTACCAGCCTTCTAAAGGGTAGCGGAGAGATCGTTGCCGTTGAATTCTTGTCGCCGACCGCGGTGATCGCGGTCAATGGGGGAGGGCTGACATGGCAAGATTTCTAGTTCACAATCGGCGCAGGTGGCTCTGGCTTGGGGCCACCCTTGCCATTATGGCGTTAGTGGTGATCCTCATCGCTACAAACGTCTATGCCGGCACTTACTCCGGCTGGTTCACCGGCTACGCAATGGGGAACAGGTATGGTGCTAGTGGCAAAGAGATCACACAAGGGGACTTCGCCAATCACTCTCCTGCATATTGTCCCAATGACCCAGCGGCTTATTGGCCGTTCGGAACTCACATCGTCACCCCGGATATCGAAATGCACACCGAGTTTGGGTATACTGTCTACTATCGAGATTTCTATCTCTACGATATCGGTGACCTGACTTGTTCACAAGGCAACTATTGGGTCGACATCTACTTTGGGCGCTGGCGGCGCAGTAGCGATACGTGTAACTGTCCGGGGTCCCCCAGCCCGGGTTATTGCATCGTCGCAAGCGCAAACTCGTGTACGGACGCAACCAACTTTGGCAGGCGATACTATACATACACCGGGCCCTGACTATTAACCAATTTCCATTAGCTTCTTGCTCAACGGGATAGCTCTCTGTACCGTAACTCCTGGATTTCTAACCGATGCCAGCGGGGACCCTGTCTCTGAGTGGTCCGGAGGAGAAAATGACGAGGCGCACCGCCACATTCCTTGGCACTCTCGCGCTATTGACCCTTCTAATGATTGCTTGCCGCGCAACGGAGCAACTAACGCCGCAGGCAGTTACACCAACAGCGGTTCGGCCCACGCTTCCGCCCCAGCCGCCCCAGCCAACGCTTGATCCCACGACGCGAATTGGCGGTGGCACAGTGGAGCCTGGGCCGTTTACCTTTGAGTTAGCCCTTTACCGGGACGACAGAATGACCCCCATAATGACCCAGGCCCCTTTCGCCTACCTGTACAGCGATCTCCCAGGCGTCGGTGTGCATTCTGTCTGGACCTATCACGGCCCAGCGCTTGAAGGGCCTATCCAGGAACTCTGGGGCATAGAGCCAGACCTGGGGTCGGGTTCACTGTGGAACGATTTGAAGGATGGCTACCAGTCTGGCCATCCGGAGGGCGGCATTATCCTGCCGAAAAACGCCCAGGCGGGCGATACTGTGCGCTGGGTGCACAAATTACAGACTCGCCAGTGGTCTTATGGAGCCGTGCTCCAGTTTGTCTTGCGCCAGGGGCCTAAGGGGTTTGAGCCAACGAATATCTCTGTCCAGACCTTGCCACCGGAGTGAGTGGATGTGGCTATTTACGTGAAAGTGCTCCGACGTTCCCCGTGTACACCCGCCTTGGGCTCAAATGCCCGTGCCGCGCGGATCGTCCCTGGCCTGCTCCAGCTATCCTTGGTGCTGCTGTTTGCCTGCCTGCTGGCCGGCTGTGGCACCTTCAGTATTCAAGGCAGCCTCAAATCGCCGGCGGAAGTCGCCGCTACAGCCCAGGCCAGGTCGGCATCGGCTACCGTAACGCCCCAGCCCCGCCTGGGCCAAGTCGCCTTTATCCAGGGGGGCGATCTCTGGGTCCAGGAGTTGCCAGAGGGCTTACCACGCCGGCTGACGCAGGATGGCCGCAACAGCACGCCGCTCTGGTCGCCCTCTGGCGAATGGATCGCCTTCCGCAAGGAGCACGGGGTCTGGGTCACGCGGAGTTCCGGCACCGCGACCCGCGTAGTGGACACGAGCGGTGTCCGGCAGTTTGCCTGGTCGCCAGAGGCCGACCGCCTCGCCTACATTGCCCAGGGTGCCCTCTTCACGGAGAATGCCGACGGCACCGACCGGCGCGAACTGGTGCCTACAACGCGAGGCGCCGAGGGCAGCGGCGTCACGGCAATGGCCTGGTCCCCAGATGGCGGGTGGATTGCCTTTGAGAAGCTGGAACAGATGCCACAGAAACTACCAAATGTCCAGGGTCTTTGGCGGACAAAGGTCGATGGTTCCGAGATCAAGGAGGTCTATCTCAACCCCGATCCCTTCCAGGCTCAGAGTCACCTAGCCGGCTGGTCGCCCGATGGCCAGTTCCTCCTGTTCTGGCAGGGAGAGCGAATGTCGGCATCGCTGTTGGCCGATGGCGTGCCGCTGATTCGGGTGCCCGTGGTAGGTGGCACGCCGGCCCAGATCACCATAGCAATGCTGGCCTACCGCGACTTTCTGGCATGGTCGCCAGATGGCCAGCAACTGGCACTGGCGGATGGTGGTTTCCGAGGGACGTGGGACAACAAGGCCATAGCCGTTGCTCCGCTCACGGGCGGCCTTCAGCGTCTCTCTGAAAGTGGTCGGGCCGATCTTTTCCCGGCCTGGTCACAAGATGGGCGCTGGATCGCATTTGCGAGCGGTCAGGCGGCGCCTGGCGTTGGCGGTGACTATGAAGCCTGGCGGGCGATAGCCCAACGACGCATCTGGCTAATGCAGTCGGATGGATCGGCAAGGCGACCCCTGACTAATGATGAGAACTTCCGGGATGAGCGGCCACGCTGGTCAGCGGATGGTACATTCATCCTTTTTGTCCGGCTTTCAGGTGCGCAGGCACAACTCTGGCTGATGCGGGCAGATGGCTCCGAACAACGACCTGTGGTGAGCGGGATGACCCCAAGCCCAGGGTGGTTTGGCTCCTACGGCTACATCGATTGGAGTCAACTATACGACTGGTGGACCGGCGGCCACGCTACGCGAAGCCTATGACGCATCCACTCCTATCTCGTCCCGCTCGGCTGGTGCGGCATCAACCGCAAGAACATCGAACCCTATCTCCTACCAAAGTGGAAGAGCTGAAGCCATACGCCCAGGGAGACACGTTCAGGTGGTGGGCATTTTGCAAAAGGGCTACCGATTAAGAGCAACCCGGACATGGACTCCAGAGGCATAGGGAACTTTGCCTGACCACCACTGGTCTCATCTGCGAGGCCGACTTGTGCGCGTGCTGATCTCATTGCTTAGCACACTGGTTACATTGCCTTGGCCGCTTCATGCCCAGGGGGAGAGGCCAGACTTGAGTGAGGTCTTGCAGCAGGGAAGTGACCTCTGGGAAGATGGCACTTTCGTCTTTGCCGTCTTGGCCCTCAAGTCGTATGAGAGACAAACCGTGGCTGACAATGCAATTCTGCCCTCGGTCGTGATCGCGGTTGATAGGGTCCGCGGAGTGCTTCTTGATGTCAAAACGATCTCCCCCAATGCGGACACTGCAGGGGTGGAAGCACAGAGTCTGAGGAACCCCGATGCGCGCTATCAGGCAGTGCTCCTGCCTGTCTGCACATAGAGTAGTTAGCGGTATGGTTGCGCATGCCACTCACCGTGGGCCACGGAAACCAACCTCTAGCCGCTCGGGTTCCTGCCACAATTATGGGCAGCTCTACCGTCACCCTGCCCCCATCCTCCCCCCGCATGATCCCCGTCACGCCGTAGCCTTGCAGGCCTAGCAAACTCCTGAATCATTGTCCCATGGCGGTATGATTCACTGATCCTTTCTCTGAAAGGGTTTGTCCCCGGTGATTCTACCGCCCTTCCTCCATCCCGTCCACACATTTTAGTATAGAGCCAGGTTCGCCTTGACAGGGCCGGGGTTATTTGTTACACTCGGCAGACATGGGCACTGGAGCGCTTAAAGGCAACTTGGTGGTGGGGCAGGCGGGCGGTCCGACGGCGGTGATCAATTCCAGCCTGGCCGGGGTGATACAGGAGGCCAGGCGTCACCAGGCCATTGCTGGCATCTACGGGGCGGCCCACGGGATTGAGGGTGTCCTGAAGGAGGAGTTCTACGACCTGGGGCGCGAGCCCCTGTCCACCGTGAAAGCGTTGCGGCGCACCCCCTCGGCCATCCTGGGCTCCTGCCGCCGCAAACTCACCGCGGCAGAATACGAGCGGGTTCTTAGCGTATTCCGGGCTCACAACGTGCGCTATTTCATCTACATCGGCGGCAATGACTCCGCCGATACCGCCCATCAGGTCAGCGCGTTGGCTCGCGACCGGGGCTATGAGCTCCGGGTAATGGGCGTGCCCAAGACCATCGACAACGACCTGCCATTTATGGATCACACCCCGGGCTACGGCAGCGCGGCCCGGTTCCTGGCGGTGGCCACCATGGACGCCGGACGGGACTCCGAGGCCATGCGGACGGTGGACAAGGTTAAAATCCTAGAGGTCATGGGCCGCAACGCTGGCTGGCTGGCCGCGGCCACGGCCCTGGGGAGGAGAACCCTGGGCGATGCGCCCCACCTGATCTATTTTCCCGAGAAACCCCTGGTGGAGGAGCATTTCCTCTCGGACATCAGCGCGGTCTACCGGGAGCATGGCTATGCGGTGGCGGTGGTGGCGTCCGGGCTGAGAGGGCCAAGCGGTCAGGAGTTGGTGGCGATGGGGGGTGCCATGTTCACCGACTCCTTTGGTCACCGGCAACTGGGCGGCGTGGGCCAACACCTGACCCAATTGGTGGTGGAGAACCTGGGGCTCAAGGCGCGCTATGAGAAGCCGGGCTCCATCCAGCGCATGTTCATCTCCTGCGTCTCCTCGGTGGACGCCCAGGAGGCCTATCTGGTGGGTAAGATGGCGGTGCGCCGGGCGGTGCAAGGCGGCGACGACGCTATGGTGACTATACTCCGGGAGCCCGGGACCGAGTATCGGATCTCCATCGGGCAGTGTCCGCTCTCAGCAATAGCCAATGCTGAGAGGCGGATGCCACCGGAATACATCAACGAAACGGAGAACCACGTTGCCGCGGCGTTCGTCTCCTACGCCCTGCCTCTCATCGGCGGGCCGTTGCCGGAATACGCTCGGCTGGGCGGTTGGCGCGTCGCCAAGCGCCTGGCATAAAAAGAGGCCGCTAAAGCCTTGGCGGTAGCTGCGCCGAGCCCACAGTTGGCGTGGCGGAGGGCGGCGGGGGAGGGGT
>JBFMCB010000187.1:0-5589 GCA_040754915.1 Chloroflexota bacterium | reverse complement strand
CGCGGGTGGCCGACCAGGTGGTGGGCACCATCGCCGAGCTCTTGGACGTCAAGGTGGCGCTGGTGGAGCAGATCACCAACGAGACCATTCGGGCCATCGCCATGTACGAGGAGGGAAGGGTCATCCACGAAGGGGAGTTCCCCCTGCGGGGCACCCCTTGCGAGCGGGTCAAGTTCGAGAAGCAAATCTGCATCTACAACCAGGTGGCGGAACGTTTCCCGGAGGACCCCTTCCTGCGGGAGAAGGGCCTCAATGCCTACGTCGGCCTGCCCATCCTGGACAGCCGGGGCCGGGTCATCGGCGTGATCAACGCCATGGATGACCGACCCAGGGAATTCACCGCCGAAGACCTGGAACTGCTCCAAACCATGGCCCAGTGGGTGGGGCTGGAGTTAGAGCGGGCCAAGGTCGAGGCCCAGGTCCAGCGGCGTAGTAAGGAACTGGCCGCCCTCCACGCCGTCGCCGCCACGGTCAGCCGCTCCCTGGACCTGGAGCGCGTCCTCAACGACGCCCTGGACGAGATCTTGAAGTTGGAGATCTTCAAGGCGGAGGCCCGGGCCAACATCTTCCTCCTGGACGAGGCGACGGGCACACTCTCCCTGGCTGCGGCCCACGGCATGCCGGCCGGTCATCCCTGCCGGCAGAACCCGGTCAAGGTGGGCGAGTGCCTGTGTGGCCTGGCGGTGCAGGAGGGCAAAGTTAACGTTTCAGATGACGCCTGGCCCGACTTGTGTCACGCCCGCCGCTGGCCGGATATGCCACCCCATGAGGACGTGTGTGTGCCCCTGAAAGCCAAAGGGCAAGTACTGGGGGTGCTGGACGTCTGGCTGCCGGCCACCTGGAAGGTGACGGAGAACGAGACCGCGCTCTTGACCGCCATCGGCGACCAGATTGGGGTGGCCATCGAGAACGCCCGACTGTATGAGGAAACGAAGCGCCGGGCTGGGGAGCTTTCCGCCATCGCCGAGGTGGGTGGGCTGGTCACCGCCGGTGAAGAGCTACCGGCCACTCTGGACACCCTGGCCGAGAAGATCGCCCGGGCCACCGGCTTCGAGGCCGTGGACATCGGCCTCTACGACGCCGAGCGGCAGGTGCTCACCTTCCCTTCCCTGTACTCCACCGTCACCGTAGGCCTCCTGGAGGGCCGCAAGGGGACCACGGTCCGTCTGGAGGACGCGCCGGTGTTGCAGCACCTGCTGCGGGAGAAGAGGCACCTCCTGCTGGACGACCCTCAAAACGACCCCCGGGTGCGGGAGAGCCAGCGGGAACTGGCCCGCCGTGACGGGGTGCAGGCCGTGCTGGCCATGCCACTCCTCTTCCGTCAGGAGTTGGTGGGGATACTGGACCTGATCAGCACCAGCCGGCGGGTCTTCTCCCCGGAGGATGTATCTCTGCTGACCACCCTGGCCGACCAGGTGGCGGTGACCATCTATAATGCTCGCCTATACCAACAGGCCCAACAGCGGCTGACCAGGCTGACCGCCATTGAGGAGATCCACCGGGCCATCACCTCTACCCTCAACCTGGACGAGATGCTGACCGTCCTCCTGGAGAACGTCATCAAGGTCTCCCACGTGGATACGGCCACGGTGATGCTCATTCGCCCAGAGAGTGATGAACTGGAATCCATCACCAGCCTGGGCGTAAAGGAGAAGCAGGTGGCAACGTTGCGCCTGAAGGTGGGGGAGGGTGCCGCCGGCTGGGTGGCCAGGGAGGGCCTGCCTCTGGCCATTGCCGATGTGCAAGGCGATCCCCGCTTCCTCTACAAGGACCTGGCGGCGAAGGCCGAGATCGTCTCCTATCTGGGCGTCCCTCTCAAGGTCAAGGGGGAGGTCATCGGCGTCCTCAACGTCTCCACTAAGCATCGCCACGAATTCACGGCCGAGGAGCTGGACTTCTTCGCCACCCTGGGCGGCGAGGCCGCCATGGCCATCGAAAACTCTCGCCTCTATGGCCAAATCGAAGAGCGGGCCCAGGAACTGAGCCGCGACCTGTTGGAGCAGAAACAATACGCTGAGAACGTGCTCCGCAGCATCTCCGACGGCGTCTACACCGTGGATCGGAACCGGGTGGTGCTCTCCTGGAGCGATGGTGCGGAGGCCATCACCGGTTACACGGCGGAGGAGACCATTGGCCGGCCCTGCGCCGACTTCCTGCGCCACGTCGACGAGTCCGGCGAGGCCCTTTGTGAGACCACCCGCTGTCCCTTCCTGCGCGTGTGGGCTACCGGGCAGCCGGTAGCGCCGGAACAGGCCTTTGCCCATCACAGGGATGGCCGGGAGGTGCCGGTGGCCTTCGCCGCCGCGCCCATCCTCGACGAAACTGGCCAGCCCATCGGGGCGGTGGAGGTCTTCCGGGACGTTTCTAAGGAACGGGAACTCATGGAGCGCATCCAGGCGGCCAGCCGGGCCAAGAGCGAGTTCCTGGCCAACATGAGCCATGAATTGCGCACGCCTTTGAATTCCATTATCGGTTTCTCCGAGGTGCTGCAGGATCAGGCCTTCGGCCCCTTGAACGAGAAACAGGCCCGTTACGTGGGCAACGTCCTCCAGAGCGGCCGCCATCTCCTGCAGCTCATCAACGACGTCCTGGACATCTCCAAGGTGGAGGCGGGCAAGATGGAGCTGGTCAAGAGCGAGTTCCTCGTCGCGCAGGCCCTGGAAGGGAGCCTGGCTATATTCCGCGTAGCGGCCAGCAAGAAGAACCTGGCCCTGGAGCTGAACGTATCGCCGGAAGTGACGACCATCGTCGCCGACGAGGTGCGCTTCAAGCAGATCATGTATAATCTGCTCTCCAACGCCGTGAAGTTCACGCCGGAAGGCGGAAGGATAGTTGTCAGAAGTGAAACGGTGGAAACCAAGAAGCTACCTTCGGTGTGGGGCGGGTTGCCAACCCGCCCTACCCTTCCTGACCACTGTCTGCTGACCACTGTTTCCGACACAGGCATCGGTATTGCCGAGGAGGACATGGCCCGTATCTGGCAGGAGTTTGAGCGGGTGGAGAGCACCTATACCCGTCGGTATGGGGGTACCGGGCTAGGGCTGCCGCTGACCAAACGGCTGGTAGAACTACACGGGGGGCGCATCTGGGCCGAAAGCGAAGGCCCCGGCAAGGGGAGCACGTTCACCTTTGTCCTGCCACTATGATGGCAGGTAGCCGGTAGCAGGTAGCAGGTAACAGGTAGCAGGGGCTGCTACTTGCTACATGCTACTACTTGCTACTTGTTACTTGCTACCTGCTACCAGAAAGAGGTAGCAGGCCAATCGCATTGGCCGTCGTGGGCTTATAACGCCCAACGCGGTTGGGCTCCTACCCCTATGCTGGCAGTTAGCGGATAGCAGGTAGCAGTTATGGCTGTAGATTGCGGATTTCAGATTGTAGATTGCAGATTTCAGGTTTTTTCAATCTGCAATCTGAAATCTCAAATCTGCGATTCTTTCGTGGTTGGGCTTCTATCCCAATTATAGATTTTGGATTAAAGGTGAATTTTCTATTGCCGGTCGCAAACCGAAAATCACAAATCGCAAATCAAAAGACGCGCTGGACGTTACAAGCAAAGCTTGTCTTAGGCCTGATCGGCATCCTGACAGCCATCATGGGGCTGTCACTATTATTGCTGACCACCAGGGCCCGTAACCGTTTGGAGAAGGATTACCGAAACCTCGCCAGCGTCGTCAGCGACGTGGCCGAAGCCGGGCTGGAGAACGGCATGATCTCCCGAAACCCGGCCGAGATCGGGGGCGTGCTCCAGGCCATTAACCACCGTGAAAGCATCGAGGGAGTGGTCATCCTCGACAAGCGCGGCGAGATCAGGCACGCCGCAGATGCACGAGAAGTGGGCCGGGTCCTCCCCATAGGCGATCCCACCTGCCGTCTCTGCCACGACCGCACCCCTACCGAGCGGCCAGAGACGGTAATCCTCCCCGCGGCAGGCACCAAGCGCATATTGAGAGTGGCCAAGCCCATCCTCAACCAGCCTCGCTGCCAGGCCTGCCACCAGGAACGGGTGCTCGGCATGCTAGTCACCGACTTCTCCCTGGCCGAGGTCGACCGCCAGGCGGCGACAACCTTGGGCGAATTGCTCTTCTGGGCGTTGGCGACCATGGCCGGGGTCATCGGGGTGGCCGTCGGCTTCGTGCACCTGCTGGTGACCCGGCGCCTGGACCACTTCCTACGAGTTATCCGAGCCATCGGCGCGGGCGACCTGGACCGGCGGACGGGCCTGGCCGGCGGTGATGAAATCGGAGAGCTGGCCGCTTCTTTCGACCAGATGGTGCAGCGCATGGCCATCAAAACCCGGGAACTTGAGGCTCTCAACACCGTGGCTGCCGCGGTGAGTAGTTCTTTGGAGCTGGATGTAGTGCTTAACGCCGCCTTGAATGAGGTGCTCAAGGTGCCGGGCGTAGATGCCGTAGCCATCCATGTGGTGGAGCAAGGGAGGCTGCCTCTGCGGGCTTATCGGGGTATTCCTACCGAGCTAGTGGCCCTGGTGGACGGCGAGCCGGTGGAGGGGAGCCTGCCAGCTCTGGTTCTCCGCTCCGGCGAACCGGTAACCATGTCCCTGGATCCCAAGGAGCTTCCCTCAGAAATTGCTCGGCAGGCTGACTTGCAAGCCGCCGTGGCCTCGGGCTTTCAAACGTTCGCCTGCTTCCCTCTGAAGGCAGAAGGGGAGGTAGTGGGGGTGATGCCGGTGGCTAGCCGTCAGCGGCATGATTTCACCCCGGAGGACGTGGCCCTGCTGAAGGCCATCGGGAATGAGGTGGGGATGGCTATCCAGAACGCCCGTCTCCACGAGGAGACAAAGCGGCTGGCCATCACCGATGGCCTCACCGGGCTTTACAACCACCGCCACTTCTACCAGGTTCTGGAGGCGGAACTGGCCAGAGTGGCCCGCTACGATACCCAACTTTCGCTCCTCATGGTGGACATTGATCATTTCAAGCAATATAATGATGCCTACGGTCATCTGGCTGGGGACAGGCTGCTGCAGGACCTGGCTCGTCTCCTGACTGGTTTGACCCGCGAAGTAGACACCGTAGCCCGCTACGGGGGTGAGGAGTTCGTCGTCGTCTTGCCCCACACAAGCAAGGCCGGGGCCCTGGCTCTGGCCGAGCGCCTCCGGGTCTCGGTCGAGAGTCAGTTGCTGCCTGGCTCGCCCAGCGGCACGAGGATCAGCATCAGCGCCGGCGTGGCCACTCATCCCCTGGACGCGGTCACGGCCGAAGAGTTGATCCATGCCGCCGACACGGCCCTCTATCAGGCCAAGAGATCAGGGAAGAACAAGGTTTGCGCTTACGGATTTTAGATTTTTCGATTGCCGATTTTCGATTTTCGATTGCCGATCTCTAAAACGTGAAGCGTGAAGCGTAATCACGTTTTACGTTTTACGTTTTAGAGACGGACCACGGACCGCGGACCACAGATTCCTGACAGGTTCAGGAGTCGAAAATCCTGGTGAAAGATGGCAAATTCAAGATCGCAGATCGCAAATCGAAAATCGAAAATCCTCGTGGTTGAAGACGATCCCCTGAATATGGAATTGGTCAGTGACCTCCTTGCGGTGCACGGCTACACGGTCTTACAGGCTAC
>JBFMCB010000186.1:0-5606 GCA_040754915.1 Chloroflexota bacterium | reverse complement strand
GCCCTTGTCCATCGGTGCCCAATAGGGAGACTACCCCTTCTTCCACTCCGAACAAATGGACGTCGGTTGGGAATAGTCCCGCCAATTTATAACGCTCACCTTTGACGAAGAATCGAATGGGGATCTTTTTACCTGGGTCGGGCTTGTAGATTTTCTTCAGGGTTTTTGGGTCCCTGGCGCCGACAATGCCATAAACGAACGGCTGTAGTTTGCCCTCGTTTAAGAGATGAACCCCCTGGGGGGGCATGTAGGCATATTGGACATTTCGCACCTCCAGGTTGTATGGAGCCAGGAAATCGGCGAAGAGCGCACTGAGGTAGAATGTCAGTATGGTGGCTCCCCCAACGATAGCCGCCTGGTTGCGAATGAATTTGCGCCACATCAGCCCCCATTGAGAGGCAGCATACCGAGATTCTTCTGCCGCCAGGAGCCGCTGTGCTACAGGCTCCTCAACTTCTGATTGCTGCTCGTAAAGAGCCAACAGTGCCTCTGATCGCTCTCTGACGCCTTTCATTCGTAACGGATCCTTGGGTCAACCCAGGCCAGAGCAACATCGGCCAGGAGATTCCCTATTAGTAGGAGCACGGTCATGAGCAGGAGAAGCGTTCCCGCCAGGTACATATCTTGTGTGGTCAGGGCGCGCAGAAATGTCGGGCCGACGGTTGGGATGGAGAGAACAACGCCTATGATTATGGAACTGGAGATCATCTTGGGGATCTGCATGCCAAGTACGCTGATCAAGGGATTAATGGCCACCCGTACTGCGTACTTGTTGATCACAACTCGCTCCTTCAGTCCCTTCGCCCGGGCAGTGGTGATATATTGCTGCCCCAGCACATCCAAGAGATTGCCTCGCATGATGCGGATGAGTTCAGCCGTCCCCGCCGCGCCGAGGATGAGCACCGGGGCCCAGAGGTGGTTGAGCAGATCGAGAACCTTAGGTATGCCCCAGGAGGCATTCTCCATTTCAGGGGAGAAGAGACCGGTGGCGGACATATTGAAGACCAGGGTGGCAACGACCAGGTACACCAGGGCCAGCATGAAATCCGGGACAGACAGCCCTAGGAATCCCAGAAAGGTCAGCGTGTTGTCACCCAGGGAATACTTGTGCGTGGCAGAATAGACGCCAATAGGGATGGACACAACCCACATGAAGACTAGAGCCAGTCCGGAAACCAGTATCGTGAAAGCCAGACGGTCGGCGATGACCTCTAAGACCGGTGCGTTCCACTCCAAAGAATAGCCAAAGTCGCCGCGGGGGAAGCCAGAGATCCATCTCCAATATTGAGCGAGCAACGGCTGATCCAGCCCGTACCGGTGGCGCAGGCTTTCCAGGGTCGCCGCGTCTTGGCCTCCGCCCGACGCGGCTATTTCGGCTTGCACCGAGGTCATGAAGTCGCCTGGGGGCAACTGGATGACAACAAAGGTCACGATGGAGACAACGAAGATCGTGGGGATCATGCCCAGGAGACGTCTTATGATATAGGCTAGCATACTGAGACTCCCTAATGGAGGGGCCCGCTGAGTTGCGGGCCCCTCCAGCCCCAAAGCGTCACTTCTCGAAGTAGAACTGGTGTGGGTCGAGGGTGCCGGGGCTCATGATGATCCAGTCGGTAGTGAAGTCCTTCGGCACGTTCTTGAAGTTGTCCTTGACGACAACGACATTCGGCACCATGCCGACGGTACCGACGACCCAGAGATTCTCCGCGGCCATCTTGACGATCTCTTTGCCGATCTTGACCTCCTCCTTTGGGTCCACGGTCACCTTATACTTGCTATAAAGGTCCATGGCCTTCTTGAACTCCTCCGGTGGCTCCTCACCCATTTTGCCGCCGCTCTTGTACCAGACGCCGAAGAGGGGTGCCATCCAGGAGCGCTCGTCGAAGGGGAAGAGGTAGATAGGGTCCACCATGGGCACCAGACCACGGTCCGTGGTCCACGTGGCCACCTGGACCTCGTTAGCACAAGCCCTGGGCCAGTAGATCTCCCGGGCCATGGTCTTAAGGCTTGTCTTGACCCCAACGGCGTTCCAGGCTGCCACCACCAGCTCCATCTCGTCTGCCATGCTCTTCTCCCAGACCATGCCCTCAACGGTGATCTCCAGGCGGGTGCCATCTGGCTTGGTGCGCCAGCCGTCAGGACCCTTCTTCAGGCCGATCTCATCGAGAAGGCTATTGGCCAGGCTGCGATCATACTGGGCATTGAGATTTTCCAGCTCCGACTGGTAGTAGGGCGAATCGGGCACAACGGTGAAGTTGCGCGGTTTGCCCAGCCCCAGGTAGGAGACCTCGTTGATCTTAGCCCGGTCAATGGCCACCGCCATGGCCTGGCGGAACTTCTTGTTCTGGAAGATCTTGCGCAGCGACGGATCAGCGACCGACTGGTTGAAGAAGAACCCCAGCTTAGAGGGGATGGCATCTGGCCAGGGCAGGATGTGATAGCCGTACTTCTTCTCGTTTTCCTTGAAGACCGGGTAATTGGCCAGGGCCATGCGACGGAACTGGAAGTCTATCTTGCCGCTGATCGCCGCCAGGTTGAGCGCTTGGTCACTCTCGAACAGGTCAAGGGAGATCTCGTCGATGTAGGGGAGCTGGTTGCCGGCCGGGTCCACCTTCCAGTAGTAAGGGTTGCGCTTGGCGACGAGCCGGGTAGCCCCAGGACCCCATTCCTTGATCTGCCAGGCGGTGAGGACTGGCCGGTCGGTGTTGAAGTCGAAAGCCTTGTCCTCAAAGAGCTTGTAGTCCTTCAGTTCCTTGTTGTACTTGGGATGGAACTGCGACAGGTAATGCCTAGGGGCGAAGAAGCCGAAGCGCTCGAAGCCCAGGGGCCACTGGTTGCCGTGGAAGGCCAGTCCCACCCGCTCGGCCAGGCCATTGGGCTGGGCGAACTTCAGCTTGATGGTGTAGTCGTCCACCACCTCCAGCTCCATTGGCTTCCCGTCAATCACCCATTCGGCGTGCGGGGCCTTGGTGATGTTGGTGTCCAGCTCGATGTCCTCCCACCAGAAAGTGATGTCTTTCGTGGTAAAAGGATTCCCGTCGGACCACTTGATACCCTTGCGCAGGTAGAGGGTCAGGGTCTTGCCGTCAGCCGACCACTCCCATCTCTTGGCGATGCCGGGTTGAACGGGATCTTTAGGATCGCGGGGCCAGCGGAGCACGGGCTCGTAGACGTAGCGCCCGTAAGCATGAAAGTCCTTGATCCCCGTGAAGCCCCCGTGCCAGGTGCCACCGTACTTGCCGATTTTCTCGATGGGCTGGACCACCAGGACATCTTCAGGGACCGGCAAGCGCTGGTCAACCGGAGGGAGCTTGCCGGCTTTGACCAGTTCGGCCAAGGCGGGTGCTTCATTGTACTTGGCCTTGGGTGGCGCGGTCGGCGTGGCCGGAGGCAGCGCGGTCGGCGTGGCCACCGGTGTCGGCGTCGGAGCGCACCCGGGCAAAACCAGCGATAGGATCACCACGACGCTGAGCAGCAGCGTCAGCCAGCGGAGATATCCCGTGTTGCAGCTCATTTTGCCTTCCTCCTCATCTTCGAGTTATGGTAAGACGGCCCCAAATGGCCTGCCGCGCAGCCGGCGTCCGGCGTGGTTCCATCGGCCCACCGCGCTCAGGACGCCCGGGGCAGGTCAGCAGGCAACCCCGCCCCTCAGTTTACTTGCCATCGTCTCGGTCGACCACCTCCCTTCCTTCTTACCCTCTGGCTGCCCTTACCAGAGCCTCTATCGCTTCCGGCGGCGTTCCTGGACTGACACCCCCGCCGGCTGAAAGGACGAACCTACGCCCGCCGGTTTTGCGCACACACTCACGGGCCCAGGCCTCTACCTGATCCGGCGTACCATGGGCCATCACACTCAAGGGCGGCACATTGCCCATCAGCGCCACACCGGGCATCATAGCCTGCGCCGTGGCGATGTCCATCTGGTGGCTAAAGTTGAAGACGTTGAAGCCCAGGGTGGACATGGGCTCGACCAGATGCAGGCAGGGCGTGTCGTTGTGATAGACCTTGATGAACCCATCAAATGCATTAAAGATGCGCGGCAGGTACGGGCGTGCGAATTGCTCGTAGAGCTTGGGCGAGAGCATCCCGACGATGTCGTCGAGCACCAAGATGCCTTCAGGGGCGCGCAGTACATCCAGTTGTGCGCGCAGCCAGGCGATGATCGCGCTTGTTAGCGTGTCCAACATCCGGCTGACGGCTTCGGGTTGGCTCTTTAGCGCAATCATCAGCTCGGTCAGGCCGAGCAGCCATCCCGCCACGGCCAGCGGTCCCCGGGCCGCCACCATCTTCACGTAAACCCCTTCCGGCAATAGCCTTCGCTCGGCATCGGCATAGCGTTGCAGAACCAGCGGCATCAGACCGTGCCGCTGCGGATCGGCTGGCTCCAGGTCCGCCAAAGCAGCTAGCCCGCCGCGCACCGGCTCAATGGACGGCGGCTGATCATGGTGCCACAGGATGCGGGCGCCGAAAGCAGACGGCTCGGCGGCCATGCCATACTCTACCCACAGGCCTGGAATCCATGCCACGTCGGGAAAGCGGTCGCACAGACCCAGGTTGATGCGCGCCCACTCCTCGATCCGCAAGAAATAGTCAAGGGTGTCGATGCCGGCGTAACCTGGTAGCCACGGGCTGTCCACAATTAAGGCTACTGGCACGCGGTCAGCTTGTCCGCCGCGTGCCACGGTGGCAAAGCGCTCCCAGGGTGTCATCATCCTATCTAGCCATGCCCGTCGCTCGCAGCCGCGGGCCCGGTAGACTCTCGGACAGTGAGAGGACTCTCTACCAATGTGTAACCATTGCCCAGGGTTGTTTGCCCCTGGATCATCTCACGCAATATCTGCATGGCCAATTTGCCCATGCGATATTTGGGTTGGGCGATAGTGGTAAGCGGCGGGTTGGCGTGGGCAGCCATGGCAATATCATCAAAGCCGACGACGGATATGTCTTCTGGCACACGTAGGCGACGAGTGCGGATGGCATGCAAAGCTCCCAGGGCCAAGATGTCGTTGTAGGCGATCACGGCGGTTGGGCGCTCGGCAGGAGGCAGGGCCAGCAAGGCACTCATAGCCTGAAATCCCCCGTCCACATTGGGAAAACTGGCAAGGCACCATTCCGGCCGTAGACTCAGGCCGGCCTCAGCCAGGGCCACTTCAACACCGCGCCGCCGGGCTTGCGAAGCCTGGGATGTACTCGGACCGGCCAGGAAAGCGATGCGGGTATGATTCAGGTCGAGGAGATGGCGAGTTGCACGGTAGGTTGCATTCTCAAAATCAACAATGATGCAGGGAATACGGGGATGGTCGATGGAGCGATTAATAACCACCATCGGTATATTGTAGCGCTCGTAAAAAGCGATCAAGTCTTGAGTGGCAAGGCGGGAAGCACAAACAATAATACCACCCACCGGCCTTCTAGCCAGCATACGCAAGGCCTGTTGCTCGCGTTGTGGATCCTCAGTCGTGTCAAACAGGAGCAACGTGAATCCATCAACTCCCGTTTCATCTTCAACGCCGCGCACAATTTCGGTGAAGAAGGGGTTGAGAATGTCGGGAATCAGAAGAGCGATGGCGTTCTGGAACGTGGAGGCAATGAACCGCGCTGGCCCT
>JBFMCB010000185.1:0-5740 GCA_040754915.1 Chloroflexota bacterium | reverse complement strand
CCGTCCAGGTTGTAGGTCGTAGGCGGGATGCGGTGCACCACTAGCCCCCCGCATCCCACGATCTGCCCTCCCGCCTCCGCCACCCAGCCACGGAACTCGCCTGTGGGCAGTGCCTGGTGGAAGTACGCGGTACTGGCCTCCACCATGGCTGCCAGGACCGCCTCCTCCGTATTCCCCATGGACACAAACATGGCCCGCCGCATGGCCACCAATGCCGGAATGTTGGCCACCCCCGCCGGCCGCACCTCAAAAGCCTGGGCTTTTTTTAATGGCAAAGAAAGGCCCTCCCTTGATCTCTCGTTCTGGCGTTCGCGAGCTATTGTGGATATGAGTGGGGGTCCTTCCACCCCCGCCTCCCCAGCGCCTCCCGGGCCGCCTGGTGGTCGCTCCAGGGGAGCTCGGTCTCGCCGAAGCACATGGAGCGTTCGTGGCCCTTGCCGGTGATGAGCACCAGGTCGCCCCGGCGGGCCTCTTGGATGGCAAAGTCTATGGCCTTGCTCCGGTCGCCGATGCGCCAGTAGTCCCGGCCCTCCTGCCTCCCAGCCCTCTCGCACCCGGCGGAGATCTGGGCCATGATGTCGTCCAGGTCCTCGGTGCGGGGGTCCTCGGCGGTGATCACCACGAGGTCCGCCCGGCGTCCGGCGCTCTCCCCCATCAACGGCCGCTTGCCCCGGTCCCGCAGCCCCGCGCAGCCAAAGACCACGATCACCCGTCCGTGGGCCATGGTCCGGCAGAGTTTCAGCGCCTCCTCCAGGGCCGCCGGCGTGTGGGCGAAATCGATGAATACCTGGAAGTCCTGGCCGGCCTCGACTGGCTCCATACGCCCGGTGATGCTCTGCACCAAGGCCAGGCCCCTTTGAATCGCCTGGGTGGGGAGCCCCTGAGATAGTCCCACTGCCAGGGCGGCCAGGGCGTTGTATACGTTGTAGCGGCCAGGGAGGGCCAGTTTCACCTGGATCGGGCCCCGGGGCGTCCTGGCGGTGAAGGCGACGCCTTTGGCCGCGAGCTCCACCCATTCCGCCCGAAAGGCTGCCGCCCGCTCAACGCCGTAGGAGAGCTGCAGATCGGCCGGTATGGCCCTCAGGAATTCGTATGAGGGGTCATCGGCATTCAGCACGCTGACCTTGGGGATATCCGGCTTGCGGTGCCCTTCGAAAAGGTAACGGAATAGCTGGGCCTTGGCCTCCCGGTAGGCCTCAAATGTGCCGTGATAGTCCAGGTGCTCGTGGGTGATGTTGGTCACCACCGCCAAGTCGTAGTCGCAGGCCTCGGTGCGGCCCTGGTCCAGGGCGTGGGAGGTCGTCTCTATCACGGCGTACTCGCATCCGGCGTGGACCATCTCGGCCAGGTAGGCCTGGACCTCCTGGGCCTCCGGCGTGGTGGTGTGCAGTCCAGTGTCCAGGTGCCGCCGGCCGATGACCGCGCTCACGGTGCTGATCATCCCGGCCTTATGTCCCGCCGCCTCCAGCACCGCCCAGATGAACGTGCTGGTGGTGGTCTTGCCATCGGTGCCGGTGACCCCGATGACCTTGAGCCGCCGCGCCGGGAGGCCGTGGAAAGCCGCCGCCAGGTGCGCCAAGGCATGCCGCGAGTCCGGCACGGTCACGTATGGCACCTGGTCCAACGAAACGCCCGTTTCCGGGGTCCTCAATGGGCCGAAGGCCCCTTGGGGCGCCGTTAGCTCGCCCACCACCGCCACGGCGCCCTTCTTGATCGCCTCGGGTATGAACCGGTGGCCGTCGGCAGAGGCGCCCCGCACCGCCACAAAGAGATCCCCCGGCTCGACCGCCCGGGAGTCCTGGGCGATGCCGCTCACGTCCGGATCGGGCTCACCAGCCGCCCTTTCCTTGCCGAGGGCTTTTAACAAGGCCGACAGCTTCATTTTCCAGACCTCTGGTAGTTCCGAATATCGCGTCTCGTAGGGCAGGTTGGCTGCGGCATGGGCAAACTATGTGTTCTTTGCTAGCAAAGGATCCTACAGGCAACCAATTAGGCCAACCCAAGCATCTGAGCGGCCTACCTGCCGCCACCGCAGCCAGCCTGCCCTACGTTCTGCTACTAAAGCAGCGGTTCCCCGCCCCGCCGGCGCGAGGCCATGGCCCTGGCTGCCCGGTAGCGTGGCAGAAGTTGGTTGTACAGCCAGTAGCGCCCCGGAGAATACACGTAGTCCCAGGCCCCTATGTAACGGGCGAGCCGTCCCCCAAACCCTTGCTTGAAACGGTACACCCCCCAAAGGCCTGAGCCTCTTGTCTGGGGCCTGTCCTTTGCCGTCTCCGTCCCGGCTTCGTCCGGCACCCCCCACAGGTCATACTCGGTGCATCCCTCCGCCTTGGCCCACTTCATGGCCTCCCATTGCAGGAGATGGTTGGGCATCAGGTTGCGGTACTCGCTGGCCGAGGCACCGTACATGTAGGTGGCCCGGCGGCCGAAGGCCGAGACCACGATTCCGGCCAGAAGCCGCTCCTGGAAACTGGCCAGGAAGATCCGAACCGTCCCTTGGTGCCCGAAGATGTGCCAGAGCTGCCGGTAATATTCTCCCGAATGGATGGCAAAGCCGTCGCGCTGGCTGGTCTCCTGCATCAGGGAATACAAAGCGGGCAGGTCGCCCTGGTCCCCCTGCCGGACAGCCACCCCTTTGCGAGCGGCCAGGCCGATATTGTACCTGGTCTTGGGCTTTTGCTGGGCGGCGATGGCGGGCAATTCGGGCGTCAGGTCCACTACTATGGTGCTGCGGGGCTGGACTCTCTGGGGGCTGGGCCGGAACCCCAGTCTTTGGAGGGCCTCCGCCAGGCCGGGCTCTTCCTGGCGGTTGGGCTCGATCTTCAGGAAGATAACATCCTGAGCCCGGCACCGGGCGTGGATGGCGGCCCATAGCTCCGCGGTGGCTTCCTGGCCGACCAGTTCCGCCACCGGTCCCCGGGGCACGTAGGCTATGGGCCCCAGGGGAGTCCCCCGCAGGAGCACCTGGGCCCCGGCCACTAGCTCGCTCTCCCCCTCCACGGCCAGGCGCAGGGCCTGCCAACCGAAGCGAGACTTGAGCTCGCCCCAGCCGTAGGCCTGGAGCAGGTGGCCCCGAGGCGCTGCAGCCACGAACCCATCCCAACGCTGCCGATCGCTCTCCTGGATCAATTGTACGCCCATCTTCCACCCCATTTGGGGGTAAGGGGTGCAAGGCCCCCTTCCCCCTCACCCTGTCCCTCTCCCCACAGGGGAGAGGTGAGGTGAGGGGTCTGTTGTGAATTATACCAGATTTGGCGGCCGTTTTCCCACTGGGCCCTGGCCTGCGGCCTGTGCATAGCTGGCGAAAGCGCCGAACATATGCGGTATTTAGTGCAAAAAGTTACTATCCAATGCTTCCCTTTTGCGGCAAGATGTGATATAATGCAGGCCGCTTTGTTTAACCCATTAACCGGCCGTGCCAAGAGCGCAACTCTTGGCACAACAAGGACCTATCAACGGAGATAAGGAGCCAGGGTTGCTTCAGCCCTACGTCTTCATCGCCATCCTCCTGATTGCCTCCCTCGTCTTCGCCGTGACCCCTTTGCTCATGGCATTCGTCATCCGCCCCAAGCGTCCCAACCCAGTCAAGAATGCCACCTATGAATGCGGCCTGGAGTTCGAGAGCTTCCCGGAAGAAGCCCGGCCGGTGTGGGTGCCCTTCCGCGTGCAGTACTATGTCTACGCCCTGGTTTTCGTCATCTTCGATATCGAGACGGTGTTCCTCTATCCCTGGGCCGTGGCCTACCGCCAGCTCGGGCTTTACGCCCTGGCCGAGATGTTCCTCTTCATCGCCATCCTGGTCTTCGGACTGGCCTACGCCTGGCGCAAGGGTGCCCTGGAATGGGTATAGGAGCGGGGACATGGGTATGACTGAGGAAGCCGCCCAACCGGGTTGGGCTGCTGAAGAGCGAGAGATCCAGGAGGCGCTTCGGCGCAACGTCCTGGTCACCAGCGTGGACACCATCTACAACTGGGGCCGGCGCTCCTCCCTCTGGCCCGCCATGTTCGGCCTGGCCTGTTGCGCCATCGAGATGGTGTGCACCGTCTCCGCCCGCTACGACCTGGCCCGTTTCGGGGCCGAGTACATGCGCCCCTCGCCTCGCCAATCCGACCTGATGATCGTGGCCGGCACGGTAACCAAGAAGATGGCCCCGATGGTGGTGCGCATCTTCCAGCAGATGGCCGAGCCCCGCTACGTCATCGCCATGGGGGCCTGTGCCATTGCCGGTGGGCCCTATAAGGGCTCCTATGCCGTGGTGGAGGGCATAGACAAGTATCTTCCCGTGGACGTGTACGTCCCTGGCTGTCCGCCCCGCCCCGAGGCCCTGATTTTCGGGGTGATGAAGCTGCAGCAGAAGATCGACAGGCAATCCATCCTGACTGTACCCTGGTATCGTAAACTGGAGAAGGCCAGCAAGTGACCGAAGATGCGACCATCGCCACCCAGCATATCGTGGACCAACTCAGGATGGCCTTTCCCCAGTCCGGCATCGAGCCGGTGGCGGCGAAGGACCCCACGGTCAGGGTCAAACCGGAGCATTTGGTGGAGGTCGCCACCTATCTCCGAGATCAGGCCGGGCTGGACTACCTCTCCCACGTCACCGGCATCGATTACTCGGACCGCATCGAGGTCTTGTATTACCTATACTCCATGAGGCGGCACCTGGGCCCTTTAGCTCTACTGGTGTCCTTGAGCCGAGAGGATCCCCAGGTGCCATCGTTGGTCTCCCTGTGGTCCGGCGCCGACTGGCAGGAGCGCGAGGTCTACGACCTCCTGGGTGTCGTTTTCACCGGCCATCCGAACCTCAAGCGCATTCTATTGTGGGATGGCTTCCCGGGCTACCCCCTGCGCAAGGACTTTCAGGGCGAGCCCGAGCCGCCCTTCAGGCACAGTTATTGACCAAGCGGGCGTAATTCGAAATTCGAAATCAAAAATCCGAAGTCCCAGAGACGCACCGCAAATGCTGAAGACCGACACAATCGTCGTCAACATGGGGCCCCAACACCCCAGCACCCACGGGGTGTTCCGCATGGTCGTGACCCTGGACGGGGAGCGCGTGGTAAAGGTGGACCCGGTGGTGGGGTACCTCCACCGGGGTGTGGAGAAGCTGGCCGAACGCGGCACCTACCTCCAGTTCATGCCCCTGACTGATCGCAACGACTACATCTGCGCCATGAACAATAACCTGGGCTACGCCATCGCCGTGGAGAAGCTGGCGGGCATTGCCGTCCCGGAGCGCGCCGAGTACATCCGGGTGATCATGGCCGAGCTGAACCGCATCGTGAATCACCTGATCCTGGTGGGCTTTCTATTGAACGACCTGGGGGCTTTCTTCACCCCAGTGCTGTACTGCCTGCGAGAGAGGGAGAAGATCCTGGACCTCTTCGAGATGGCCTCAGGCTCCCGCATGACCTGCAACTACATGCGCTTCGGCGGCGTGGCCGCGGACCTGCCCGAGGAATTCCTCCCTCGGGCCAGGAAGCTAGTGGCCTCCTTCCCCGCCTTCATCGACGAGCTGGAGGCGCTCCTGAGCACCAACGAGATCCTGGTGGCCAGGACCCGAGGGGTGGGCGTCCTCCCCGCCGACGCCGCTATCAACGGCAGCATCACCGGGCCCGTGCTCCGGGCCTCCGGGGTCCGCTACGACATCCGTCGGGCGGAGCCCTATTCCATCTACGACCGCTTTGATTTCCAGGTCCCGGCGTTGGAGCACGGAGACTCCTACGATCGTTATCTGCT
>JBFMCB010000184.1:0-5768 GCA_040754915.1 Chloroflexota bacterium | reverse complement strand
GCCCTATGTTGAAGCCTCAGGTCTTGCCTCAGGGCTCTCCCGATGACGGCACCTCGTCTCTTGCCCTGAAGCCTGATCCTGGGCTTGACCCCTGGTGTGGGCGTAGGGCTTGTGGCAGGCGTCGGCGCCGGCTGAACCACCGGGTCGTCAGCTCCTGGCGCGGCCAGAGCGGGTACAGCCAGGGCCGCGGCCACCAGCGCTCCAAACAACAGGACCGTGAACTTCCTCTTGAACATCTTCTCCCCCTTATTGAATCCCGAAGATCTTGTCTCGATTGGAATCACCTCGCTACCCTCCGCTTGGACATGCTACCTGATCTATTCTCTGCCCGCTACTTTAGTAAAGAATCTCGCCGTTCGTACGCCTCTCACTTCCCCTTTGCCCTCTCCAAAGCCAACTGAGCCCGGGCCTGAAACCCCGTGATCAGGCCCATGGCGCGAATGACCGTGGGCTGCAGTCTAGGAGGAGCGAACCCCTGGGCCCTTTGGAGTAGTTTTTCCTGGCGTTGCAGGAGAACGATCATTTTCTCCAGCGACGCGATGGAGGCCTTGTCCGGGTTCGTTTCTAGATCAAGTAGGGCAGCCTCGGTCTCTCTTCCCAGGAGCACGATGGCCCGTTCGTTCAGCCGCCCCTGGCTCCTCAGCATGGCGGCCACCTCATTCATGCGCTTCTCGACCAGAAACACCCGCAAACGCTGTCGCTGGGCCCGGTTTAGGGTGATCCGCACCTGGGCCTGCTCGCCCGCCAGTTTGAAAGAGAACAGCGGGCTGTCGGGCAGGCTGTCCGCCGAGGCCACCATGGTCCCGGTGCCCAGGATACAGAGGGCGACCACTACGGTCACCGTTCGCAGCAGCATGCTCCGCCAGTTCCACCGCAAAGGCCAACGAGTCTTCGGCTTTTGTGCCGCGTTGAGGATGCGATATCGCAGGCTAGCCTTGAAGCTCTCCGGCGGCGTGGAGGGTGTTACACGACGCAGGGCTACGGCGGTTTCCACCAGGGGGCGGAGTTCTACCTTCCAGCCAGGGAAACGATCCAATGCAACGCCCACGTCTTCGCCGTTTTCGATTATCTCAAGGCATTCTGCCAGATGGTCCTGTAAGGTGGTCATCGGTCCTCACCCGTGCCGAGAAAGTGCTTGCGCAACGCGACCAGTGCACTATGTTGCAAGTCTTTGACCGCGCCTTCGCTCTTACCCATGGCTTTTGCCGTCTCGGCGATGGGTAAACCCGCTGCGAAGCGAAGGGCGATGACCTGCTTTTGCCATTCGGTCAGTCGGCTCACCGCCTTGACCAGTTCCTGACGGGTCAATCTCTTCCCCAACAGGGAGTCCAGGTCGGTTTCCCCGGCCATGGGCCCCAGGCTACCATCCAGCGGTACGTGCTTCATTTTGGCAAGCCTTCTCCAGCGGTCGATCAGGCAGTTGCTTGCGATCCTGAAAAGCCAGGCCGAGAGGGGGAGAGCTCGCCACTGGTACGAGCCGATCTTCTCCAGCGCTTTCAAAAAGACGTCGCTAGTGAGATCTTCGGCTACGGCCGGATCGCCTACACGAAAAGCAATGTAGCTATAGACCCTGTCTACGTACCGCTCGTAGAGCGGGCCGAAGGCCGCCGGGTCCCGCTGGGCGGCACGGACCAGGCCTTCCTCGCTTTCTTGTTCCTGCACCGATAGCTCCTTCAGCAAAGCGACTCACCGCCCCCGGGACATGCCGGTGCTCGACGCATTTGTTCGCCGTGGCTCACGGCGCGTCCCGTACATTTCACTGCAAAGCTATCCTGTGCATCCATGATAACGTAAAAGAGGGGAAAAAGATAGCCTTGGTGCAGGGGCGGCCTGGGGTGAAACGGGAGCAGAAAACGGCCAAAGAAGAAAAGGCCAGGGGCTGGCTTGGGTCATGTCTTATTGGCAAGAACTCCCGGCAGCAGCGAGAGGCCGTGCTGATCGATGACATGGAGCTTGTCATCGGGGGAGATCACGGTGTAAGAGACATCAAAACAACCATGGAAAGCGGGGTGGGGAGCTAAGGGCCTGGTCTAGGCCCTTTCGAAATCAGCGCTTGAGCGAGGCGATGAAATCAGCGATGGGGATGGCGGCCAGCGTTTGGATCTTAACGCTCCCGCGAGAGGCGAGCTCTGCCGAGACGCGGGCTATGGTCTCGTTGTCTTTGGCCTCGACGATGTTCACGAAATCGTACTGTCCCAGAACGGCGTACTGGGCGGCCACTTTGACCCCCATGCCCTCGATCTCCTGGTTCACTTCCTTGATGCGATCCGGGTGCTGTTTGACCGTTTTGGCCCCCTCGTCCGTAAGGGTGCTCAACATAATATAGGTAGGCACGTTGCACCTCCTTTGATCGTTAGCCCGTCCCCCACCCCGCAGAGATCCCCTCTATCCACGTAGATACCTAAAGATAGATACCAAAGGTACGAGCCATTGTCAAGGTTCTTAAATCGAAAGGGCCTGGAACCACATGAAGCCACTTTGCCATACGCTGCCAGCCATCACTATCCTGCTTCGATAGATATGTCCAGGCGTTGAAAGCGGCCCCGGCGGCCTAGGCGGCGCCGATGAGGTGTATTATACATCTAGCGCAAGCTGTGGAAAAGGTCGGTCTCCTTATTGGCAAAGTCCCGCTGCCGTGGTCCGGTCAGGCGGTAATACTCTTTGTCCATGGGTTACCTTTTCCTGACATAGACCCGGTACTCGCCTCTATCCTCTTGGATTTCCAAGAGCTCGTTGCCCGTGCTCTTGCACCAGGCGGCCATGTCGGCCTTGATGCCGCGGTCGTCGGCGACTATCTCCAGGATCTGGCCTGGCGTCATCGTCTTGATGGCCTCGGCGGCTTTGATGATGGGCATGGGGCAGTACAGGCCTATACAGTCCAAAATGGAATCCGGCTTCACGCCTTTGGCTCCTTACAACTCAGTCCGCCTCGTGTTCGTGGCCGACCTTGAGCTTGACCGGCGAAGGGAGCCCCTTTTTCTTGAAGTAGTCGTCGATTGCCGACGCCAGTGCCTCCTCCGCCAGGACCGAACAGTGCATCTTCACCGGCGGCAGGCCGTCCAGGGCCTCGGCCACCGTACGGTTGGATATCTTGAGCGCCTCGTCGATGGTTTTGCCCTTGACCATGTCGGTGACCATGCTGGAGGTGGCGATGGCGGCCCCGCAGCCGAAGGTCTTGAACTTGGCATCGGTGATGACGCCGTCTTGTACTTTAATGTAGAGCTGCATGATGTCGCCGCAAACTGGGTTTCCCATGTAGCCCACGCCATCGGCATCCGGAATCTCCCCAACGTTGTGGGGGTTGGCAAAGTGTTCCATAACCTTAGTGCTGTACTGCATAATTATTCTCCTTCTCGAACCGAGCGCCGTCGCGCGACCTAATTGTCCTTCCTGGCCGTGTACAGCGGTGACATCTGCCGCAAACGCTCCACGATGGGGGGTAAGACCTCCAGTACGTAGTCCACGTCCTCCTCCGTGTTATCGCGCCCCAGGCTGAAAAGAAGGGAGCCCTGGGCCAGGGCCGGGTCCACGCCCATGGCGGTCAAAACGTGGGAGGCCTTCAAGGCCCGGGAGGTGCAGGCCGACCCGCTGGAGGCAGCCACGCCTTGCATGTTCAAGAACAGCAAGATGGACTCGCCTTCGATGTATTCCACGCAGACGTTCACGTGGCCGGGCAGGCGTTGGGTGGGGTGACCGTTCAGATACACCCGGTCGATACGTTCCAGAAGACCCCTGGCCAGGCGGTCTCGTAGGGGCGTGAGGCGCGCGGCCCGACTGGGGACCTCGGCTTTGGCGATCTCGGCGGCCACACCCAGGCCAACTATGGCCGGCACGTTTTCGGTGCCGGCCCGGCGCCCGCCCTCCTGTACACCCCCGTCGATGAAGGGTACGATACGCACCCCTTTGCGGACGTACAAGGCTCCGGCACCCTTGGGGCCATAGAAGGCATGGCTGGACAGGGAAAGTAGATCCACCCCCAGCTCCTTGACGTCCACCGGAATGGTCCCCACGGTGGCCACGGCGTCGGTGTGCAGTAGCACTCCTCTTTCCCTGGTTATCCTCGCTATCTCGGCGATGGGCTGTATCGTCCCCACCTCATTGTTAGCGTGCATGATGGAGACCAGGGTGGTTTGGGGCGTGATGGCCCGGGCTACATCCGCTGGATCCACGGTGCCGTATTTGTCTACAGGAACGTAGGTGACCTGGAAGCCCCACTTCTCCAGCGTTTGGGCGGAATGCATCACCGCGTGATGCTCGATCCGCGACGTTACGATGTGCCTCCCCTTCTGCTGGTTTCCCAGGGCGATGCCCTTTAGGGCGAAGTTGTCGGCCTCGGCACCGCTGGAGGTGAAATAGATCTCCTCCGGCCTTGTCACGTTGATCAACGAGGCCACTTGAGCCCTGGCCTTTTCCAGGGCCTCCTTGGCCGCCGAGCCGTAATCGTGAAGGCTGGAGGGATTGCCAAAGGCCTCCTCCAAATACGGTAGCATGGCCTCCACCACTCGCTGGTCAGGATGGGTGGTTGCGGCATGGTCAAAATAAACCTTCCTCATCGAAAAATCACTCAAATCATGACCCTGATAAAATCGTGCCAGTCCATGGTTTCCTCTATCAATGGTGTACGGCAGCCTGTCCAATGTCCGGGCGAGGTCCCTTGCATTTGTGAACCTGCGTCCTCAAGCCGATAAACCTGTCTTTGTGCGCAGCCACAGGGCGTGGTCGGTCTCGTCCTTAAGGTGCTTGCGTAGCAGTGCCACGGTGCTCTCGTCGCCCATGATACCGGCGATCTGGGTTCGATAGTTCTTTATTGCTCGCTCTTCCTCGGCCAGGTCCAGCTTGAGCATTTCGGCAGTGGTGGAGAGGCCGCTGGCCGCGCCGATAGCGCGTCCCATGATGGTAGGACCCTCACCGGCCCGGGCCGGCACCCCGCCGAGTTCCTGAATGCGTTTAGCCAGCTCTCGGGCGTGGCCCTCCTCCACCTGCAATATCCCACGCAGGCCCTGGGCGATGTCCGGTTCCTGGATCGCGGCAGCGTGGCTGCGATATACCTCCACCGCGCTGAGCTCGGCGATCAGGTCATCGTTGAGGGCCTCCACGACCTGTTGGGCGTCCACCAGCATCCTGTCCGGCCGTGGCAACCTGTCTGCAGGCGACGTGACCTGGCTCACGTCCACCCGGCCGCCGCAGTCCTTGCTACGTGAGGCCTCGAAGGCACAGGCCTGGCTGCAGTAGGTTTTAGCACCCCGCCTCACCGGCGCCTCGAATATTTCCTCACCACAGTTAGCGCAACGCACGATGGTTTCCATCACTTTGTCTCCTCTCAATCTACCACCTTATTCTTGGTCCAGGGCCAGCGCGGCCGTTTGCTGGCTATGGACCGAAGACGACCATAATGGTGACTGGCCTCCTTTTCTGCCCTGATGGCGATGAGCAGGGCTTCCAACGAGGTGGCCTCGCGGTCGATCATGCTTTTGCCTCATGTTCTTCCAGGATACGATAAGTAGAAGCTATCCTGGTTCGCGCGGCGTCCAGCATCGCTTCCACCGAGCAGTATTTGCTTTCCGAAAGGGAGATGGCGTGCTCGATGCCAGCCTGGTCCAGGTTTCTGCCGCTGAAGACGTATTCCACGCGGATTTGATCGAATACCTATTAGGTCTATTGACCACTACTCGATTCTCCGGTAGAATCGCGGTAAATGCCGCAGAAGGGGGTCGAGGTAGTGTTTGCTCAGCCCGCCATCAAACGCTTGCAGGAGAAGTCCTACCTGC
>JBFMCB010000183.1:0-5772 GCA_040754915.1 Chloroflexota bacterium | reverse complement strand
TATACGTTCTTCATCGTCAACTGTGAACGATCCCTCGTCGTAGTTGCGTGAAATTAAAGGGGAAATCAGATGCACCTTGACCGGCGATCCGCCTCAAAACACGTTCTTCCGGTAAACTCACGCTAGGCGTTTGGAAAAAGGCAGTTGACAGGAAACCGTTCTCTCCTACAATGGAGTCCATGTGTCGGGGCCGGCTCACCTGCGGGGGGTCGGCCCCTTATCGTCCATTCCTGCCTACGTGCGCGGACCGGCCATGCCTATCGTGCCTACCTGGCTGTCCCTGCCGGTTCTGGTCCTCTTGTACCGCCCCCTTGTCCGCCTGTGGCCTGGCATGGACAAGGACCGCTACGTGCGCTGGGTGGTGGCAGCGGCGAACAGCTACTTCTTTCCCCGGTACGCCTCGGTGCCATACCGGGAGCGCATGCTGTTTCTCCCTTACTGTCTGAGACATCGGCTGTGCCCCACCACCATCGATCGTGAAGCGGGGCTCGTCTGCCCCCGGCATTGTTCGCTGGAGTGCCGGGTGGCCGAGATGCGGAACCTGGCCCAACGGCTGGGCTATCTGGATGTGCAGATTGTGGTGAGCGGGCGACTGCACGCCGAGACCGGTGTTTTGCGCAGTCGAGACTTCCTGGTCCGCCACATCCGTCAACGCCAGCCCCGAGCAGTGTTGGGCTGCCTGTGCACTGAGGATCTGCGCCGCAAATATCTGGTGGCGTCCAACCTGTCGCCCTCGGGTACTCTGGGTGGTCACGGCCTATCTGTGGTGCCCCAAGTCGTACTCCTCACTCAACGCAACTGTTGGCAGAGCTCGGTGGACTGGGACTCCCTCCGTCGTCTCATCGAAGCCAGTGCGGCTTGAGGCCAGGTGGCTGACAGCCATGTCCCAGGCCCTGCCCGCCAATCCTGTGGCCCGGTTCAGCGTCGGCCTTGGCTACCCCTTTCGGGCCCTGGGCTTCCTATGCCGGCACCCTCGGCTGCTGCGCTTTGTTCTGCTACCTTTCCTGATTAACCTGACGGTGTTCACCGTTGCGGTCTCCCTCGGCCTGCGCTTCTTCGACCAGACAGTGCTGGCTCTCCTCCCCCAAGGGGAAGCCTGGTACTGGGTCCTTCTCCATTATCTGCTCTGGCTGGTCGCTGCCCTGGTGACCGCCGTGCTGGTCTTCTTCCTGTTCGCGGTGGTGGGAAACCTCCTTGCTGCGCCCTTCAACGACATCCTCGCTGCTCGGGCCGTGGAAATCCTTACCGGCCGACACGAAGAGGAGCCTTTCTGCTGGACGAGTCTCCTCAGGGACAGCCGGCGGGTCTTGGCGGACGAGATCAGGAAGATTGGTCTCTTTCTGCTGGGTATGCTTGTTCTGCTGAGCCTCAACTTCCTGCCCGGTCTGGGCAGCCTTCTCTACGCTGTATTGTCGGTGCTGTGGACGACCTTCTTCCTGGTGGTGGAGTATACCGGCTACGTGTTTGGCCGCCTGCGCATCCCCTTTCCTGGCCAGCGGCGCTTCGTCCTCGGCCACAAGGCCCTGGCCTTTGGCTTCGGGCTCGGTCTTCTCGCCCTCCTTGCCGTTCCTTTCCTGCAGTTCTTGGCCATCCCGCTCGGCGTGATCGGTGCAGTCCAGCTCTGTTACGACACCGGCCTGATGGCCCACGTCTCCTAGGAGCCTGTCGGACTTAGGCCTTTTTCAGTGCCCAGCATACGATGTAGAGTAGTCGCCATGATCGCATATACCATATATGGTATCGATGTGGCCGGTTTTGGCTCAAGTCCGACAGGCTCCTAGAGTCCGCTTCAACGCCCGGCCGCGTCCCGTGGGCTGGTCCGCCCCGACAGAATCAACCCAAGCTGCCGGGGTAATGGCCGTCATTTGTCCTTGACAAGGATCTCCTATTCCTAGTAACTACTGAATCGTACTAGACGATTCGTCCCTCCCCTTGCCCAGCCGCGCTGACTTGAATGGGCGTCTTCCTGGTTGGGAAGCTGCGGGGCCCGGAGCCCCGCGATCCTGGCCCCGCAGCAAGCCAGCCGGTGGCGGCTGTCCGGGCTTCCCTCCGGCCATCCGATGCCGACGGCTGCGCGGGCAACGATCACCCTGGTGTTCCCCCCCTGGAGGTGATGCCCAGAGTGCCTGACGTCCCCAGCATCCACACCTGATACGCAAGTCGTTGTGCCGGGAATGGCACAAACAGCTGGCGACCCCTATGCCGGGCGGCCTGCCGTTTGTGTTCTCTCGTTCCAGTCATGATGGAGCATCGAAGGAGGCAACATGGCGGAGAAGAAGAACCCCGGTGAACCGGATTATGTGGTCATCGACAGTGGAAAGACGACCATCAAGGACTTGTACACCAAGGAGGACTGGATGGCGATCTGGATGGGCTTCGCCATTCTGATCGTTGGCCTCATCATCTTTCTGCCCCGGCAGCCCGAGAAGATACAGGAACTGCCCAAGCTTAACGAGACGTTGAAGGCCGAGGCTGCCCGCGCCCCTTTCAAGACCATCGCCTGGCACAAGGCCTCTTCCGAGAAGAAGGGTATTCGCGCCACTGGCGAGGCCTACGCCAAAACTCTCAAGTCTTTCCTGAGCGCTCCCGGCGACTGGCAATCGAATCCCCTGGATGCCCTCTACCTGTCCGAAACTGATGCCGAGGCCAAGAACGCCGCCGGCAAGGAGGCGTTCGACAAGGCCAAAGCCGTCGAGGAGGTGGCCCTGGAGCAGGCCAAAGCGGCCGAGAAGGCTGCGGCCGGGGCCAGTTTCCAGGATCAAGGTCTCAACGCCGCCGCCGAGCAGGCAATCACCGCCTGGCTGGCGGCCAAGGAGAAGGCCTCCAGCGCCAAGAAGAAGATCGGCGTCAAGCCCATGAACCGTTTCCCTTATTTGGCCGGTCTGGCCTTGGCCTTGGCCATCTTCTTTGGCCTGGGCAAGGCCATTATGGGTGAATCCTTCGGCCGCTTTCTGCCCGGCTTCTTCGTGGTCTTCCTCCTGGCGATTCTGGCCTATCTGGGCGAGACCCAGGCCCTGATGAAGACTTGGGGCTTTGGCTTTCCTCTTTGGGCGATCGTCTTTGGCATGCTCATCAGCAACACTGTCGGCACCCCCAAATGGGTGATGCCAGCGGTGCAGACCGAGTATTACATCAAGACCGGCCTGGTGCTCCTGGGGGCTGAGATCCTCTTCAACAAGATTCTGGCGATCGGCAAGCCCGGCATCTTCGTGGCCTGGGTTTGCACGCCCATCACCCTGATCCTCACGTACTGGTTCGGGCAGAATATCATCAGGATGCCCTCCAAGACCCTCAACATCACCATCTCGGCGGACATGTCGGTCTGCGGCGTGTCCGCGGCCATCGCCACTGCGGCCGCCTGCCGGGCCAAGAAGGAGGAGCTGACCCTGGCCATCGGCTTGTCCATGGTCTTCACCGCCGTTTGCATGGTGGCTCAGCCGGCCTTCGCCAAGCTGGTAGGACTGCCCCAGATTCTGGCCGGCGCCTGGATGGGCAGCACCATCGACGCTACCGGCGCAGTGGCCGCAGCCGGGGCATTCTACGGCGACAAAGCCCTCTACGTGGCCGCCACCATCAAGATGATCCAAAACGTGCTCATCGGCGTCACCGCCTTTGGCGTGGCGGTGTACTGGTGCGCTCGGGTGGAGTGTGCACCCGGCCAACAGGTGTCCTGGTGGGAGGTCTGGTTCCGCTTCCCCAAGTTCGTCATCGGTTTCGTCGTCGCCTCCATCGCCTTTACCCTGCTGGACCAGAGCATGGGGAAGGACCTCAGCACCGCTGTGCTTGATCACGGGGTGCTCCGGGGCTTCACCAAGCTGCTTCGGGAGTGGTTTTTCGCTTTGGCCTTCACCTCCATCGGCCTGGAGACCAACTTCCAGGAGTTCAAGCCCTACCTCCGGGGCGGCAAGCCCATCACCCTTTATGTGTTCGGTCAGTCCTTCCAGCTGTGCTTAACCCTCCTGGTTGGCTGGATCATGTTCTACAAGATCTTCCCGGAAATTACCGCCGGCCTGTAGACGCCATGAAGGTCGCCGACCGATCATCCCCCCTGCCCGGTTGCGGCTTTCCGCCGCAGCCGGGCCTTGGTCCCTGGCTGCAGCTTCTGGTCGGCTTCTTCCTGATCCTCGGCTTCATCTTCGGGGTGGGGTCGGCGCTCAGGCTTCTCCCCGGCGCCCGCCGTATGGCGGCGGTGATCGAGGAGCGGGAGCTGCGCGCCACTGCCATCTACTACACCGACCTGGAAGAATCGGCGACCGGCTCCGAATACATCCGCGATTGCCTCGACTACCCACCGGGGCGTCGATGACGGCCGGGACGGCAGGGGAGTGCCTGACCCTGGATTCTTGGCGCCGCAAAGAGCAATGGATCCTGGCCCAGGAAGAGGCCTTTGCCGATGCCGTTGGCCGGGCCATCCTGACCCGTCCGCAGGTCTCCTGGTGGATGATCGTACTGCCCATCCTCTTTGTCCCCTTCCTCTTTCGTATGGAGCGGTTCAAACGGGATCTCCGCCAGTTCCGGGAACAGTTCCTGATCAGCCGTCGCCGGGCACTGGAGACAGCGGCGTCTGCAGCCCGCGGCAATCAGCTGCCGGATCTGGAGGCGTTGGTGGCGCAAGCAGGCCTGTCATCGACCCTGGTCGGGTCTTACCGGGCTTGGATGACGGTGCTGGTGCAACAGTACCTGGATCTGTTGGCCGCCGATGGCGAAGGATATCTCGGCCTCGCTCGGGCCGCCTACGGTGGTCGGGCCAACTATCTTCTGGCCGCCAATCAGCTGGACACCGTGGAGAACACCTTCTATGCCGCCCTGACCCGTGCTATGGCCAAGGACGACGGGGAGCTCGCAGAGACCGTCGCCGCTATCAGCCGGGCAGCCATACGCCTGCGCCGCCAGTTGGCGGAACGTCTCTTCCCGTGAATGGCTCACAACCCGGAACAGGCAGCGGAAGGTCAGGGCATGATCTCGGCGAAAGAATGGACAGAAGGGAAGAGGGCTGAGGTCTGCTCTGGCCTGTTGCTGCTGGGACGCGCGATATGCACCAGCCAGGCGATGCCATGGGCCGCGGCGGCGGAGAGTACCCGCTCCGTGTCGTCAGCCAGAAGGGTGCGGCGGCGATCGAAGCCCAGCATGATCTCCAGGCGTTGCCAGAAGGCCTGATCCTCCTTGGCCAAGCCCACCTCCGTCGAGCAGACCAGACGGTCAAAATGCTCGGCGATGGGCGCTCGGCCAAGCTTGATGGCCAGGGTTTTGGGGTGGGCATTGGTGACCAGGTACAGTGATCGACCGAGCCGACGGCAGTGCTGGAGGAACTCCTCCACATGGGGCAGGATTCGGATGAGATGGTCGATTTCGCCCTTCATGGTCGGGATGTCTAGCCCCAGCTCCTGACTCCAGAAATCGAGGTCGGTCCAGGCCAGGGTTCCCTCCTGGCGGCGGTAACGGGCCAGACATTCGGTCCTGGCCGCCGGCAGGGACAGTCCCTGTTGACGGCCAAAGGATGCCGGTACGTATTCTTCCCAGAAGAAGTCGTCGAAGTGCTTGTCCAGGAGGGTTCCGTCCATGTCCAAGAGGACGGTGTCCACCTCCTGCCAGGGAAAGGGCTGGGGCAGGAATGGCCGGCCGGCAGGGCTGGGTGGATGCCGTGGAGACGCCATGGTGTTGCTTCCCTCACTAACGTTCATGAGAAGAGAAGTTCACACCCCGAAGGATGAAAGATGATTATCATGGATGTCAAGGTGGTGGGAATGAGGGCGCGCAAATGACATCGTGGCC
>JBFMCB010000182.1:0-5859 GCA_040754915.1 Chloroflexota bacterium | reverse complement strand
CTTGCGCTTCAGGCCGCAGGGTAGGCCAAGGAAAGAGGTAGGACCGGCTTTTTAAACGGGTTGCGTCCCGATTTTCCAACAGAACTTGACTTTTTCTATATTCTGCTCTATAATAGGTGCGCTATTGGTGCACCTATTTTATTTAGGTGCGTTATTCGTGCACCTATTTAATTTACTTATTCGGAGAGTTATAGATTATGGGGTGGTTGCCTGAGTGGTTGGCGAAACGTTATGCACAACTATATTACCGCTTTACTACGGAGCCTTTCGATTTCAATTCAGCCCAAGGGCTCTTAGGCTATAACAAACTAGAAGTACGCAGAACTCTCGCGCAGCTTGAGAATGCGGGATTTCTCCACAAAGGCCGTCAGCCCACAGACCTAAGAAGGAAAAACTACTATCTGGTGAACCCAGAGCATGCAATTCGCGCCTTTGCACTACAATCTGAAAGCATCGATGAAAAACTTCGATTAGCAGGAAATGATTTCCAGTACGTGTTAACTGGCGCCGCAGCAGCGTATAAGTATCACGGCTACATAACCCCCGCCAAAACAGATATCTTGGTGTTCAAGAAAGATCTTGGCTTCTGGTATGCCCTCTTGAAGAGCAAGGAGACGCCTGTCGCAATTGATCATATTCTGGCTGAGAAGACAGGTCAGGTTATACATCTACATACTACCCTAACACAGGAAATCATGGTTCGCGCTGTCAAGATCGGCGGCATATTCTACACCCCGGCTGACGACTTGGTCCTGGAGTTCTTCAGGCACCCTACCGATACTTCACTGCTGGACGCCATTGCCATCATGCTCACACATACCAAAGATTTGGATTGGGATTTGCTTTCCAAGAGCGATGTGAAGCAGGAAATCGGGTTTGTTATGGAAGCCCTAAACAAAGAAGCAGCGAAAACAATTTTCACCACAAGACTGCTCGGGAGGTTTAAAGAAACGGAAAAGATCGTCAAGCGCTTCTCTACCAGGGATGAGTTGCTTGAACTACCGGAAGACTATTACGCTCTCACCAAGGATTGGGTTCTAGAGATTAATGTCCCGGTGAGGATCTTTCGAAAGGCAATAGAGGATTTGGTGAGTTAGGCAGTTGGACCCAATCAAGACAGAGCGCGAAAGCCTGCGAGACCTCAAGGCCATTTTGGCGGAGACCAAGGCTTACAACATCAAATTCCTGGTGATGGGAGGCTGGGCAGTTACGGCCTATGTCAGACGTCATCGGTACACCAAAGACATCGATCTAGTAACCTCAAAGGCTCTGGAAGGTCCCATTCAAGGTATCCTCAAGAGGTTGGGTTATGATGTTTCAAATCGGACGTTCGGGTTGGCAGCCGAGAAGCAAAAGGGGTCCATCGATCTGAAAGTTCACATCAGCATTGGCCGCATATTAGACGAATCAAGAACTGGAAAGGCTCTAGCTTATCCAATTCCAGAGGAGGCCTACGAACAGGCACCGCTTTTGCGCATAACGAGTTACCACCCAGAGTGTCGACCTTATGAATTCCAGGTGCCAATCCTTCCATTAGAGGACCTTTTCATAGCGAAGGTTCTACCTTTGGGTCGAGAAAACGATGTCCTAGATGTAGCCTCGCTCGTAATCAATCGCGGGGAGGCATCGACTTGCTCTTGATTGCCAGCAAAGTGCAACGCAGCAAACTTACGACAGACTTTAGAGAGCGAGTTGAGAGCCTGGCAGCTCAGTACGCCACTCCGGACTTCAATCAATCGTGGGCCTCAGCCACGGGAAGAAGGCTGGCAAAGGTTCAAGTTGTGAGCCTTCTATCTCTGCTCAGGAACCTGAGCCGCCAACTGTCGTAGAATAAATGGGCCGCAGGATATTTGCAGGATATAAGTATGATGTCCCCCGAATGTGGTTATAAAGGGTATTTTCGGAGCAAATAAGTATGGTGTCCCCCGTATCTCCCCGCGTGGCATATTATCCCGGTTTTGGCGGCCGAGCGGGCGTGCCCTGGCCCGGTACCCCGACGATTTCGACCGCATCGATCTCGTTCCAATCTATACCCAAGATGGATTGGTCTATCGTGATCCGCACGCCCTGCATCAGGAGATCGCTCCGGATGACAGGAATAGAGAGGACATACGGGCAGGGGCTACCTGATTTGTCCTCCGGCCGCTTGGTGTACACGGTAACGAACTTGCCCTGCATGTCGATCAGATCCACCTGGCTGACTTGATCGGGAGCGTAGGTCTGGATGATGCGGATCTCGGTGGGGTAAACGGGCACGTCGTAATATACGTTGATCCATTCCACGGTATCTCGGCCCGCAGAGGCCCAGGCGGTGACATGGTCGCCACACTCCGATGTATTCGGAGCGCCGGTGGCTTGCCTGGCTGACCAATCGGACTCGCCCCATTCCGAGCTGGCCTCCGCATCGGTCGCCCATTGGCGGATTGGCGCAGTCCCCACGGTCGTGGTGGTCGGAGAAGGACGCGGCGCCTGGGTTGGCGGAACCGGGGTCAGGGGGCTGGGGTTGGCGGAACCGGGGTCAGGGGGGCCTGGGTTGGCGGAACCGGGGAGGGTTGCGTCGCTAGCCCCGGCAAATTGATACAGGCCAGCTACGGCAATTCGACAACTTTTGCGCCATCGCGGTAGGACGGCCAGTTACCCAACCGTCCCCGCACAGATCCCGGCATGTGGTTTTCCCGCACTGGGCTGTTTAGTTGTTCAGGAGTTCAACTCCCGAACCAGCCATAAATAAATGGCCTCACACGCCAGCGTGAGGCCGATCAATAAAGAGTCATTTCTGGCGGAAGCGACGGGATTCGAACCCGCGATCTCAGCCTTGACAGGGCTGCATGTTTGGCCGCTACACCACGCCTCCGCGTCCCCCGAACCTGGACTGCAGCCTTAAGGCTGCACTCCAGCGCGAGGATATGATACCAAATAGGCCGCCGAACGTCAAGGGCCACCCAGCCGATAGCAGGCGGCAGGTGGATGGCAGATAGGAGCACACCGGGCATTTCTTAGGTAGCAGAACCGCAAATCCCCCTTTTCGTCAACCGGTCCATAGCTGGCAGGCAGCGGTTAGCGTTGCACGCCCAGCGTCCTAACGCGGACCGGGCAAGCCAGCGGCCACCAGCTCGTATGCCTTCTTCAGGGCCGCCGGAAGCCGGGCAGAGTCCTTGCCGCCAGCCTGGGCCAGCTCCGGGCGACCCCCACCAGAGCCACCCACGACGGCGGCCACCTCTTTGATCAACCTCCCGGCATGCCACCCCCTGGCCGCCAGGTCCGGCGTCACCGCCACCACGAAGCTGGGCTTTTCGTTCAGCACGGTGCCCAGGACGATGATGCACGAGCCCAGACGGTCCCGGAGCCAATCGGTCATCTCCCGCAGGGCCTCGATGCTCGGCGCCTCCACCTGGGCCGCCAAGACGTGCAGGCCATTCACCTGGCGCACTTGCCTGGTCAGGGCCTCCAGATGTCCTCTGGCGGCCTGCCGCCGAAACCGGCCGATCTCCCGGCGGGCCCTGGCCAGCTCCCCCTGCAGCTCAGCCGCGCGCTCCGGCAATGCCTCCGGTGGGGTTTGCAGCTCCCTGGACAGCATAGCCAACAACTCCAGCCGGCGCCGCACGTGCTCCTCGGCCATGCGGCCGGTGAGAGCCTCAATGCGCCGCAACCCCGCCCCAATGCTGGACTCGTTCAGGACCAGGAACGTCCCGATCTGCCCGGTGCGACTCAGGTGGGTGCCGCCGCAAAGTTCCTGGCTGTAGGGCGAGCCATCCTCCAGAGCCACACTCACCACCCGCACCGTGTCACCGTACTTCTCCCCAAAGAGCGCCATGGCCCCTCCGGCCACCGCCTGGTCGTAGGACTTCACCGCCACGCCTACCGGCATGTCCCGGCGCACGGCAGCGTTCACCATGCGCTCCACCCTCTCCAGCTCCTCTGGGGTGGGAGCGCTCAGGTGGATGAAGTCGAAGCGCAGCCGGTCCGGCGCCACCAGGGAGCCAGCCTGCTGGGCCTGGCTTCCCATTACCTCCCGCAGGGCCTTGTGCAAAAGATGGGTGGCGGTGTGGTTGCGAGCGATGTCCAGCCGCCGCTCCACGTCCACCGTGGCCGTGGCCTCGGCCCCCAACTCCACCTTTCCACCGGTCACGCGCCCGTAGTGGACGTATACCCCGCCCGGGAGCTTCTGAGTATCGGATATATCCACCTGGCCGGCCGGCGTCACGATCTTCCCGGTGTCGCCCACCTGGCCGCCGCTCTCGGCGTAAAACGGCGTCTGGTCCAGGACGATCTCCACCTCGTCTCCGGCCTCGGCCCAGGAGCACAGGTCGCCCTGGCTCAGGAGCGACAGGATCTTGCCCTTGCCTTCCATGGTCTCGTAGCCCAGGAACCGGGTCTCGGGCAAGGCCAGGGCCCGATAGGCCTCCTGGCGGGCATCCAGGCTGAACTGGTGGGCCGCCCGGGCCCGCTCCCTCTGGGCGGACATGGCCTGGTCGTAGGCGGCCTCGTCCAGGGCCAGGCCCCGCTCGGCGGCCAGGTCCCGGGTCACGTCAATGGGGAAGCCGAAGGTGTCATAGAGCCTGAAGGCCTCCTGCCCTGAGAATACCCTCTCCCCCCGGGCGGCCAGTTCGCCGAAGAGCATCTCCAGCCGTCCTAGCCCGCTTTCCAGGTTCTCCCGGAAGCGTTCCTCCTCCTGCCGCGCCACCCGGTAGATGAAATCGCTCCTGGCCTCAAGCTCAGGATAGACATCGCCCATGAGCCCCACCACCACCGCTGCGGTCTTGTCCAGGAAGGGCTCGTCGATCCCCAGGCGGTAGCCGTGGCGCACCGCCCGCCGGAGCACCCGTCGCAGCACGTAGCCCCGGCCTTCGTTGGAGGGGAGGACGCCGTCTCCGATGAGAAAGGCCACCGCCCGGCTGTGGTCGGCGATGACCCGCAGGGAATAGTCGGTCCTGGGGTCGGCCCCGTACCTGGCCCCCACCAGGGCCTGAGCCCTCTCGATGATCGGGAAGAACAGGTCGGTCTCGTACACCGAGGTGCAGCCGTTCAGCAGCATGGCCATGCGCTCCAGGCCCATGCCGGTGTCGATGCTGGGCCGGGGCAGCGGGGTCCGCGTCTTGTCGGGCGCCTGGTTGTACTGCATGAACACCAAGTTCCAGAGCTCCAGATACCGCTCGCAGTCGCAGCCAGGCTGACAGTCCGGCCGGCCGCAGCCGTGCTCGGGGCCCCGGTCCAGGAAGATCTCCGAGTCCGGGCCACAGGGGCCGGCCTCCCCCGCGGGGCCCCACCAGTTCTCGTGCAGGCGCACGATGCGCTGGGGCGGCAGTCCGGCGATCCTCTGCCACAAAACAAAAGCCTCCTCGTCGTCCGGGTAAATGGTGGCCCAGAGTCGTTCTGCCGGGAGCTCGTAGCCCTCCGTCATCAGCTCCCAGGCGTAAGCGATGGCGCCCTCCTTGAAGTAGTCTCCGATGGAGAAGTTGCCCAACATCTCGAAGAAGGTCAGGTTGCGTTCGTTCCCCACGGTGTCGATGTCCACCGTGCGGAAGCACTTCTGAGAGGTGGCGAGCCGCGGGTTTGGCGGCATCGCCTCGCCCATGAAGTAGGGCTTGAACTGCACCATGCCCGCACTGGTCAAAAGCAATGTCGGGTCGCCGTGAGGGACCAAGGACGAGCTGGGATAGACCAGATGACCTTTGGACTGGAAGTACTCGAGGAACAGGCGCCTGATCTCGCTGGAGGTCATCCACTATGCTCCTGGAAAATAGTGGTATAATTATACACTAAAGGGCAGCGGTAGCCAACAGCCAGCAGGATAAGTGATGAAAATCCTTCAAGCCGAATCACTCAAGTTGGGGATCGAGCTGACCGCCGGGCAGCTCT
>JBFMCB010000181.1:0-5891 GCA_040754915.1 Chloroflexota bacterium | reverse complement strand
TGCCAAACCGCTACGTTACAATCTCGTTTATCTCGAGCCTCGTAAAGGTCTGGCGGTGACCCAGCCGGCGGCGATAGCGCACCTTGGGTTTATATTTGAAAACGAGGATTTTCTTGCCTCGGTCGTTAGCCACCACGGTGGCTTTCACCTTGGCGCCCGGCACCGTGGGCTGGCCGACCTTCACCTGCCCGCCATCGACCACCAGGAGCACCCGGTCCAGCTCCACTGACTCACCCTCTTCAAAGGGCAGGCTCTCTATGTCCACCCTGTCGCCCACCGAGACCCGGTATTGTTTTCCGCCCGTCTCCACGATGGCGTATTGATCGCTCACCAAGCAAGCTCCTCACGACATAGCAAGTAGAGGCTCCCAGCCTCGATTCCACGAGGGGGCATTATAGCAGAGCGACCAAACCATTGTCAAGTCTACCAAGCCGAAATTTAAGAACCCACGCCCGCCCCTTACGGCGCCACTCCCTGGCGGCGCAGGGTGCGAAGGAACTCGGTGGATTTCAGGTCTCGCTCTAGGAGGTAGCGCAAGTAGCCGCCCAGGAGGGTTTGGATCTCGGCTTGAACGGCAGGGCCCAGGCGCAGGCGGCGGGCCCCAGGATAGGGGTTGTCCTGCAGGAACCGCAACACCTTGAGCCCATCCAGGCTCAGGTCAGGCGCGGATAGGTCTTTAAGGCGGCAGTCCACGCACAGGACTCCACCCAGGGCCGGGCTGAAGACGTTGACCCGCGGCTTCAAGGCCCTGCCACAAGAGACGCAGCTTCGCAATTGAGGCCGATATCCCAGGTGCTCCAGGAGCTTGACCTCGTAGTAGCGCATCAGGAGTTGCAGGTCTTTGGCCGTGGTCAGGAGACCCAGGACCTCCAAAAGCAACTCGAACAGCGGACGGTTTTCCAATCGCTCTTCGGTGAAGCCGTCCAAGAGCTCCATCAGGTAGCAGGCGTGGGATAGGCGAAACAGGTCCTCCCGCAGCTCCCGGAAGGAGTGGATGGTCTCGGCCTGGGTGATGATGTCCAGGTTCCGGCCGGCGGCCACGAGCAGGCGCGAGTGGGTGAAGGGCTCCAGATGGCCGCCCATCTTGCTGGTGGGCCGGCGCACGCCCTTGGCCACCGCCCGGATCTTGCCCAGGTAAGGGGTGTAGGCGGTCACGATCTTGTCGGCTTCGCCCAGGTCCAGCCGCTTCAGGACAATGGCCTCGGTCTTGTAGACTCGTTCAGCGCGCATGGGGGTAGAGCGGCTAGTCCGCGTCTATCTGCAAAAAGTGGGTGAGCGAACGCAGGAACTCCCGCGTCGAGAGCCGGTGCGGGTGCAATCGGTTTTTGAGGGCGTATCCCTTCCAGAGTTTGTAGATGAGCCAGTATAGCCGGTTGGAAGGCAGCTTGAGGAGCAGCCTGATAAGCGGCAGCAGGAACGGCCATTCTACCCCCACGGCGAAGAGCTTTTGCAAGTTCTCGATCTGCCGCTTCTCACGGGCATCGCTGAAACGCAGCACCGAATGAGCCGTGGCGGAGAAGGATATATCGTCGAAGGTCCCTTCCATCAAGTGCTCTCGCTGAGCGTACTCGCCCAGGGCGGTGCGGGGATAGGGCTGGAAGAGCAAGGCCGAGGCGTAGGCCGGCTTACAGGCCCGGTTCAACTCCAGGGTCTCCAGGTCCGCCGCCAGGGAGCCACCGGGCAGGCCCAACATGTTGGTGGTCATCACGGCGATGCCCTGGGCGCCCAGGAGCTGGCAGGCCCGGATGATGGTCTCCTTGGACATATTGCGGTTGAGCACGCGGTTGCGCAGGTCGTCGTTCCCCGCCTCCACGCCCATGCTTACGCTGACGCAGCCGGCCTGCTTGAGCAGACGAACGATGCCGTCGTTCACCAGGTTAGCCCGGACCTGGCACCAGAAAGGCTTGCCGATGACCCGCGGATACTTCTCCGCGAACTCGGCCACCCACTCCCGGGAAACGATGAAGGTGTCGTCCATAAAGAGGGCCAGTTGAAAGGGATAGGCCTCCAGCACCCAGGACATCTCCGCCAGCACGTTATCCACGCTGCGCTGCCGGACCATCCGCCCCTTCCCACGGTAGAGCTTGGCGAAGGAGTGGTTGAAGCAATAGGTGCAATTGTAGGGGCAACCCCGGCCGGTTATGAACGGCTTCAAGGGATTGTAGCGGCTGGGGGCGTAGCGCTCGTAGAGCAGGGCCCGATCAGGAAAGGGCAGGCTGTCCAGATCCTCCACCAGGTGGCCCGGGGCGTTTTCGTGGATAACGCCATTCTCCTTGATCCACCAGTTGGCAATGCCCGTCACCGGCTGCCCAGACTGGAGGGCATTGGCCAGCTCCAGAAAAGCCCCCTCGCCCTCACCGATGCAAATGCCGTCCACACCATCTTCCTGGATCAGCTCCGGGAAGAAGGTGGGGTGTGGCCCGCCAAAGACGGAGAAGACCTTTTGCCGGGCCCGGATGCGCCGGTTCAAGTCCAGATAGTAGTGCTGGGAGCCGGTGAAGACGCTGTAGGCCACGATGTCGGGCCGCCAGCGGGCGGCCACCTCCGTCGGGTCTTGGGCGGCGCCGATGATCAGCTCCACCTCATGTCCCCCCGATTTGAGGACGCTAGAAAGGTGCAGGATACCCAGGTGGTCGTTGTCCACCTGCTTGAGGATGAATAGAATACGCAAGCCGCTATTCCTTTCACCGCTGGATGGCTTGGGGACCACGCCGCGAGAGCAGGTAGAGGATCGCCTCCAGCACACCGCCGCCGATGGCCCGCGCCTTGTCCGAGATCGTGAAACAGTGCTCTCTCTCCCCCCGGGGGTCCACGTCGCCCACCTTCATTCCCGGCCTCACCTGGAGCCCATCGGCCAGGAGGCCTCGGAGCACGCCGGCGATGCTGGCCACCACCGGCCGGCCAGCCACCAGGGCCACCGTGTCCCCTGCCTTCACCATGTCGCCGATCTCCCTCATGCCCTGAAAGACCCCGACCGCTGGCGCCCGGAGCACCCTCTCCTGGCCGTACCCCTCCACCTCACCGGGCACCCCGGTGTCCGGGGCAGCGGCGCCCTCCAGGATCACCCGTCCCAGGTGGTGGCCCCGCTGGGTCTCAATCACAGCGTGACAGTCCACCCCAGCCGCGAAGCCAGGCCCCAGGGCGACGACAATGGGGGCATCGGCCAGCCGGGTGCCGGTGTTGCGCTTGGCCATGATGGCGTCCACCAGGACGCCGGGCCGCAGGACGCCAAGGGCCTGAGTCTCGGGATCGATCAACACCGGTATCACGCCCTCCGACCAAGCCGAAAGCACGTCCATAGGGTTGGCCACCAGCCGGGCGGTGACACCCTCCACGCTCGTCTGTCCCTGGAAGACCGCGTTGGCAAAGGCCACCGCCCGGCGGATCACCGTGGGGCGCTCCAGCTCGGTAATGGCCACCCGCAGGCCCGCCCGGTGGAGCCGGTGGGCCACCCCGGTGGCCAGATCGCCCCCGCCTTTGATCAGCACGATCACGTCACGCAGAGCAGTGGTCATGTTTTCTTTGCTGACAAAGAACTCCTGGAGAGCGATTCGCCGCTGCCGCCCTTCTTGACCTTGACTATCTCGGCCATGATCGAAAGGGCGATCTCCTCCGGCGTCTCCGCCCCCAGGTCCAGCCCGATGGGCGCCCGCACCCGGGCCAGTCTCTCCCAGGGAACCCCTTCCTTCGCCAGCCGATCCAGGACCACCTTCACCTTGCGGCGGCTGCCGATCATGCCGATGTAGGCCGCGTCGGTGCCGGCCACCCGTCGCAGGGCCTCCTCGTCTGAATCGTGGCCGCCGGTGACGATCACGACGTAGGTGCTGGCATCAATCGGAAGCTCCGCCACTGCATCGGCTGCCTTCTTCGCCACCAGGCGCTGGGCCTGCGGGAAATTCTTTCCTAGCAAAGAAACCCGCTCGTCGACCACCGTCACCGCAAACCCCACCAGGGCTCCAATTTGAGCCAGGGGTTGAGCGATGTGCCCGGCGCCAAAGACCAGGAGCACCGGCTTGGGAATCAGCACGTCCACGAAAACCTCCATGGTGCCGCCGCACAGCATGCCCAGGTCGCTCTTCGTCTCGTCTAGGGTGTAGGACAAGTTCCTGGGTGTCCCGGACCCCATGGCCGCCAGGGCCTCTTGGATCACCTGGGCCTCCACCGCCGCCCCGCCGATGGTGCCAGCGATGGAGCCATCGGGATAGACCAGCATCTTGGCCCCGGGGGAGCGGGGCGTTGATCCCACCGCCCTGGTCACCGTGGCCAGGGCCACCCTCTGGCCCTGGCGCAAAGCCTCTGCCGCCAGCTCAATGATCTCTTCCACGTCTCTCCCGTTGGGTAGGAGCCCAACCATGTTGGGCAGGGGAACCTCGCTCTTTATCCCTTATCCCTAACCGTTATTCAAACTCAACCCCTTAAGATACTCCCGAAACTCCGGGCCCAGGTCCGGGCGCCTGAGAGCGTACTCCACCGAAGCCTTGAGGAAACCCAGCTTGCTCCCAGCGTCGTAGCGGGTGCCGACGAACTCGTACCCGTAGATGGCCTGCCGCCGCAGGAGGGCCCGGAGGCCGTCGGTGAGCTGTATCTCCCCGCCTTTGCCTGCTGGCACCTGGGCCAGGAACTCGAAGATCTCGGGGGTCAGGATGTAGCGACCGATGATCGCCAGGTCTGAGGGCGCCTCTTTAGGCTCAGGCTTCTCGATCATGTTGGAGACCTGGTATACCCTGTCCTCGATCTGGCGAGGCTCGATGATGCCATAGGAAGCAGTATCTTCCTTAGGCACCCGTTGCACCGCAATGACCGAGCACTTGTAGCGATCGTACACCTCGATCATCTGCTTCATGCAGGGCGTCGGGGCCTCGATGAGGTCGTCGCTGAGGAAGATGGCGAAGGGCTCGTCGTCCACCAGCTCCTCGGCCACCAGGATGGCGTGGCCCAACCCCAGGGGCTCTTTCTGCCTGATGTAGTGGATGGTGGCCATGTCGGAGATGCTGCGGATCTCCCTCAAGGCCTGGGCGTCGCCCTTCTTGTTCAGGAAATACTCCAGCTCGAAGGATATGTCGAAATGGTCCTCGATGGCCCGCTTGCCCCGGCCGGTGACGATGATGATCTCCTCAATGCCGGAGGCCACCGCCTCTTCCACCACGTACTGGATGATCGGTTTGTCCACCAGAGGCAGCATCTCCTTGGGTTGAGCCTTGGTGGCCGGAAGAAAGCGCGTCCCCAGCCCGGCGGCGGGGAAGACGGCCTTGCGAATTCTCATCAAACGTTTCCTCCTCATTTCTGGTACTTCTTTTGGTTCTCCAGGTGCTCCTCAAAGCTCCGGGCAAAGGCGTGGGTCCCGTCGCCTTTAGAGTAATAGTAAAGGAAGTCGGTCTTGGCCGGTTGCAGCACCGCCTGCAGGGAGGCCAGACCAGGGCTGCAAATAGGCCCCGGCGGCAGGCCGGGGTTCAGATAGGTGTTATAGGGAGATTGGACAGTGCGAAGCTCGCCCAGTTGCAACGGGTTCCACCACAGCTTCGTCTCTGCCCGGTAGCCGATGGCGTACTGCACGGTGGCGTCGGCTTCCAGGGGCATGCCGGTGGCCCAGCGTTTCAGGTAGATGGCGGCGATGATTGGCCGCTCGCTGGCGGCCTGGGCCTCCCGCTCCACCAGGGAGGCCACGGTCACCGCCTGATGGATGGTCAGCTTGCGCTCGGCCGCCTGCTGGCGCATGGCCGGGGTGAAGCGCTGGCCGAAGCCCTCCAGCATCATCCCCACCAGGGCCTCGGCGCTGGGCCGGCCCGCGATATGGTAGGTGTCCGGGAAAAGGTAGCCCTCCAGGGAGCTGCCGGCGGGGCGGTCCCGGAGGAAAGGATAGTCGTATCGGCCCGTGGCCACCGCTCTCAGGA
>JBFMCB010000180.1:0-5919 GCA_040754915.1 Chloroflexota bacterium | reverse complement strand
AACGTGAAGCGTGATGGTCACGTTTCACGTTTCACGTCTCACGTTTCACGTCTCACGTCTCACGTCTGAGAGGAGTACATCATGCCAGAACAACGCCTGCAGCACGCTATCCAGGCCACCAACCTGGCCGATATCCTGGAGCGGGTGCTCGACAAGGGCGTCGTCATCGCCGGCGACATCACTATCTCCCTGGTGGGTGTGGAGTTGCTGAACATCAAGCTGCGCCTGCTGGTGGCCTCGGTGGACAAGGCCATGGAGATGGGCATTAACTGGTGGGAGAGCGATCCCTACCTCTCCTCACGGGCCAACCAATTGGAGAAGGAGAACCTTCTGCTGCGGGAGCGCCTGGACCGGCTGGAAACCCGACTGGAGGAGGCGGCATGAAGAGAGCAACCAAGAAAGCGTTGAACGTTGGCACGTTAAACGTTCAACGTTCCACCAACTGGCCGACGGCGGACGTGGTTTGTGCCTTTTGTGGCGGCGAAGGCCGGGATCCCTTTGGCATCATGTCCCCCCTGGCCACCTGCCAGGTCTGCGGTGGGATGGGACGACATACGCTCCACCCGCCAACGGCCCGCTGTGCCTTCTGCCGGGGCACAGGTGTCTATCCCGGCACTCGTTTGACCTGCACCACTTGTGGTGGTATGGGCACGGTGGAAATCCCTGCCAACGCTATTTCATGCCCCGGTTGTGGCGGGACCGGCCGGGCTGCAGACTACATCTGGCCGGACAGCCCCCTCTCCTGTGGTTGCTGCCGCGGCAAGGGGGTCATAGCTGCGGATCGGAGCACTGCATTATGAACCAGTATAAGGCGAAGGTACAAGACCGAACCCTCTCCCTGCGCGTGGCGGAGGCCCTGCCCAAGGACGTGGGGCGGGGGCTCGTCCGGCTGGACCCTCAGGACCTGGAACGGCTGGGGAGCGACATCGGCGATGTGGTGGAGATCACGGGCAAGCGGCTCACCGTAGCCCGGGCTATGCCCGCCTACGCTGCCCAGCGGGGACAGGGCTTGATCCAGATGGACGGCATAATGCGGGCCAATGCCGGTGCTGGCCTGGATGAACAGGTGACGGTGCGTCAGACCGCGGCCCAACCGGCCCGCACCGTGGTGCTGGCGCCCGACCTCACCTCTCGCCCCACCCCTGGTAGGAGAGGAGAGGGGGGAGAGATGGCCCGCTACCTGGCCCGCCTGCTGGAGGGCATCCCCGTGGTCCCCGGCGACCAGGTGCGCGTCAACCTCTTCGGCACCCGCGCCCAGAACTTCATCGTCTCCCAGACGATCCCCGCTGGCCCGGTGCTTATTGGCCCCTCCACGATCATCCGCATTGAAGGCCAGGCCGCCGGGCGAGAGCGGGGCGCTATCACCTACGAGGACATCGGCGGGCTGCACCGGGAGATCCGCCGCATTCGAGAGATGATCGAGCTGCCCCTGCGCTACCCGGAGGTCTTTGAGCGGCTGGGCATTGACCCGCCCAAAGGGGTACTGCTCCATGGGCCGCCCGGCTGTGGCAAGACCCTCATCGCCCGGGCCGTAGCCCAGGAGACCAGCGCCCATTTCGTCCACGTCGCGGGGCCGGAGATCATGTGTGTGGGCGGTGATACAAAGATTTTCACGAATCCTCACGGTCTTGTGAAGGCTAAGCATCTCTTCGATAATGCCCAGGGCGAATGTGTACGCGATGATCATATCAAAATCGTCAAACTTAAAAAGCCGGTTAAGACTTATGCATTCTCAGATGATCGCCTGGAAGAGGCAGCTATCACTCACGTGGCCCAACTTACTGTACCGGCATACAAAGTGACTTTGGGTGATGGGAATGAGCTTGTTTGCTCACACAATCAGCCATTTCTGGTTTTTGAGGATGGGGGTTATGCCTGGAAACTCTTGAAGGAGCTTCGCAGTGGAATGTTTATTGCTCGTGTTAACAAGCTTGCATTGCCGCACTTTGCTCAGAAGCTCAAAACTCCTGCACTACTTGTTGAGAAAGCTGGCAAATTTGCACCTATCAGCCGCAATCTGTCCCGTAGTAATTGGATTAAGCTGCCGCAAAAGACATCCGCCGCACTGTGGGAATATATTGGTCTGCTGGTGGCAGAAGGCTATATAGCAGAAGACAGTGTTACTTTTTGTAACACAAGTCCTGAGCTTCGCGAGCATTACTTGAACCTTCTCGAGGAGTTGTTCGGTATCCATAAGGCTACAATATATACAGAAGACCGTGCAGGTGGTCGCGTTGTTGTGTATAGTAAGGCACTGGTCGCTTATCTTGCTCAGTTTAACTTAACCCCTGGCAAAAAGTGGCCAACGGTTCTCTCGCTGCTTTATCACGTTCCCCGCGAGGAGGTTGCTGCGTTTATCAGAGGTTATCTTGCAGGAGATGGTACTGTTTCGTTTGCCGGCGGTTACCCAACGCCGAAACTCTTCAGTGCAACTAAAGCATTCTTACATGATCTCCAAGCCGTGCTCTTGCTCAAGCTTAGCATTGATAGTACTGTCCGAGGGCTCCCTACGCAGAAAGGGATGATGTATGAGCTAGCCGTGCTCGGTAATCAGGGCCGAATGGTATTTGCAAAACATATTGGGGCGATTACTGAAGAAAAACGAAAGCGCCTAGAACAGATTGATCAGAGCAACCGGGAGCATAGTCATGTTCCTGTTCCAGGTTTGTTATTGGAGACCCTTCGCTCATGTGTTCCCTATCAGGCATATCGAGGTCATGACAAGTACGTTTATGGGCGTGGTTTGTTTACTAAGCATGCTCTGACCAGATTATATGACATTGTACGAACGCATGGTGCTTTAACGCCGGCTATTGAAGCAGAATACATGCAATTGATGCGCGATGATATTGGGTGGGAGCAGATTGTTGATATTACACCTCTGGGAACGCAAGAACTGTACGACTTTACGGTCGATAAAGATAGCTTTGTTGCAGCCCCGTATTTCTTACTCCATAACAGCAAATATTATGGAGAAGCTGAGGGAAATTTAAGGGATGTCTTCGATGAGGCCAAAAAACGTGCCCCTGCCATCATCTTCATTGACGAGATCGACGCCATCGCTCCCAAGCGGGAAGAGATGAGCGGCGACCGCCAGGTAGAACGCCGCGTAGTCGCCCAACTCCTGGCCCTGATGGATGGGCTGGAGTCCCGAGGTAACGTCATCGTCATCGCTGCCACCAACATCCCCAACACCCTGGACCCGGCCCTGCGCCGCCCCGGCCGCTTTGACCGGGAGATCGCCATCAGCGTTCCAGACAAAGACGGCCGCCGCGAGATCCTGGAGATCCACACCCGGGGCATGCCCCTGGCCGAGGACGTGGACCTGGAACGGCTGGCGGCCATCACCCACGGCTTCGTTGGCGCCGACCTGGAGGCCCTCTGTCGTGAGGCGGCCATGAGCGCCCTGCGCCGGCTGATGCCCGACATTGACTTTGCCCAGGCCCGCATCCCCTACGACAAGCTCATGGCCCTGGAGGTGACATCGTCTGACTTCCTAACCGCCCTGGCCGAGGTGGAGCCCTCGGCCATCCGCGAGGTCTTCACCGAGGTGCCTGAGGTGGGCTGGGACGACATCGGCGGGCTGGAGGAGGTCAAGCGCCTGCTGATGGAGACGGTGGAGTGGCCCCTCCAGCACCGCGACCTCTTTGGCCACGCCCGCACCACTCCTCCCAAGGGTATCCTGCTCCATGGCCCCCCAGGTACGGGCAAGACCCTGCTGGCCAAGGCGGTAGCCAAAGAAAGCGGGGTCAACTTCATCGCCGTGAAAGGGCCGCAGCTCTTGACGATGTGGGTCGGGGAGAGCGAGCGCGCCGTGCGCGAGGTGTTCAAGAAGGCCAAACAAACCTCGCCCTGCATCGTCTTCTTCGACGAGCTGGACGCCCTGACCCCCCGCCGGGGAGCTGGGGCCGATTCCCACGTCACCGAGCGGGTGGTCAGCCAGTTCCTGGCCGAGATGGACGGCATCGAGGAACTCAAAGGGGTGGTGGTGTTAGGCGCAACTAATCGTTTGGACATCGTGGACCCGGCCCTCCTGCGCCCCGGCCGCTTTGAGGTGCTGTTAGAGCTACCCATGCCTGACCGAGAGGCCCGCCTGGCCATCTTCCGGGTGCACACCCGGGGCAAGCCGCTGGCCTCGGACGTGGACCTGACGGAGCTGGCCGAACGCACCGAGGGGATGATGGGGGCAGACATCGAGGGCCTCTGCCGCCAGGCGGCCATGGCGGCCATCCGGGAGTTTCTGGAGAATGACCGCCGACCGCCAACCGCCGACCGCGTGCCCGAATTCCGCATCGCCAGGCGACACTTTGAAAAAGGATTTGCCGGCAGACAGAGGCAGGAATAGAAATGGGTGCAACGTACGTCTACGCCATTATCCCTACCGGGAACGGGGTTGTATTTGAGGCAGCAGGGGTGGATGACCACCACGATGAGGTTTACTCAATTCCTAATCGCGATATCGCTGCCGTGGTCAGCGCCAGCCCTCTGGCGGACTATCGTGGTTTGAAGCGGGACGAAGCAGTCCCCTACCTGGTGGCGCACCAGCGCGTCGTCGAGGCGATAATGCGGGATTTTCCCATGCTGCCCGTGAAGTTCGGCACCGTCTTGCCCAATGAGGCTTGGGTCCACCGCCTCCTGAGGCAGGGAGAGACCCTTTTCCGCACCACCCTGAAGAGGTTTGCTGGCCGGGTGCAGATGGAGGTGGTGGTCCTCTGGAGCCTCCCGGAGGTTTTCCAGGAGATCGGCAACGAGCTGCGTTCAAACGTTCAAACGTTTAAACTTTCAAACGTTACGGACGCCGAGCGGATCGCCATCGGCCAGATGGTCCAGGCTTCTCTTGCGCAGCGCCGCACCGCTCTGCGAGACCGCCTGCTGCCATCGTTGCAGGAGGTGGCCCTGGACCTGGTGGTCAATCCCCTGATGGACGACAGCATGGTGGCCAATGTAGCTTTGCTGGTGGACGAGGCTGGCCGCAGGGCGCTGGACCAACGGCTAGAGCTGCTGGATAATGAGTTCGGAGGCCGGCTCCGCTTCCGCTGCGTGGGCCCCCTGCCGCCCTATAGCTTCGCCACCGTCGAGGTGCAAATGCCTTCTTTCCAGGCGGTGGATGAGGCCCGGCGTCTATTGGGCCTGGGGGAGACAGCTACCCCAGGAGAGATTAAACGGTCCTATCACCAGTTGGCCGGCCAACTGCATCCCGATCATAACCCTGAGGACCCGGAGGCCGAGGTCCACATGGCTGAACTGACTCAAGCCTACCGGCTCCTCACGGCCTACGCCGAGAATGTCCACCGACCGCCGGCCACCGACCGCCGACAGTTAACTCCAGCGGTCAGCGGTCAGCCGCCAGCGGTCGTCTTCAGCCGGGAGGCGGTGGAGCGAACTCTGCTCATCGCCATCCGCCGGCAGGAGGCGCCGGTTCAGGGAACAAGGGCAATATAGAGGTGGAGACCATCATGCGCCAAGACGATGGCGAGCACGCTTTCTACGTTTATGCCGTAGCCCGGCCCCGGCAGGGTCGGGAGCCTGGCAACCTGCCAACCGAGGGCATCGTTCCGCCGGCCCCGGTCTACACGGTGGCCCACCGAGACCTGCTGGCCGTGGTGAGCCCGGTGTCCCTGGCGGAATTCAGCCCGGAGGCGCTGGAAACCAACCTGCAGGATACGGGCTGGGCCCAGGCTCGGGTATTGGCCCATCAGAGGGTCCTGGCCGGACTCCTGAATGGCTACGTGCTGATCCCCCTCAAGTTTTGTACCCTCTATGCCAGCCAGGAGCGATTGTTCCTACTGCTGACCCAGCACCACCAGGCCCTGGACGATGCCATGCGGCGACTGGAGGAGGCCACCGAGTGGGGAGTGAAGCTCTTTTGTAACCGCCGGCGGCTGGTGGAATGGGTGCAAGAGCACAGCGAGGCCCTGC
>JBFMCB010000179.1:0-5988 GCA_040754915.1 Chloroflexota bacterium | reverse complement strand
GGGTCCAGGTCTCATACTGCTTTGCATCCTCCTCGGTGATACGCCTACGACCCGACCATTCTAACACAAGCTGCACGTATTCAGCGTAGCCGGAGGAGTGTATAGTATGTCCTGGCCCCCGCACAGGAAAGTATTGACAGGAGCCAGTGAATGTGATAGAGTTCCGCCGATGCAGCATTCTACCGGCGGTCGGACCTGGCCAGGGTTCCGCAATAGGGTTTTGTTCCGGCGGCGAATAGCCCCGGCTGGTAGGGGGGGGTTTCCCCTAGAGCCATTCATTCCAGTTTTGATAGTTGGCAGGGTTTCCAGTACCAGTAGCAAATAGAGCCGAAGAGGCTCTATTTTTTTGTGTCGGAAAGGCAAGGCGCTCGTGACTCGACTCAAGCTGCCTGGCATCATCGACGCCCACGTCCACCTGAGGGATCCCGGCGACGTGCACAAGGAGGACTTTTACACCGGGACGGCGGCGGCCCTGGCCGGCGGTGTCGTGGCCGTCCTGGATATGCCCAATAACCCAATCCCCACGGTGGACGCTGAGGCTCTAGCCGAGAAAAAGCGGGCCGCAGCCCAGAAGGCCCTCTGCGACTACGGCTTTTACCTGGGGGCCAGCCAGGACAACTTCGTCCACCACCACCGCCTGGCCCGGCGGGTCCCCGGCCTCAAGATGTACCTGGACAGCACCCATGGCCCACTCTTGATCGACGACCTGCCGGGCATGATGCGGCACTTTCGGAAATGGCCCGGGAGCCGGCCGATCCTGGCGCACGCTGAAGGCCGCAGCGCGGCGCAGGCCATCGTCCTGGCGCTCTTGTACAAAAAGCGCCTGCACCTCTGCCACGTGGCCCGCCGGGCAGAGATCGAGCTCATCGCCCTGGCCAAGAGGCGCACGGCCAGGATCACTTGCGAGGTGACACCCCACCATCTCTTTCTGACCGGGGAGGACGCCAGGTGCCTGGGCAGCCTGGGCTACATGCGCCCAACCCTGGGCACCGCCGAAGACCGAGAGGCCCTTTGGCGCCATCTGGACGTGGTGGATGTCGTGGCCTCTGACCATGCCCCCCATACCCTGGAAGAGAAACAGGCCGACCACGCGCCCCCCGGCGTCCCTGGCCTGGAGACGGCATTGCCGCTCCTCCTGACCGCGGTGGACCAGGGACGGCTCTCCCTCCCGCGCCTGGTGGAGCTCACGTGCATCGCCCCCGCTCGTATCTTCGGCCTTAGCCTGGGCGCTCGAACCTATGTGGAGGTGGAGGCCGAGGACGAATACGTCATCCAGGGCAAGGACCTCTTCACCAGGTGCCGGTGGACCCCTTTTGAGGGCATGAGGGTGAAAGGCCGGGTGCGGGCGGTGTACCTGCGTGGCGCGAAGGTGTACCAGGATGGCCAGATCCTGGTTCAGCCTGGCTTCGGGCAAAACCTATTCTCTACCACAACCAGGAGGAGCACATGACCACGATGACCCCAACCCTGGGTAATCCCTTCTATGGCCGGGATATCCTATCGGTGGACCAGTTCACCAGAGATGACCTGGAGTACATCTTCGCCGTGGCCGAGGGCATGCGGGACATCGCCCGTGGCCCGGGCTCCTCGGACCTCCTGCGGGGCAAGGTCTTGTCCTGCCTCTTCTACGAGCCCAGCACCCGCACCAGCTCCTCCTTCGTCGCCGCCATGTCGCGCCTGGGTGGCAGCGTCATCCCCATTAACGAGGTGCATTACTCCTCGGTGACCAAGGGGGAGTCCCTGCCCGATACCATCCGGACCCTGGAGTGCTATTCCGACGTCATCGTCCTGCGCCACCCGGAGACGGGCTCCGCCAAGATCGCCGCGGACTTCGCCCGCATACCGGTCATCAATGCCGGGGACGGCATCGGCGAACATCCCACCCAGGCCCTCTTGGACCTGTTCACCATCCAGGAGGAGTTGGGCCACATCGACGGCCTGTCGGTGGTGATGGCGGGCGACCTGAAGTATGGCCGCACGGTGCACTCCCTGGCACGCCTCTTGAGCCTTTATAACGTCAGGATCCTGTGCGTCTCGCCCGACGTGCTCCGCATGCCCGACCGGATCGTAGCCCAGCTTCACGAGCGGGGCATCCCCACCGGGGAGACAGCCGATCTGGAGCGCGTCATCGCCGACGCCGATGTCCTCTACGTGACCCGGGTGCAAAAGGAGAGGTTCGAGGATCAGGCCCTCTACGAGCGGGTCAAGGGCTCCTATGTGATCACGCCCCAGACCCTCCGCCGTGCTAAGGAGAAGATGGTGGTCATGCACCCGCTGCCTCGGGTGGGCGAGATCAGCTACGAGGTGGACAGCGATCCTCGGGCGGCCTACTTCCGACAGATGGAGAATGGCATGTACATCCGCATGGCCCTTTTGGCAGCGGTACTGGGGAAGGCTTAAGATGGCCTCCTTTCTAGAAAAACTAGAGCGCACCGTGGCGGAAAACCGCAGCCTGCTCTGCATTGGCCTGGACCCGGACCCGGCCAAGATGCCAGAGCGCTTTCTAGGAGGCCCCGACCCAGTCTTCGCCTTCAACCGGTCGATCATCGACGCCACCGCCGATCTGGTCTCTGCCTACAAGCCCAACATCGCCTTTTACGAGGCCCTGGGCATCAATGGCCTTCAGGCGCTCAAGAAAACCATCAAATACGTGCCTCAAGGCATCCCGGTGATCCTGGATGCCAAACGGGGCGATATCGGCAGCACCGCCCAGGCCTACGCCCGGGCGGCCTTCGAATACTGGCGGGCCGATGCCGTCACCGTGAACCCTTTCCTGGGCTATGACGCCGTGGAACCCTTCTTGAGGTACGCTGACCGGGGGGTCCTCCTGCTCTGTCGCACCTCCAACCCCGGCGCCTCTGATTTTCAAGGACTTCCCTGCCCGGGCCGGCCCTTGTATCTCGTCGTCGCGGAGAAAGCCCTGGAGTGGAACACCGCGGGCAACGTGGGCCTGGTCATGGGAGCCACCTATCCCCGGGAACTGGGTTTGGTGCGGGAGATGGCGCCGGACCTGTGGTTCCTGGTCCCTGGGGTGGGCAGCCAGGGGGGTGATCTAGGGGTTGTTCTGCGCGCCGGGCTCGACGCCCGGGGGGCCGGCCTCATCGTCAACGTATCGCGGCAGGTGATCTACGCCGCTGACCCCCGCCGTGCCGCCCAGGGCCTCCGGGATGAGCTGAACCAGTTGCGGGATGAAGTGATGGCCGCTCCCCCTGGACGGGACGTGGCCAGCCGTCACCTGGCAGGCCAGAGGGAAACCCTGATCCGGGAACTCCAGCGCATCGGCGCGGTGAGGTTTGGCGATTTCACCCTGAAGTCCGGGGCCCTGTCGCCGATATACCTGGACTTACGCCTCCTGGTCTCCCACCCCGATGTCCTGGCGCAGGCGGCCCGCGCCTATGCCCAGGTGCTGGAAGGGCTTGAATACCATTGCCTGGCGGCCATACCCTATGCCGCCCTGCCCATCGGCACCGCCGTGGCCCTGGAAACGGGGAGACCCCTGATATACCCAAGAAGAGAGGCCAAGGAGTACGGCACCAGAAAAGCCATCGAGGGGGAATTTCGGCCTGGGGAGACCGCCGTGGTCTTGGACGATGTCATCACCACCGGCGCCAGCAAGGTCGAGGCCATGAGCCCTCTCAAAGAGGCAGGACTGCAGGTGCAGGATGTGGTGGTGCTTATCGATCGGGAGCAGGGCGGCAAGGCCTCTCTGGAGAGACAGGGCTACCGCCTCCACGCCGTCATGACCATCACGGAGATGGTGGAGACCCTATCTCGGCAGGGCCTCATCACCGGGGACCAGCGCTCCGCCGTCCTTCGCTACCTGGGCCGGGCGGGCTGAGTCGTCGGGGTGTTCGCCTGGTGACGCTCCGACACCACAAGGGTGGCGGCATCACGACCTTTCTTTGACTAGTAAAAGGATCATAGTGTCTCGCCACGACCTGTCCGTGACCATCTGCGGCGTCTTGCTGAAGAACCCCTTTGTCCTGGCCTCCGGCATCCTGGGCACTGGCGCCGCCCTCCTGGCGAGGGTCGCCCGAGCCGGGGCCGGCGCGGTCACCGCCAAGTCCTACGGACCCGAGCCGCGAGCGGGCCATCCCAACCCCACGGTGCTGGACTGGGGCGGCGGCTTGATCAATGCCGTGGGGCTCCCCAACCCGGGAGTGGAAGTGGGTGTCAGAGAGCTGCTTGAGACAAAAGAGAGGCTCCGGCCCCTGGGGGTGCCCCTCATCGCCAGCCTCTTCGCCGACACGGCCAAGGGCTATGGCGAAGTGGCCCGGGCCATCGCCCAGGCCGGCCCGGATCTCCTGGAGATCAACATCTCCTGTCCCAATGTGGAGGACGAATTCGGTCAGCCCTTCGCCGCCGACCCCCGGGCCGCCGCCCAGGTTACCCTGGAGGTCAAGAGGGCCACCAAGCTCCCAGCCATCGTCAAGCTCTCCCCCAACGTGGCCGACATCAAGGCCATCGCCCGGGCGGTGGAACAGGCCGGGGCCGATGCCATCTCCGCCATCAACACCCTGGGCCCCGGGATGGTCATCGACATCGAAGCTGGCCGGCCCATTTTGGCCCACCGGGTGGGCGGCATCTCCGGCCCCGCCATTCGGCCCATCGCCGTGCGCTGTGTCTACGATATCTGCTCGGCCGTGAGCATCCCGGTCATCGGCATTGGCGGGGTTCTGCGCGGCCGGGACGCGGTGGAGATGATCATGGCCGGGGCCTCTGCCGTGGGTATAGGCTCCGCCGTGTACTACCACGGTCTGGGCGTCTTCAAGAGGCTGGAAGCCGAGCTTTCAACCTACATGGAGGCCCATGGCTACGCCAGGCTGGAGGACTTCCGGGGGGTCGCCCATGAGGGATAGGCTGCCGCGCGTCGCCACTGTGGTTCAAGTGATCCCGGAAACCAGTAAAGTCACGACCTTCGTCCTGGACGCGGCCATCAAGGCCCGTCCCGGACAATTTCTCATGGCCTGGCTGCCCGGCATAAACGAGAAGCCCTTCAGCGTCGTCTGCCCCGACCCCCTGACCATTACCGTGGCCAACGTGGGGAACTTCACGGCCGCGTTGCACCGCCTGGTCCCGGGAGAACGCCTGTGGTATCGCGGGCCCCTGGGGAGGGGTTTCCGGCTTACCGGTCATGACATCCTGCTTGTCGCCGGGGGCTACGGTGCTGCGCCGCTATATTCCCTGGCCCTGGCGGCCAGAGTCCGCGGCATGGCGGTGCGGGTGGCGCTGGGCGCCAGGGCCCGGGAGGACCTGCTTTTTCCGGGTCGCTTTGCCGGGCTGGGTTGCCGGGTTTGGGCCTGCACCGAGGACGGCTCCTTCGGCGAGAGAGGTTTGGTCACCGATTTGCTGCAATCCCTGGCCGACCAGCAAAGGCCGGACTCCGTGTATGCCTGCGGCCCCCAGGCCATGCTCCAGGCGGTGGCGGGGGTCTGCGAAGCCCGAGGCCTACCCTATCAGGTCAGCATGGAGCGCTACATGCGCTGTGGCATGGGCCTCTGCGGCTCCTGCGCCGTGGCCGGCCGGCGGGTGTGCCGGGATGGCCCCGTCTTCTCCCGCATTCTTTACTAGTAAAGAAATTGGTTGCATTGGTTTTCGGTTTGTGCTATACTCCCGTCTGTCATCCCAGGCTCGGCCTCTCCGGCGCCGGCGATGGCCAGACGGCGCATTCGTCTAGCGGCCTAGGACACCTCCCTCTCAAGGAGGAGATCACCGGTTCGAATCCGGTATGCGCTACCATAGCTGATTCCTTTGCCAGTCAAGAAACCGTTCTCCTGCATCACCTCTTATGTGCCCTTGTCAATTATCTGGCAAGGGCCTTTCGTCCTCTTCGTTTTGACCGCTGTCACCGAATGCGACTCTCACCAGGCCCTGGAGCAAAGCCCTGGTCTTGGAGAAATGGCCACCAAGGTGTATAATTAAGCGAGAAACCAGGTTTCTTGGAGAAACTTGGTTTCTACGCCAGCTTGCTGGCGCGAGAGGGAGTTC
>JBFMCB010000178.1:0-5996 GCA_040754915.1 Chloroflexota bacterium | reverse complement strand
TTCGTGTTTCACTTCTCCAACGGCTTCCAATTGCGATACTTCGATTCCAAGGTCATGGGCCGCATCTACCTGGTGAGAAAGGATGAGGTCAGAACCGTGCCTGGGATAGGCGAGCTGGGCCCTGAGGCTTGGGACAAAGAGCTGACCGTGGAGCTTTTCCGCCAGCGACTGGCAAAATATCGAGGGGAGATCAAGACCATCATCACTAACCAGGAGTTCCTGGCGGGAATCGGCAATGCCTACGCCGACGAGATCCTCTTCGTGGCCGGTATCTATCCCTATCGCAAGCGCACAGAGCTTTCCGCCGACGATGTCCAGCGACTATACCATGCGATACGTCAGGTCCTCTTGGAGGCAACCGAGATTTTGTCTAACCGGGTGGGGGACCACATTCATGTCGAAATCAGAGATTTTCTGAAAGTACACGGCCGCGGCGGGCTGCCGTGCCCCAATTGTGGCAGCAACATTTCCCAGATCATCATCAATCAGCGCACTACCGAGTTCTGCCGCCATTGTCAAAAATAGCTGCAGGGTGGTGAAAAGGCTCGCGGTTTGTGCTATAATTCTCGCAACGCGGATGCGTACCTCTATTTTGTGCGATGCCCGTTCGCACTTTCGGGCTTAGGGAGGTGGTTTTATCGCCGGTTAGGGTAGCGCCGCCAATGGCGTTTGCAGCTAGACATTCCCAATTCGCAAAGAGCGGTTTTGGCAATGAGCCCGTGGGATGATGACGAGGGTTGTTGAGGTGAGGTAGCATCACCATTTGCCTCTACAGCATGTACCTTATCTTGCACCTTTTCCAGATCCCATCGACCGAAGAGTTCTGTTTTTGCCGAATTGTTGAGCGAGGGGACTAGCCAATGAATTGGCGAGTTTGCTTGCAACGCAAATGCCGTTCGTTCATTGACTGGTCGCTATGGCTCAATCGTGACCGGCAGTGATAACATCACGAGGAGAAGCGATATGGCCAGCGTAACTTTCGACCATGTCACCAAGAGGTTTGGTGATGTGATTGCCGTGAATGACCTGGACCTGGAGGTCAAAGACAAGGAGTTTCTGGTTCTGGTAGGTCCCTCTGGCTGTGGCAAGACCACGGCCCTCCGCCTGGTGGCCGGCCTGGAGGAGATCACCATTGGTAACGTCTACATCGGTGATCGGCTGGTAAACGACGTGGCTCCCAAGGACCGGGATATCGCCATGGTCTTTCAGAGCTACGCCCTATACCCCCACATGAGCGTCTACGATAACCTGGCCTTCGGCCTCAAGCTGCGCAAAACCCCCAAGAAGGAGATCGACCGGCGGGTCAACGAGGCCGCCAAGATCCTGGGCATCGAGCAGCTCCTGGACCGCAAGCCCAAGCAACTCTCCGGTGGCCAGCGGCAACGGGTGGCCCTGGGCCGGGCTATCGTGCGGGAGCCTAAGGTCTTCTTGATGGATGAGCCGCTGTCAAACCTGGATGCCAAGCTACGGGTCCAGACCAGGGCGGAGATATCCAAGCTTCATATGAGACTTCAGACCACGGTGATCTACGTCACCCACGATCAGGTTGAAGCCATGACCATGGGAAGCCGCATCGCGGTGATGAAAGACGGCCTCCTTCAGCAGTTGGATACGCCTCAGAACCTGTATGATCGCCCCACCAATATGTTCGTGGCGGGCTTTATCGGCAGCCCAGCCATGAACTTCTTCGATGCCAAGATTGCTGGCACTACCGATGACCCTTATGTGGATGGCGGCAGCTTCCGGGTCAAGGTGCCTGATAGCAAGCGGCCGGCGGTGACCAGATATCTGGGTAAGGACGTGGTGTTTGGCATACGCCCCGAGGACATGTACGACCGCCAATTCGCTACCAACGCCTCGCCCGACAACACGGTCAGCGTGACGGTAGATGTGGTGGAGCCCATGGGCAGCGAGATCTACCTGTATCTGCTCACCGGAGCCAAGAGCTTCGTGGGCCGGTTAGACTCGCGCACTCAGGTGAGGCCCGGTCAACAGATCGACGTCGTCCTGGATCTGGAACACATGCATATCTTCGACCGCGAGACTCAGGAGGCCCTGGTCTGAGGAGGCCCTCGAAAATTGGCTCCTGGGCGTAGTTTGGGCCTTCGTGGCCCTCTTGATGCCCGGTGCCGAACGCCCATAAGGGCAGACCACAGGGCGAGGTGCTCGTTCCAGCGGCCTAGGTCTGGGCAAACTTGGCGACTGGCAAGGGGATAGGTCCTTTTAGGAGGAGATACCTATCCCCTTTTAGGGTTTGCCTCCGGTCGAGTCCACAAATCATGCAGGAGCTTGAGGTGTTTAACTTCGATTTCCTAAGAAACATCTGTGCGGCCTCAACGGCTAAGATAGTTCTTTTGATCTTGGACGGGCTGGGCGGCCTTCCCCGGGAGGAGGGCGGCAAGACTGAGCTAGAGACAGCCTTTACGCCCAATCTGGATGCCCTGGCCGCCAAAGGCATGGTAGGATTGATCGATCCGGTGGGCCCTGGCATCACCCCTGGAAGCGGACCAGCGCACCTGGCGCTCTTTGGCTATGATCCGGTGCGCTATCAGATAGGCCGTGGCGTCCTGGAAGCCCTGGGGATAGGCTTTGACTTGAAGGATAGAGACGTGGCGGCCAGGGCCAACTTCGCCACCGTCGACGCTCAGGGCCTGGTCAGTGACCGCCGGGCTGGCCGCTTGGCCACGGAAAAGTGCCTCGAGCTCTGCGGACTGCTGCGGAGAATAAAGCTGGATGACGTTGAGCTCTTTGTGGAACCGGTGAAGGAACATCGCTTCGTCGTCGTCTTTCGTGGGCCGGACCTCTCCGATCACCTGACGGAATCCGACCCGCAAAAGATAGGGCTGCCCCCTGGCGAGGTGAGGGCCACCCGCCCTAAGTCGGCGCGCACCGCGCGCATCGTCAACGAATTCGTGCGGCAGGCCCACGAGATCCTGGCCAACCATCACCCGGCCAACGCCGTTCTCCTGCGCGGTTTTGCCCAGCACCCGAAGTTACCCACTATCCCTGAGATATACGGCCTTCGAGCAGCAGCCATCGCCGTGTACCCGATGTACCGTGGGCTGGCCAAGCTGGCGGGGATGAGTATCCTGACCACGGGTACCACGGTGGCCGACGAATTCGCGACCCTGGCCGAACAATATACTAGCTACGACTACTTCTTCATTCACGTCAAGGGAACCGATACCGCCGGAGAAGACGGAGACTTCGCTCGCAAAGTTCGCGTCATTGAGGAGGTGGACGCCGAGCTTCCGACCCTCTTGCAGCTCAATCCCGAGGTGGTGGTGGTCACTGGCGACCACTCCACCCCTGCTCTCCTCCGAAGCCACAGTTGGCACCCGGTTCCTTTCCTGCTCTACTCCCGATGGTGTCGGGCCGATGCGGCCAGGGAGTTTGGGGAGACCGCCTGCGCCTCTGGCTCCCTGGGCACCTTCCCAGCGGTCAACATCATGGGCCTGGCCCTGGCCAATGCCCTGCGTCTGACCAAGTTCGGCGCCTAGCTCAGAGAACGGACTTTTTCCATTGGAGACCGCGATGCTGGAGATGTTCTTCGGCCCCCGCTCCGTGGCGGTGATCGGCGCGGCCCGGGAGCCGGGCAAACTGGGCTACGGGGTCCTGCGCAACATCCAGCAACATGGCTACCGAGGCTCGATCTATCCCATTAACCCAAAAGCTCAGGAGATCTTGGGGCTCCGATGTTATCCCAGTGTCCTGGCGGTCTCCCACTCGATAGATCTGGCAGTCATCGTCATCCCCAACCGGCTGGTGGCCTCGGTGTTAGACGAGTGCGGCCGCAAGGGGGTCAAAGGCGTCATCGTCATCTCAGCGGGCTTCCGGGAGGCCGGTGGCGACGGCATAAAGATGGAGAAGGAGCTAACCTCCATCGCAAAAAAGTACGGCATGCGCATGGTGGGGCCAAACTGCTTGGGCATCATCGATACCGTTTGTGACCTGAACGCCTCCTTTGCTGCCGGCATGCCCGACAAAGGGGGCATTGCCTTCATGTCGCAATCCGGCGCCCTGTGCTCCTCCATCCTGGACTGGGCCCGGGCGGAGGGGGTGGGCTTCTCGCGCTTCGTGAGCCTGGGCAACAAGGCCGACGTCAACGAGATCGATATGCTCCTGGCCTGGGACAAGGACTCGCATTCGAAAGTGATCGCCGCTTACCTGGAGGGAGTAGTAGATGGTCCAAGGTTTATGGAGACCGCGCGCCAGGTCACCAGGTCCACCCCGGTCATCGCCATCAAGTCTGGGGGCACCGCGGCGGGCTCCCGGGCGGTCTCCTCCCACACCGGGACGCTGGCCGGCACCGATGCCGCCTACGATGCGGCCTTTGCACAGTGCGGCATCATTCGGGCCAATTCCATAGAGGATCTCCTCGACTACTCGGTGGCATTCGCCCGGCAGCCCCTGTTGAAAAGCAATCGCATCGCCGTGGTCACCAATGCCGGGGGGCCTGGCATCATGGCCACTGACGCTTGCGAGCGCTCAGGGATGAAGCTGGCGACTTTATCCCGGGAGACGGTCGAATTCTTGCGCCCCAACCTGCCTCCTTCGGCTAACGTCTACAACCCCATCGATGTCCTGGGAGACGCCCTGGCCGATCGTTATGCCCTGGCGGTGGAGGCAGCCTTGGGGGACCCCAACGTCGACGGGGTTTTGGTGATCCTGACCCCCCAGGTGATGACCCGGGCCGAGGAAACCGCCGAGGCGGTGGGCCAGGTTTCCCGGAAATTCAAGAAGCCGGTGCTAGGTGGCTTCATGGGAGAGGTCACCGTGCGCCCTGCCATCGGGATACTGAGGAAATACGGCATCCCCAATTACCTTTATCCCGAGCGGGCCATGGCTGCTTTCCAGGCCATGCACTACTATCGCCAGTGGTTGGAGCGGCCACCGCAGGAGTACCCGCGCTACAACGTGGACCAGGCCGAGGTCCGCCGGATCTTCGCCCGGACCCGCGGCGAGAATCGCCTGTCCCTGGGCGAGGTGGAGGCCCGAGAGGTCTTCGGGGCCTACGGCCTGGCGATCCCTCAGTCGCGACTGACGAAGACGCCGGAGGAAGCGGTGCTGGTTGCGGAGGGACTGGGCTATCCGGTAGTGATGAAGATCGCCTCGCCGGACATCCTGCATAAATCCGATATCGGCGCGGTGAAGGTTGGCGTCGCCGATGCCTCTGGAGTCCGCGATGCCTTCGAGCTCATCACCTATCGGGCCACCCGATACATGCCCGATGCGGACATCTGGGGGGTCTCCGTCCAGCAGATGGTGCCCAAGGGGCGAGAGGTGATCGTTGGCATGTCTCGAGACCCACAGTTTGGCCCTCTCATCATGTTCGGCATGGGGGGCATCTACGTGGAGGTGCTGAAAGACGTGGTCTTCAGGGTGGCCCCGGTCTCCAGGCAAGAGGCCATGGAGATGGTCCAGCAGATCCATTCCTTCCCACTTCTGAAGGGGGTACGTGGGGAAAAACCGGCTGACCTGGCGGCCATCACCGATGCCATACTGCGCGTATCCCAATTGGTGGCCGATTTTCCAGAGATAGCGGAGCTGGACATCAACCCTCTTATGGTTCACGAGCGCGGTGCGGTGGCGGTAGACATGAGGATGGTTATTACGTAGCGCGACACTGGATTGAGGAGGCACACATGGTTGCATTATACATCACATCGACGGAGACATTTTCTGGAAAGACCGCGGTTTGTATCGGCCTGGGCCGGCGGCTGCAACATGAGGGGTACAAGGTCGGGTACTTCAAGCCTATGAGCTTCACCGCCCGGCTGGAGGAGCAGGGGGCCCTGGACGAGGACTCTCACGTGATCCAGAAGGCCCTGGGCATCAGGGACCCATTGGACGCCGTCTGCCCGGTGCTGATCACCCCCCGTGTTCTGGAGCACATTATCCGCGGCCAGGCGCCGGACCTGGTCGGGCGCATCAAGGAAGCCTACGCCCGGGTCTCAAGAGGGAAGGATGTGGTGCTCATCGAGGGGGCAAACAAC
>JBFMCB010000177.1:0-5999 GCA_040754915.1 Chloroflexota bacterium | reverse complement strand
CGGGATGGTAAACCAGAAGCTGCTCCCGCGGCCCACCTCGCTCTCCATCCCGACCCGTCCCTTATGGGCCTCCACCAGTTGCTTCACGATGGCCAGGCCGATGCCCGCCCCGCCGCTATCGCGGGTGCGTGACCTGTCGGCCCGATAGAAGCGCTCGAAAACGCAGGGTAGGTCCTCCGGGGCGATGCCGCTGCCCTGGTCCCGCACGGTGACCTTGATGAACCGGGCGGCCTGGGCCGGGGGTTTTTTTCTGTGCCGCAAAACGGGTAGACCGCGACCGCTGCTTTGGAATGGCGGTGCCTCCTGGGCCGTCAACTGGGCACTGACACTGACTACGCTTCCCGGTGGCGAGTAACGGATGGCGTTGCTGATCAGGTTATAGAGCACCTGAGCGATGCGATCCGGATCAACCTTGACCTGGGGTAGCCCTTCTGCCGGATCAACTCTCAGGCCCACCTTCTTCTCGCTGGCCTGGGGTTGAATGGTCTGGACGGTCTTTCCCACCAGCCCTCTCAGGTCTGTGGACTGTAGCTCCAGTTGTAGCTGGCCTGCCTCGGCCAGGGACAACTCCTGTAGGTCAGCCACCAGCCGGGACAATAAAAGTGTCTCCTCGTGCAGCGAGGCCAAGACCTGGGGCGTCGGCTCCACCACCCCATCTATCAAAGCTTCCAGGTTGCCCTGGAGCACCGCCAGGGGTGTGCGGAGCTCATGGGCCACATCGGCGACGAGGTTTCGGCGTAATTGCTCGTTGCGAGCCAGGTTCGCGGCCATGGTATTAAAAGCAGCGGCCAACTCGCCGATCTCGTCCCGAGCCGTTACCTGGACCCTTTGTTGTAGGTTGCCGCTGGATATCTGGTGCACTGCCTTGGTCATGGCCCGCACCGGCGAGGTGACCCGGTAGGCGATGATCAGGCTCAGGGCCAGGGCGATGAGGCCACCCAGGGCCCCGGCCATGAGGAGGGACCGGCCGATGGCCTTCAGGTAGTCTTGCTCCAGAGAATCCGCCCGCAGGGGCTCCATCATCCCAGGGTCTACCACGACGGTGCCCACCTGTCGGCCGCCCACTGTCACAGGCACCCCTGTGCTCAGGGCAGCCTTTGGCAGGAGCCTGCCCACTATGGTGTTGGCGGAGTCGGCCATCACCTCGCCCTGGGTGTTCACCAGGATCACCCGGTTGCCCATCATCCCCATCATGCCCATCATTCCGCCTGGGAAGAGGGGAGGGCGACCAGATCTGAACACCGACTCGACGCCGGCCCAGGACTTATTGTTTGCGTAGTAGTCCTCGAACGTGCCGCACCATTGCTGGGCCCTCATCTGACCGCCCCGCTGCATGTAGTAGCTGAACTCCCTTTCCGTGGTGCGAAAAGCCAACAGGGCTACGGTGCCTACTGAGACGAAGGCCACCAGCATGAATGCCGCTAGTAGTTTGATCCAAAGGCTGTTCATGGCTTGGTCTCTTGAAACTTGTATCCTACGCCGTAGACGGTGACCACGTACCGGGGATTTCTGGAGTCGGCCTCGATCTTCTGGCGCAGGTTCTTCACGTGAGCGTCGATGGTCCGTTCGTAGCCTTCGTACTCCAGGCCCAGCACCTTGTCCAGCAACTGCAAACGGGTGAACACCCTCCCAGGGCTCTGGATCAGGGTGGCTAAGAGCTCGAACTCGGTGGGTGTGAGAGGTACCAGGCTGCCCCTCACCCAAGCCTCGTGGCGCACCAGGTCAACCGTAATGTCACCCCGGGCCACGCGTTCCACCGTCGGCGTCGGCTCGGTGCGGCGGAGCACCGCCCGGACCCGGGCCACTAGCTCTCTCGGGCTGAAAGGCTTGGTGACGTAGTCATCGGCCCCCAGCTCCAGGCCCACCAGCTTGTCCGTCTCCTCGGCCCGGGCGGTCAACATTATGATGGGCACATCGGATTCCTGCCGCAGAGTGCGACAGACATCCAAACCCGATAACCCGGGCAACATCAGGTCCAAGACCACCAGGTCGGGCTTTTCCCGCTGGGCCAGGTTCAAGGCCTCCTGGCCGTCGTAAGCGGCCAGGACCTTGTAGCCGTCCCGTTCCAGGTAGGCTTTCACCAGTTGCACTATTTTCTTCTCGTCGTCGATGACCATGATCTTGCGACGATTAGACATGGAACCCTCGATCAGATTATATCTCGTTACTTAAGCCTAGCACTAGAATGTGAAGAAATTATGAAGAAGAAGCGGGTTTTCCAGAGGGTGGGTAAGAGGACGGGCAAGCTGGCCCTTTCGGTGGTATTTTCGACATACGCCGCTTCCAGGCGCTTGAATTCGCCGGGTGCCAACGGTGGCAGGAGTTCCCAGGCGAAGGAGAGGGTTTGGTCGATCTAAGGCCTATTGGCCGGGAACTCCATGGACGCCCCAAATTATCGGGGACTTCATTCCACAATGCCACCGCGATGCGCCGTGGTTCAAGTAGAGGCGTGCTCCGCCATAGCCGGGGCCTGGGAGGCGACCTGGGCCTTTTTCTGAAGGACCTGGAGGCGTTTTCTCAACTGGGTGGCTTTGATGCCGATGGACCAGAGGGCCCGTTCCGCGTCTCTATAGTCCGCCTCGGCCTGGGCCAGGGCCTTCCGCTGTTGAGCTGCCTTCTCCCGGCCGGCCAACAAGCGCGCCTCCACCTCCCCCTGGCCAGCCAGCAACTCCTCCAGCTCGGCCTCCACTGCCTTCCTTTCCAGGTCACCGATCCTCTCCCTCAGCGCTATGGTCGCTTCGCTGAGGAGATCTTTTTGTAGCTCTCCGTCCCTGATCTCGCGTTGGATTCTCTTGACCTGGGCCTTTGCCTCCGCCTCCCCCTGGACGGCGGCCAGGGCCAGGCTTTTACGCCGGCCTACCAGCTCCTTTATGGCCGCGGTTTGCTCGGCCAAGGCCCGGCGGCTCTTCTCCAGATCCGCCCGGGCACGCGCCAACTCCGCGTCAAGCTCCTCTCGCCTGCTCATATTCAGCCCCTCCCTTGCTGACTAATCATCTCGTTTGAACCTCTCTTTGATCTTATTATACCACATCGTGGACATTCCATTTACTCCCAGCTTGCCCCGGCTGAAACTGTCGGAAAGAGGACGAATAGATCTGTGGCCCCTGCACTGTGCTGCCGTCCACCTGGATGTTGGCGTTAGACCTTCAGCTTCGTCCAGCCTCCGTTGTTGAAGCGCCAGTAGGCAGCGGAGCCCCGGGCGACGAGGTCCACCCCCATGGCCATCCACGCCCCCACCAGCCCTAGCCCCAGGGCAGTGGTGAAGATCAGGCTCAGGGGCACTCGCAGGAGCCACAGGCCGGCCGCTGTAATCAGCATGGTCCAGCGGGTATCGCCGGCGCCCCTCAGGCCACCGGATAGCACCATGGCGGCTGCCAGCGGCACCTGGAAGACGGCCACCAGCCTGAGAGGGGTGATCCCCAGGCCGATCACCTCCGGGTCGTCGATGAAGAAGCCGAGGAACTGGGGGGCGAAGACAAAGAAAACCAGGCCCATCGCGGACATGACGACGATGGCCAGCCGTAAGGCCGCATAGCCGCTCTCCTGGGCCCGGCGGGGATTCTTGGCCCCCAACTCCTGGCCCACCAGGGTGGTGGCGGCCACAGCGAAGCCGAACCCGGGCATGAAGGAAATGGATTCGCTCTGCAAGGCCAGTTGGTGGGCGGCGAAAGAGGCGGTGCCCAGCCCGGCCACCACCATGGCAAAAGCGGTCTGGCCGAACCGCATGAACATCATCTCTCCGCCGGCGGGCAGGCCGATGTTCAAGATCCGTTTGATCTGGGCCCAATCGGGGGAGAAGTCCCGCAGGTTGAGCCGTAACCCCGACCGACCTCTCCAGAGCAGAGCGACGATGATCAAACCTCCTAGCGCCCTGGCGGAGGCTGCGCCGATGGCCGAGCCTGCCACGCCCATGGCGGGAATGGGCCCGAAGCCGTAGATGAAGGCATAGGCCACGGGGATGTTCACGCCGTTGATCAAGAGCATCACCTGCATGGGCGTCCTGGTGTCACCGGCGCCTCTTAAACTGGCATTGCCGATGAACATGAAGGCGGTGAGCAGGAAAGAGACGGCCACGATTTGCAGATAGGTGGCGCCCAAGGGGATGACCTCCCCCTGGGCCTGCAGCAGGCGCATTGTCGGTTCGGCCAGGGCAAGGCAGAGCAGCGTGAAGAATGCGCCGATGCTACCGGCCAGCAGGAATGATTGCTGCATGATGCGGTTGGCCAGCCTGGGCTCTCGGGCGCCCACGTGGCGGGCTACCAAAGCCGTGCTCCCCGTGGCTACCGCGCTGATGAACGCGGTGACCAGCATCACGGCCTGGTTAGAAAGCCCCACGGCAGCTACCGAGGGGGCCCCAAGGTGTCCCACCAGCCAGGTGTCCACCAGGCCAACGGCCATATTGAGGAGCTGCTCCACCACCGCGGGGATGGCCAGCTCCAGGACCCGGCTTTGGATGCTCCTGGCTTCTCTACCTGCAACATCGATCGTCGTAGCGATGAGTTGGTCCTTCTTTCTCGGTTGTGTGGCGAGTGGCGTCAGATGAGGGAAAGGTGATGACATCGTCGGCTGGCGATGCACCGCCGCCAGGGAAGCAATTATAGCAGAAATCCGAATGGTTTGTCTAAACGCGTGGGGGCAATGGCGATTGTGTCTCTATGTGGGCTTCGTTACTAATAAAGAAGCTTGGCGTGCGCTCGGAGCAGCAGTAGTAGATCGAGGCGTCAACGACGGGGTGAAGCTTGGCCTGGACAGCGTGGTGACAGTTGGGCGGATTGAGAGGGTAAAGGGTTATATTGGGGGTTGGAGGGAAGCCTGGCATTGCCCCACGGCGAGGATCAGGGCTGAGGTGAATGGACTCCCATTAATCATCACACTCTGCTTCGGAGTCCGCGTGTTCGCCCTGAACATAAAGCAATGCCTGAAGGACCTCTCCATCCACCTCGGGTCGCTCATTACACGGGTCGGGAACCCCATTAGGACACAGGCTCGGAACCCCAGGAGGATAGAGCAGCCACCCACCGTTGGTTAGCTGCATCTCCAGCAAGAACCGGGCAGCCCGGGCCACTGCGCGCTCGGCCCCCTCCCCTTCGGCCACGGAGAGGCCCAGGACAACGTAGGCCGTGACCTGCGTGTCGGCGCCGTACCAGGAGCCGTCGGGCTCTTGTTTGGCTAGGAGGGAGGAGCGATAGGCCTTGATCGTGCTATTGTAGCCATCCCCTAAATCGTGCAGGGCCCAGAGCAGCGAACCCCATCCCAGAAAACTGTACTTTAGCTCAGTGCCTTGCCCCTCCCAATCGCCGGACTGGGCGATGATGGCCTCCGCCAGGGCTCGGGCATATTGCTTCTGCTTGGTGCGTTTAGCGGCGCGGATATCCGACGCTACGGCCCAGCCGGCCCGTTTATCCGGCTTATTACTGCCATTTTGGGGGTAGAGCCGTTCGTCGACCCGTTTGTTAGCATCGGGGAAATCCTTGATGATATTGGCATACCAGGCCTTGGCCACACGGGAGTATTTCTGATCATGGGTGGCTTTGCTTAGATCCACCAGGAACTCTACATCCTGGCTGTAGGGGCGGCCGCTGGGGTTAAGTTTATATATTGCCAAGAGGGCTTTCCCGGCTTCAACCGCCGCTTGCAGGTAAGCGGGGTTCTTGGTCACCTTATAGGCCGCCAGGAGCCCCCGAGCGGTGATGCCGTAGAGATTGGCCCGGGTCACACGGTCGTTGGGGTAGCGGCCCCAACCGCCGTCATCCTTGTCGTCCTTGTGCTGTAACGCCACCAGGCGATCGGCTCCTCTGGCCATGGCCTCCCTGATCTCCCGGTTGTCATCCTTTGCCATGGCCGCTGAGGCCGAGCCAAGCGCCACCGCCAGCATCGCCCAAACCAAGAGTAACCGCTTCAGTGTTGGTCTCCTGGGGTTATTCTCTGGGGTCAAGGTTGTAGCCGAGCCCACTGGTCCTGATCGCCGGCTAAACCAGGTGACTTTGGCCAAGACACTT
>JBFMCB010000176.1:0-6091 GCA_040754915.1 Chloroflexota bacterium | reverse complement strand
GCCCGCTCGGCCCTCGCTTTCCGGGCCTCCAGTTCGGCCTTGGTAGCCGAGCCGACCCGCAGGATAGCAATGCCGCCCAGCAGCCTACCCAGCCTTTCTCGGAGTTTCTCCCGGTCGTCAAGGTCTTTGGTAGCCGCCAGCTTGGCTTTAATATGAGTGATACGCTGCCGCAGTTTGATCGGATCCCCTTGGCCACCCAGCACACCGAAGGAATAAGCATTGGCCCAGGCCAGCCGGGCATGCCCAAGGTCTGCCAGGGAGATGTCCTGAGGTCGCTCCCCGGCAGCCTGTGTAACAACACGGCCTCCGGTCAATATAGCCAGATCCTCCAGGATGCCGGTTTGCTGCCAGCCATAGGAAGGTGCCCGGACCGCCAACAGCCGCAGCCTTCCCGCTCGATGGTTCGCCACTAGCAACCCCAGGGCGCTGCCTGATACCTCCTGGGCGATGATCAGCATGTTCTGCTGGTTGACTTTGGCTACCTGCTCCAGCACGGGCACAAGTTGTTCCCCAGTCGTTAAACATAGATCGCTGATCAGGATAGCCGGGTTTTCCAACCGAGCCTCTTGTTGAGAGGAATCGGTTGTGAAGTAGGGTGAGAAGTAACCTTCGTACCAATGGACTCCTTCCACGTACTGCCGTTCCAGGTCGAGAGAGTGGCCGGCTTCCACCCGCACATACCCGTCCGGCCCGATAATGTCGAAGATTTCCCCCAGTAGGGTAGCCATTTCAGCGTCATGGCATAACGTCTCGGCGGTGCGGGCGATCGCGGCAGCCCCTTCCAGAGGCCTGGCTAGGTCTTTGAGGGCTGCGACAGCGGCGACCAGGCCACGCTCCAGGCCACGCTTGAGGCCCATGGCATTGCCTCCGGCAGCCAGGTAAGGGGCTGCATGGCGCACGATGGCCTGCAGCAGCACAGCCGTGGTGGCTGTGCCATCGCCGACAGCCTGGTGCACCTGCCACAGGGTATGGCGGAGGAGCATGGCACCCATGTCGGCATAGGGGTCGGGGAGCTGGATGACGCGACGCAGGATCGTGGCGCCATCATCCAGGATCTCGGGGGGGTGGTTTGGGGATGAGCTGTCCAGGGCCACGCAGCGTGGTGTGGGTCCCAGGGTGGGGCGGAGCAGATTGGCCAGACAGTCAATACCACGTTGCATTGCGACATGGGCTTGGGGCGCGAAGAGCATACCTGGGCCAGTAGCTATGACGTATCCTCCCATTGCCATGTCCTTACCCTTTGAGGCCAGTGAGGGTGAGACCGCGGATGAACAGCCGTTGAGAGAAGAAGAAGAGAACCAGGCAAGGCAGCATGAGGACAGTCGAAGCGGCCATCAACAAATTCCACCGGGGCTCCAGCATATAGCCCTGAAAGCTGGCCAGAAAGATGGCTAGGGTCCATTTTTCCCTAGAAGCTAGGACGATCATCGGCCACAGGAAGTCGTTCCAGTGATAAACGAAGGCAAAAATGGCCACCGCCGCCAAGGCGGGCTTGGAGAGCGGCAGGATAATGTGGAAGTAAATCCGTAAGCTGGAGGCACCATCAATGCGGGCGGCGTCATCCAGGTCCTTTGGGATCGTGAGGAAGAATTGGCGCAGCAGAAAGATGTGGAAAGGGGCACCGAACCAGTATGGAACGATGAGTGGCTTAAAGCTATCCAACCAACCAAGCTTCTGAAATAAGATGAACTGCGGCACCATCGTCACTGCAAAGGGGAGCATCATGGTGCTGAGCACCAGGACAAAGAGGGCATCTCGGCCGGGAAACTCCAGCCTGGCGAAGCCGAAGGCCACCAGCGAGCTGGAGATGACGACACCAATGACACCGAGCACAGCGATGACGGTGGTATTCCACACATAGAGGTGGACAGGATGTCCTAGGATCGTCAGCGCGTCAATGAAGTTCCGCCAGACCCACGGGCGTGGAAACCACTGGGGCGGGATGCGGAAGACCAACGCATCCGACTTAAGCGCGGTGGAGACCATCCACAGGAAGGGAAGGGCCATCACCAGACCCAAAGCGAATAACAGCACATAGACAACGCCCTGGCGCAGCACGTTCAGGCGACGCTTGCTCTCGACTACACTCCGATAGGCCCTTTGGCTCAGGACAAGGACGTGGTTCCCACGCTGGATCACGTCCCGATAGATGCTCTGAACTGTGGTTATGCTCACCTCCGTGCCACCTCATACTCGTAATAAACCCAATACCGAGCCAGCTTAAGCTGCACCAATGTTAGGGCTAAGATGATGAGGAACATGACCCAGGCCAGGGCAGATGCATAGCCCATCTTCAAATAGGTGAAGGCGTTCAGGTACAGGTACAGAGCATAGAACATGGTGGCATTGAGTGGTCCCCCCTTGGTCATGACGTAGGCTTGCGTGAAGGTCTGAAACCCCGCGATGAGCCCCAACACCAAGTTGAAGAAGATCACAGGCGACAGCATCGGCAGGGTGACATGGCGGAACTTCTTCCATTCTCCGGCGCCGTCCAGCTCGGCGGCCTCGCACAGCTCTTGTGGGATGTCTTGGAGCCCAGCCAGAAAGATGATCATCGGGCCTCCGACAGTCCAGAGGCTCATCCCGATGATGGCGGGCAGGGCCCATTGCTCTGAAACCAGCCAGGCCGGGCCTTTGATGCCCACATACCTGAGGAGCTCGTTGATCAACCCGATATCGGGCTGGTAGAGCCATAGCCACAGCACCGATATCGCCACCCCACTCACCACCGACGGCAGGTAGAAATTGGTGCGGAAGACGGGGACCATACGCACCTTCTGGTTGAGCAAGATGGCCAGAAAAAGCGCGAACACGATCTGCAAGGGTACACTCACCGCTACATAGGTCAATGTAACCTGTAAAGACTTCCAGAACAGCGGATCGGCCGAGAACATCTTGGCGTAGTTCTCGAAGCCGATAAAATGCGGCGGCTGTATCAAACTCCACTCGAAAAAGCTGAGGACGAGGGACGCCACCACGGGCCCTGCGGTGAACAGAACGAAACCTAACACCCAGGGAGAGATGAACAGGTAACCCTCGATGGTCTGGTTCAGCCGCCGGCGTGTCAGGGCAGGCCGATCCCCCAATCCGGATCTACGGGAAAATATCTTCACTGTTATGCCTCCACTCACAGTCGCGGGGCAGAGTCTTGGTCGGACCCCGCCCCGCGGTCCTGCCATTAAAAGCCGCTATGCCTTCCGTAGAATCTCGGTGACCTTACGGGCGACCTCCGGGAGGACCTCTGCCGCCTTCTTCTTCCCCAGGTAGACGGCCTCGAAGGCGTCGCTTTGGAGCTTTTCTACCTCACCAACCTTGGGCGGCGCCGGCACGATAAAGCCGTACTCGCCCGCCTGCGGGATGTACTCCCAGTGGGCATCAACGTCCTTGATCACCCAGGGCTTGCGCTCGTTGACGGAGCGGCGTGAGGCTGGGAAGGTCAGGAAGCTGGTATAGATGAAGCTTCCCTCGGGGCCCACGGCGAAGTTTAGCCACTTCCAGGCCGCATCTTTGTTCTTGGAGGTGGTGGCGATGGCGTTGAAAGCGGTGTGGATAAGGGTACGACGTTCCTTACGCCTCGGCTCCGGCACCACGTCCCAGACGAGCCCAGCGTCTACTAGGCCCTTCATGACCCAGCTCCCCATGCGGTGTATGGCCACGCGGCCGGTCTTGAAGAGGTCTCCCATACCCGCGGCCTGCGCCGGCGTGGGCATGATCTCTGCCTTCAACAACTGGTCGGCCCAGAACTGCAAACCATCGATGGCCTCAGGGCGGTCCAGCAGGCATTCGGTGTAGTCAGGGTTATAGACCTGGCCCCCGTTTTGCCAGATGAACTTGTAGCTGTAGTGAAGCCAGCCAATGGGGATTGTGTCTGAGCCCCAGAGCTTCTCCGCGGGTTTCGACAGCTTCTTGGCAATGCTGACGTAGTCAGCCCAGCTCCAGTCGGGCTTCGGATGGGGCACACCAGCAACGTCGAAGAGGACCTTGTTGTAGAAAGCGAAGTGTGATGCCCACCCGTCGGAAAGCCCACAGCGCTTGCCTTTAATCAGGGCGAAGTCATAGAAGACCTCGTAGAGGTCTTTCGGATTGAAGTCCGGCTGTTTGTCAATGTAGGGCTGGAGATCAATCACCTGGTTGGCCCGCCCGAAGTCCAGCGCTATCGGCTCCCACAAACGGATGACGTCCGGCAGCGTGCCCGCCGCGGCCATAGTGAGACACTTCTCGCGGAACCCCTCGGCGATCCAGTTAAGGTTAACGGTGATGCCGGGGAATGTTTCATTGAAGACCTTCACCATCTTCTTGCGCGGCTCATCGGTGTCATGGAAGGCATAGGTAATCTCCACCTTTGGCGGGATCGGAGTTGGCGTGGGGAGCGGTGGGGTGGTCGGCTTCGCCACCGGCGTAGCGGTGGGCGGCACCGGGGTTGGCGTGGGGCCACAGGCCCCCAGGATCGCGGACACAGCACCTCCCCCCAGGATAGCCAGAGTGCCATGCAGGAAGTGGCGGCGGCTGATGCATTTAACCTCATTGTTAAGGTCTGTCATGGTTTTCTCCTCCTATTCGTCGCGTGGTCTCTATGTCGAGACCGAAGTCGATCCCTCGAAATCAAGGTCATATGTTTCTCCGCCTTTCACCTCCTTCGGGGTCCCAGCTACGAGTCGGGCGGCTCACGCGGCGCACGCTTGAATCTCTGACCCGCTCGACCGTTCTCATGGGACTGCATCTTTTGATTCGGTCTTTCCCGCCGGGCCGTTGCGGCGGTTGAGTCCTCAGCCGTCAGCCTGGAGGGACCTGACCACCCCTCCGGCGCCCCGTACAACAATCGCCTGGGCGTGGTGTGAACCCAGAACTCCTTCTCGCTCTCTTTCACCCTCTCGGCTCCGCACGATTCGCGCACCACTAGCCGACCCCGGACTTGCTCCGCCGACGCCGGCTTTCCTTGATCCTCCAACTGGTTGACGACCAACCGGGCTGCGGCCTGGCCCATCTCATAGCAGGGCAGGGTGACGGTGGTCAGCGCCGGTCGAACCATGCTGGCCACCTCACGGTCGTCGTAGCCGACCACCGCCACGTCGGCCGGCACACGCTGTCCCATGTCCTGTAGGGAATAGATGGCACCGATGGCCATGAAATCGTTGGCGGCAAAGATGGCCGTGGGCGGGTTCGGAAGGGCCATTAGCTCCTTCGTCGCACGATAGCCATCCCGCACCTCCCATGTGCCCCAGCGCATCAGGGAGCGGTCAAAGGGCAGGCCGTATGGGGCCAGCGTGTCCTGGTAGCCCGCCAGCCGGTTGACCGAAGCTTCCCACCCTTCCGGCCCGTTGATGAAGGCGATACGGCGATGACCAAGGCGCGCCAGGTGCTCGGTTGCCAGCCGCGCCCCATAGCGGTCGTCAGGGCCGATACAGTTGGAGTCGGTGGCACCGAACAGGCGATTGACGAAGACGTAAGGCTTCTCTGAGGGAGGCGGGGCCTCGTTGGCCGAGTGGAGCCAGGTGTCCACGAAGATGATCCCATCTACAGGGCGGGCGATAAAGGTGCGCACACTCTCGGCCTCAACCACCGGATCCCAGTCAGAGTTGATGAGGATGATGGAGTAGCCGGCTCGCTTCAACTCGTCCTGGATGCCCCGCACGACGGGCGGAGCGAAAGGGCTGGAGATGTTGTCCAGGATCACGCCGATACTGAAGGTGAGGTCACCACGCAGGCCGCGGGCCAACAGGTTGGGCTTGTAACCCGATTCTTGGGCCAGGCGGAGAATGCGCTGACGAGTCTCCTCATTAACGATGTGATCACTATCATTGAGGGCACGGGATACCGTCGAGATGGAGACACCAGCTGCCTTTGCCAAGTCAGCCAGTATTATAGGCATGAATTGCCCTCCTTAACCCATGTGAAAAAGGACTAGGACAAATGGCAAACGTTTGCCATCTAATCATATTATAATGGCAAACGTTTGCCTTGTCAAGTGTCTCAACATTCAGGACGGGGCTTGGGTGGAATCTGTACGTCTAGCTTCCCGCGGAACCGCCGTTGTGGCGGCGGCGGTAGTCCTCGATCGCCTTATGCAGGGCGTCGGCGGCCAGGTTCGAGC
>JBFMCB010000175.1:0-6176 GCA_040754915.1 Chloroflexota bacterium | reverse complement strand
GGTGCGCCACATGCGCGCGTTGATGGACGAAATACGCAAGCTGCAAAACATGCCCGAGGACGAGCTCATGGCCGAGGCTAAGGTCCTGGGCGCGCCCTACGAGTTGGTGGCCCAGGTGGCCAAAACGGGCCGCCTGCCGGTGGTGAACTTCGCCGCCGGGGGCATAGCCACCCCGGCCGACGCCGCCTTGATGATGCAACTGGGCGCCGACGGCGTCTTCGTGGGCTCGGGCATCTTTAAATCGGCTGATCCGGCCCGTCGTGCCAAGGCCATCGTCATGGCCACCACCCATTACCAGGAGCCCAAGATCCTGGCCGAGGTCTCTCGGGGGCTGGGCGAGGCCATGCCCGGGCTGGAGCTTCGCACCCTGCCCAAAGAGCAGCTCATGGCGGTGCGGGGATGGTGAGGCCCCGGCGGCGCATCGGCGTGCTGGCCCTGCAGGGCGCTTTCCGGGAGCACATCTCCATGTTGGGGCAGGAAGGCGCCAACGGGGTGGAGGTGCGCCTGCCGGAGCAGCTGGAAGGCCTGGAGGGGCTGATCCTGCCCGGCGGCGAGAGCACTTCTATCGGCAAGCTGGCCGTGGAGTACGGGCTGGTGGACGGCATCGCGCGAATGGCCCGGGAGGGCCGGCCCATCTGGGGCACCTGCGCCGGGATGATCCTCCTGGCCAAGAGCGCAGGACACCTGGATCAGCCTCTCCTGGGGCTCATGGACATCGCGGTGAGGCGCAACGCCTTTGGCCGTCAGGTGGACAGCTTCGAGGCTGACCTCTCTATCCCGGCCCTGGGACGGAAGGCTTTCCGGGGGATCTTCATCCGCGCTCCTCTTATCGAAAAGATCGGTGAGCAGGTGGAGGTGCTGGCTCGGCTGCCGGAGGACGGGATCGTAGCCGTCCGGCAAGGGAACCTCTTAGCCACCGCCTTCCACCCTGAGCTCACCGCCGACACCCGATTCCACCGCTATTTTCTCGCCATGGCTAGCTAGCCAGCGCCGCCATTGCAGGACGGCTTTTAACGCTTCTTCTAGTCTCTTCCCTCTAGCCAGGAGGCGATTTGGCCGGCCATAGCAACCCCACCGGGTCAATGGTGGTGCAAACCGACGGAACCCTGATTCTGGAAACCGATCATCCGTCCTTCGAGCTGGCCCGGGACGCCGTGGCCCGCTTTGCCGACCTGGACAAAACCCTGGACGGCTTCTGGTTCTATCGCATCAGCCCCCTGTCCCTCTGGAATGCCGCGGCCTCGGGGCTTGGGCTCTCCGATGTGGTCTCCTCCCTGACCGCTTACAGCCGTTACGACCTGCCGGTCCGCCTGGCCCGGTACCTCGCCGAGCACCTCTCCCGTTATGGCCAGGTCCAGCTCACCTCGCTCCACGGGAGACTCGTCCTGATCTGCCCAGATTCCCGGCTCTTGGAGGCGCTCACCCAGCACAAGCGTCTCCGGCCACTTCTGGCGGTCCGACTAGATGAGCACGCCTGGGAGATCGCGCCCGATGAACGCGGGCCCGTAAAGCAAGTCTTGGTCCAGTTGGGGTACCCGGCCCAGGATCTGGTGGGCTACCGGGCAGGCGCTCCCCTGGAGGTACAATTGAAGAAGAGGACTGGCTCCGGCGCCGAGCTCGCCCTGCGGTCCTACCAGCGGTCCGCCATCGAGGCCTATTTAGCTATCGGTGAGCCGGCCGGCGGTAGTGGGGTGGTGGTGCTACCGTGCGGGGCGGGCAAGACCGTCGTGGGCCTGGGGATCATGGCCCGGCTCCAGTGCGCTACCCTGGTCCTCACCACCTCCAACGTAGCGGTCCAGCAGTGGGTCAGGGAGCTTCTGGACAAGACCTCCCTGGTGCCCGGACAGGTTGGGGAATATACTGGTCATCACAAAGAGGTCAGGCCGGTCACTGTCACCACCTATCAGATCCTCACTCACCGACGCTCAACCCTTGAAGAAGAAGGGTACCCGCACCTGGGGCTGTTCACCGGACAGAAGTGGGGCCTCATCGTTTACGACGAGGTTCACCTCCTGCCCGCCCCGGTCTTTCGCATCACCGCTGCGCTCCAGGCTACCAGGCGCCTGGGGCTCACCGCCACCCTGGTCCGTGAGGACGGAAGGCAGGCCGAGGTCTTTTCTCTGATCGGCCCGAAGAGGTACGACGCGCCGTGGAAGGAACTGGAGAGACAGGGCTGGATCGCCACCGCCCAATGCTTTGAGATCAGGGTAGACCTGGCCCCGGGCGAGCGGCTGGCCTACGTAGCGGCCGGGGATAGAGAGCGCGTCCGCCTGTCCGCCGAGAACCCGGCCAAACTGCCGGTGGTACAGAAGCTCCTGGCACAGCATCGCGACGACCAGGTGCTGATCATCGGCCAATACCGGCGCCAGCTCAAAGGCATCGCCCGGGCCCTGGCCGCCCCCCTGATCACCGGAAGCACCCCGGATGAGAGAAGGGAGGACTGGTACCGGCGCTTTCGCGCCGGAGAGGCGAAGCTTCTGGTGGTGTCCAAGGTAGCCAACCTGGCCATCGACCTTCCGGACGCCAACGTGGCAATACAGGTCTCCGGCACTTTTGGCTCCCGGCAAGAGGAGGCCCAGCGCCTGGGTCGTATCCTGCGGCCCAAGCCCGGGGGCGGCCCGGCCCGTTTCTATTCCATCGTCACTGCATTCTCGCGGGATCTGGACTTCGCCGCCAAGCGCCAGCTTTTCCTGGTGGAACGGGGTTATCGGTACACCGTCCTAGATGAACATCACCTGGCAGCAGTCTTAGCCGCGCCGGACAGCGGATAGCAGCTAGCGCGACCCGCTCCCTGCCCCCTGCTCCCTGCAAAAAGACTCTGGCGCGCTGGTGCTTTTGTTGTGTTTCCTCCCCCTGTTTGCTATAATTCCGATGTATTTCCATTAAACCAAGGAGAGCCTCCATGCCCCAGGGGGAGATCGTACGGGTGCGTTACGCGCCCAGCCCCACCGGTGCGCCGCACATCGGCAATACCCATACCGCCCTTTTTATTTGGCTTTTCGCCCGCCACTCCGGGGGCAGGTTCATCGTTCGCATCGAAGATACTGACCGTGAGCGCTACGTCCCCGGCTCGTTGGAGACGATACTGGAAGGGCTGCGCTGGCTGGGCCTAGACTGGGACGAGGGCCCGGAGGTGGGAGGCCCAAAAGGGCCTTATTTTCAGTCTCAAAGGCTAAAGATCTACCAGCAGTTCGCCCGCCATCTTGTGGAAACTGGCCATGCCTATTACTGCTATTGCTCACAAGAACGTCTGGAGGAGATGCGGCGGGAGCAGGCGGCCCGCAAAGAGCCTCCGGGCTACGACCGCCGCTGTCGCAATCTAACCTCTAAGGAGCGTGGCGAATTCGAGTCCCAGGGGATCGTGCCGGTGGTGAGGCTTAAGGTGCCTCTGGAGGGGAAGACCGCATTTCATGACCTGATCCACGGCACCGTCACTTTTGACAACCGAACCCTGGACGACATGGTGTTGCTGAAATCAGACGGCTACCCCACCTATCACCTGGCCGTGGTGGTGGACGACCATCTGATGGAGATCACCCACATCATGCGCGGCGACGAATGGGTGCCCAGCGTGCCCCGGCACATCCTGCTCTATCAGGCCCTGGGCTGGGAGCCGCCCAAATTCGTGCATCTACCCATGCTGCTCGGCCCGGACCGCAGCAAACTCGCCAAACGGCATGGCGCGGCCTCGGTTCTGGGATACAAGGCCAATGGCTATCTGCCCGAGGCAGTATTGAACTTCCTGGCCATTGTGGGCTGGGCTTACGACGACAAGACCGAGATCTTCACCCGGGACGAGCTGATCCAGCGCTTCTCCATCCAGGGGATCGGCCACACCCCCGCCATCTTCTCCCAGGAGAAAATGGATTGGATGAACGGTTACTATATCCGGCAGTTGTCAATAGAGGAGCTGGCCAGACGGGCCATGCCTTTCCTGGCCCAGGCTGGCTTGATTGATGACAAGACAGATGTTGCTTACCTGCATCGGGTCATGCCCCTGGTCCAGGAAAGGATCAAGAAGCTCACCGAGGTGGCCGGCCTGATTGACTTTCTGTTCCTGGAGAAGATCAGTTACGACCCGGCCTTGCTCATTGGCAAAGAGATGGACCGTTCCGCCACAACGCGAGCCCTAGAGTCCTCTTTGGTGCTCCTGAAAGCGCAAGATTCCTTCGATGCCGTTGCCCTGGAGGCAGCCCTGCGCCCCTTGGCGGGGCAACTCGGGCTAACGCCAGGTCAACTGTTTGGCACCATCAGGGTTGCCATTTCCGGCAAGACCGTGGCGCCGCCGTTGTTCGAGAGCCTGGCCGTTTTAGGCAGGGATAGAATGCTCAAGAGGCTGGCCCAGGCGCTGGAGCTTACCAAAACATTAAGATAATGTTGCCCAGCTCGGCTTTCTTGTCAGATTCACGCTAGGGCTAACCGGCTACCGGCAGCCACTTAACCTAGTAATGTGAAAATAATGAGAAGGGCTTTACCTGAACCCCCGCTCATCCTGACCAAGATACTGCCGCCCCGGATGAGGCCTGACCTCCTCCATCGTCCCCAACTGATAGAAAACATCCAGAGGAATATCGAGCGCAAGCTCGTCCTGGTATGCGCGCCGGCCGGCTATGGCAAAACCTCTTTGCTCATTGACTTCGCCGATGCCACCGAGTTCCCTGTCTGCTGGTACTCCCTGGAGGCTTCGGACCGGGACCCGGTGGTCTTCGTCGATTACCTCGTCGCGTCCCTACGCCGCCGATTCCACCGGTTCGGCCGGCGGACGTTGCGCCTGCTTCATGGCGCCACCGACTTCTCGCGAGAGCTGCGCTCGGTGATCGGTTCTCTAGTGAACGAAATCTACGAGGAGATACCGGATTACTTTGTCCTGATGTTGGACGACTACCATCTGGTTGACCAGAGCCCGTTGGTGAACGCCAGCCTCTCCCTGCTCTTGCAGCACCTGCCGGAAAACTGCCATATTATCCTGTCCAGCCGGGCGGTCCCTGGCGACCTTCCCCTACTCCATCTCACCGCCAAGCGGGAGATGTCGGGCCTGGGCAAAGACGAGCTGCGATTTTCGGCCGGCGAGATCAAGGAGATCCTGGCGCGAAACTACGGCCAATTTGTTACTAACGTGGAGGCAGAACAGATTGCCCTGCGCTCGGAGGGTTGGATCACCGCCATATTGCTATCCCGCCACCTGGGTTGGGAGCGGCTGTTGGGCAGCGTCGTGCGGGCTCAGGGCACCGGCGACGCTGTTTTCGCCTACTTCGCCCAGGAGGTTTACGCCAGGCAGGATGATGACATCCAGGCCTTCCTGGCCGCCAGCTCGGTGCTGGACAAAATGAGTCCCACCCTCTGCGACCGTTTACTGGGCCGGGATGACTCCCAGCAGATGCTGGAGCGCCTGGAGCAGCGTAGCCTCTTCTTGACGCGGTTGGAGGGCGATGGCGAGTGGTCTTCGTACCATCACCTGTTTCACGATTTCCTGTTGACCACCCTGCGAGGCCAGGACCCGGCGGGATATTTAAGGCTGCAGTTGGCCGCCGCTCGCCTGTACGAAAGCGAAGGCAGTTGGGCTGAGGCGATTAAACACTACGTGGAGGCAGAGTGCCCGGAAGAGGCAGCGAGGATCATCGAACACGCGGCGCTGGAGGTCGTAGGAGCAGGCAGATACCAGACCGTGGCGACCTGGTTGGAGATGGTCCCTCTGTCTATACGCTTGAAAAGGCCCCGGCTCCTCCTTACCGACGCCAGGATCCAATTCGCCTGGGGCCAGATCCCCAAAGCGGCCAGCCTGGCCGAGCAGGCCGAGCAAGGATATAGAGAAACACAGGACAGAAAGGGGTTGGCTGAAGCCCTGGAGTTCAAAGGCGTGATCTGTGTCGTCCAGGGCCGGTTTGACCAGGCCATCGACTTCAATCTTCGCGCCCTGGAGCTTCTGGAGGAAGGCGATGTCTCCGCTCGGGCCCAGGCTCATCTCAACCTGGGGCTATGCCACGGCACCCGTGGTGACTACAATAAGGCCACCTTCGAACTTACGATGGCATTGAGGCTCTTTGATGCCTGCGGTGACCACTCCTCACGCGCAAAGGTCAACGATGCCCTTGGGATCGTCTGCGCGAAGACGGGAAACGCCCCTGCTGCCCTACGGCACTACGAAAGAGCTTTAGCATACTGGCGTAGGAGCGGGA
>JBFMCB010000174.1:0-6185 GCA_040754915.1 Chloroflexota bacterium | reverse complement strand
CCCCACACCTCCAAGAGAAGATCCAGCAACTGCTCGTATAGCTCCCGGTGCGGTTTCCCGGTCCACCAGTAGGCCCGGACCACCTGGACCCGGGGCTCGCTGAGGCCCTGGGCGATGGTCACGAAGTCCACCTCACCGATCAAGAGGACGGTGGAGTCTTTCTTGGGCTTCAGGGCCCGCAGGGCGGCGTCCTGGGCCTCCTCGTCCTCCCCGGCGAAATCCACCCCGGCCACGTAGGTGTACTCCTTGGCATAAGTGGGGCCTCCGCCCCCCCTGACCCCCCCGGGCTCCGGACCCTCCATGCGCGGGAGTTTTCCTTTCATCTGGGCGAGCTGCATGGGCGAGAACATCCCGGCGGTGCCGGAGACCAGCTCCAGCTTGTACTGCGTCTTGAAGAGCGGATGGTCTTCGCCCAGCCGCGCCCGCTCGCCTTCCACGTATTTGCGGTACTCCGGCGAGAGCTCCGCCAATACCTGCCAGTCGTACTGGAAATGGCGCCGCACCCCGTCCCGACGCTCCAGCTCTAGATTGAGCTGCTTTTGCTTTTCCAGAAGTGTGTCCTCCGTCCAGGCCGTGCCGTAGAGCACCGTGGTGACGTTGGCGGTGGAGCCCATCGGTCTAAAGTCTTTCAGGTACTTGGTCTCGCTGAAGTCCTGGGCTTCGTCGATCTCTAATAATATGTTTGCCGTGGCGCCCACCACCTGGCTCCCGGCCTCGCCGGAGAAGAAAAAGACCGAGGCATTGCCCAGTTGGACGATGTAGCTCCAGTGGCCCCGCCATCGGCCGCGGTTCCAGGCGTTGTCCAGGCACCCCTCCAACCGCATCTTGGAGTTGATGACCTGGGGCTTGAAGGTGGGCGCGGCCTTGACGATGTTGCCGCCGACCCGCTGAAACAGGTTTAGCAGGTAGCACTCAAGCTGAGCGGAACACTCGTTCTTGCCCATCTGCCGGGCGAACTCCACGGTGAAGACGTGGCCCTGCCGCCCGTAGACCGAGGCCAAGATCGCCCGCATGGGCTCCAACTGGTAGGGCCGCAGGGGCCGCCGCTTGATCACGCAGCGGGAAAAGACCTCTGGGTCCTTTAGAATGTGTTTCAGCGCGTCCTTAAGAACTGGCATTTTTGGAAGCGTGAAACGTGAAATGTGAAACGTGAAAAAGTAAGGCACTCTATGCATCACGCATTACGCATCACGTTTCACATTCTTGGCAGGATGGCGTCCACGATGGTGGTGATGAACGTGGCGAAGACCAGGAACCAGAGCCAACGCAAGAGGCTCTTCACGTCGTCCAGGTCCCGCCGCAGATCTGCCACCATCTGCCTGGTCACCAGCTCATACGCCGACCGCGGCTTATCGTCCACCGGCCGTTCCACGTTAGAACGTTTAACGCTATACAGCCGGGCCAGGGTCTTGGCCAAACTCACCGCGCCACCTCCACACCTGGTAGCAGGTAGCAAGTAGCAGGTAGCACGTAGTTACTTGTTACTTGCTACTTGTTACTTGCTACTACAGCGCCACCCCGAACTCCGCACCAACCTCCAGGATCGCCTGCTCCAGGGCCGTCTCTAGATTCTTGGCCGCCTTGCCGGTGATCACGTGGCGGGCCTTCAGGGCCGAGACGTAGGCGGTGCAGCCGTTGGAGATAGTCTCCATCGTGGCCCCTTCCTGGAACGCCCGGCGGATCTTGACCAGGAGAAACGGCAGGATGTCGTCCACGGCGGGGTTGGCTGCCGCCTCCGCGATGGCCTCCAGCTCGGCGCCGCTTATCCCGATGTCGGAGTAGAGCTCGCGCTTTAGCGGATTGTTTTTGCTGGCACCAAGGGGTCTCCCGCCCCCCTGACCCCCGTGGGGATCACCGTCGCCAGGAGCCCCACTGTGCAAATCGCACGTAGCGCGGTCAGGTGCAGCCGGTCTCTTGCACCGTTGGCCAGATCGCTTAGTGCGCGCAGTACACTGTGCCACTTCATGTTTTCCTCTGCAAAGAAATCAGCCTGTCTGGTAGCAGGTAACAGGGAAAGACTCCCGGAGACTCCGAGTCTCCGGGAGTCTCTGCCTACCTGCTACCTGCTACCTGCTACCGGCCAAGGACCGCTGCCTTGGTCCCGCTGTACAGGCCCACCGCGGCCAGTCCCGCCACCAGGCCCGCCACCACCGCGTCAACCGCCGCCACCAGGCCAGCCCCACCGCTCGCATAGGCCCCCAGCACGTTGATGATCATGCCGATGAGGACCGCGAACACCGGATACCAGCGCGGTGAGACCTCGGGGAAAACGCGCTTGATCGCCTCGATCAGGGCCACGATCAGCGGCACACCGGCCATCCCCATGAATTCGCCCATCAAACCTCACCTCCTTCAAGACTCCCGGTGTCTGCCAGACACCGGGAGTCTCCATGTTCAGGTAGCAGGGAATGCAGCCTTAAGGCTGCACTCCAGGGGCTGCTACTTGCTACCTGCTACTTGCTACCTGCTATCTGCGCCCTCCAAGCGTGATAAACCGGGCCGCCAAGAAGCTGATCCCAGGTGGGCAAGCCATCCTCACCGAGGGCGCCAGATGCCTCGAGCCAAGCCTCATACTCCGCCGCGTCAGGAAAAACATGCCCACTACCGCCCTCTGGCCCACCGCCATCCACCGGGCCAGGACCAGCCCGCGCTGGGCCGTCCAACACCTCATCAGGGTCAGCCCACTCCTTGCCCGCATCGGCCTCCCTGGCCGCCCGCAGCTCCTCTTCGGTATAGCGCGAGTTCCGCCGAACCTCGGGCCGCCGCTTGCCATTGCCACCACTGTTGGCCGCCGGCTGCCCAGGCGGCCCGCCCGCCTTGAACCAGTCCAGCACCCCGGCGATATTCACCGGGCTGTGCCCAGCCAGCCGCCAGGCATCAACGCACCGCTTCCACCGCTCCAGCATCGCGGCATCCCCGGCAGTAACCGCCCGGTCAATCGCCTCCCGCTGGACGCCGTTCGGCAAGGCGCCAAGCCGGGCGCGGGCATACTCAACTGCCGCGCTAAACCGGCTCCGGTTAGCCGTAGACCCACGTACAGGCGCGGGGGCGCGCGCAAGCGCCCCCTCATGATTCTTGTTAGTGATTCTTGTTACTGGTTCTTGTTCCAGGTGGCTAGGACGCCAGGGGTTGGCGCCTAGGACACCAGGGGATGGCGTCCCACCCACCAGGGTACCTGGCGTCTCAGGCACCAGGTCACCTGGCACAAGGGGGGCAGAGGCCCCCCTAACCCCCGTGGCAGGCCTCGAGGACGGCCTTGAAGGAGCCGGCTTTCCATCTGAGGGCTTTGCATTTGGGAGAACGATCAGCGCCGAGGTGCCAGGCCGGGGCTTGAGGGAGATAAGCCCCACCGCCTCCAGGTCCTTGAGGACAGAAGAGACCTCATGGCGGTCAATCGCCAGTTGCTCGGCGATGGTACACGTGGATGGCCAGGCCAGGCCAGCCGCGTTAGCGTAGTAGCACACCGCCGCATACACCGCCACGCCCCTGGCACCCCGCGCCTTGGCCGCCGCGTCGAAGTCGGCGCGGTACATCCACAGCCAGCCAGGCCGCTTGTCCACCACGCCGCCGTATTCGGTTTGCTCCTCTGCCACCACCTTACCCTCCACGAGCAGCTAGCAGCCGCCTGTCTGGTATCAGGTAACAGGTAGCAGGTAGCAGAGGGCTGCTACATGCTACATGCTACATGCTACTTGCTACCTGCTCCCCGCTCCAGAAGGCGCTCCAGGGCTGGTCTCACGAGCCGTCTATAGAACAAGTGTTCTGGCTCATTATACCAGCAAAGCCTTGAAAGTCAATAGATTTGCTGGTAAAATACCGCCAAATGAAAAAAATAGGTATTGACTTTAAGCTGGTAGCAGGTAGCAAGTAGCAAGTAGCAGCCCCTGCTACCTGTTACGTGTTACCTGCTACTTTTAGGAAAAAATCGCAAAAACTGCCCCAAAATTCAAAAATGTTGGGCCATTTTTGGCATTTTCGTAAGAGTTTCGTAAGAGATGGTGTGATATATTAATGACCCTGTCCGCAATAGCCAAGGCCAAGCGGGCCGCCTCATCCTAAGAGGTCTTCGACACACTGGCAACAGCCGGGAAGTGAGGTCTCGATGGCGACGCCGAAGCACCATGAGTCCAGTGCCGGGCGCATGACTAGCCCCTGTGGCAACCCAGAACCCCTAAAGCCAACGCAACCCTAACGCCTGGCTCACGCAAACCTAACGCTCGAAAAGCCTTTTGGTGTGTATATTGGGCGGTGGAAAGTCGCCCAGGCTTTTGAGCGATACCCTTTTGCAGAAGACGAGATGGACAAAGAGACCATGATCCATGAATCTACGTGGCAACCCACGTTAGATTCTCTCTTTGAGTTCTGGCAAATCTTCCTCGTCCGCTTGCCTCCCGAGGAACTGGCCCATCGGCTCCTAAAAGGGGTGGCTCAGGCCACTCAAGCCTCACGCGCTTCCTTGATGCTACTGGATGAAGCCGAACAGGTCCTCGTCATCAAGGCGGCGGTGGGGATTCCTCAGGAAATCGTCGCCACCACCCGGACCAAGCTGGGAGAAGGGATTGCCGGCTGGGTGGCCCAAAACAGACGCCCCGTCTTACTACCTAACGGACCCGACCTCCCCACCTCTGTCCGGGAGGCCCTGGTGCACGAGGAGATCACCTCGTCCCTCTGCGTGCCCCTCGAGGTGGAGGGGAACGTGTTGGGCGTGATGAACCTGGCCCGGCTGGACACGGCCCTGCCCTTCACTTTGCAGGACCTGTGGTTTGCTTCCCTCGTAGCTGACGGGGCAGCCATGGCCTTGCATAGTACGCAGTTATACAGCCAATTGGAGAGCCGGGAGCGCTTCATCAGCCGCATTCTGGAAAGCATCCCCAGCTCCCTGGTGGTGATCGATCGGAACCTACGGGTTGTGTCGGTCAATCGCAACTTTCTGGAGAAAACCCGGCGTGAGGCGCGGGTCATTTTGGGTCACAAGATCGAGAACGTCTTCCCCCAGGTGCTGCTGGAGTACACCCGGTTGGACCAGAAGGTGCGGGAGGTCTTCCGCACCGGTCGGCCGGTAGAGGGTGGAAAAGTTTCCTACCGGGCCCCTGGCTTGCCCGGCCGCATCTACTACTATCGGCTCATCCCTCTCAGAGTGCAAAATGGGGTGGATAACGTGATGCTCTTAATGGACGACATCACCGAACGAGAGCAGCTAGGGGAGGAGGTGCGACGAGCCGAGCGTCACCTGGCCAGCGTGGTGGAGTGCGCCAATGATCTGGTGATCTCCCTGGATCCTCAGGGGCGCATCGTGACCTGGAACCAGGCTGCGGAGAGGATCTCCGGCCTGAAGGCCGAGCTGGTCAAGGGGCGGTTCGTATCTTCCCTCTGTGCCGCCGAGCACCAGCAGGTGATAGTGGAGATGCTGTACCGGTTGGTCCGCGGGGAGGGTGTCCAGAATACCGAGGCGAACCTGCTGACCGCAAATGGCCAGGAAGTGCCCATCGCCTGGAGCTGCTCCCCTATGCGGGACGATGGTGGGGCAGTGGTGGGGCTCGTGGCCGTGGGGCGGGACCTGACGGAGCGGCGCCGGCTGGAGGCCCAACTGATCCACTCGGCCAAGATGGCCTCCCTGGGGGTGATGGCCGGTGGCATCGCCCACGAATTGCGCAATCCCCTGGGCATCGCCTCAGCCAGCGCCCAGTTGCTGCTGGAGCGCCCTGACGATGTCCAACTTCGCAGCCAGTGCGCCCAAAAGATCCATACTGCCACTCAACGTGCCTCGGTGATCATCGAGAACCTGTTGAAATTTGCCCGTCCCATGGACGAGCAGATGAGGGGGGTTGACCTGCAGGCTGTGCTGGAAGAAACCATCACCTTGCTGGCCCACCAGATGACCCTGCAGAAGGTCACGTTGAGGAAAGAGCTCCAACCCTACCTGCCGAGGGTCTACGGTAACCCTCAGTTGTTGCAGCAGGTCTTCACCAACCTGATCCTCAACGCCTGCAATGCCATGCCACAGGGTGGAGCGCTGACAGTGGCCACCCGGGCAGCCGAGGCCGGGCAGGTGGAGATATGGTTTAGCGATACCGGGAGTGGCATCCCTCCGGAACACCTATCCAAGATCTTCGATCCCTTTTTCACGACCATGCCTGTCGGTAAGGGCACCGGGCTAGGGCTTTCCATCAGCTACAGCATCATAC
>JBFMCB010000173.1:0-6208 GCA_040754915.1 Chloroflexota bacterium | reverse complement strand
ATGCTTTCCTTAGTGCTCGGCTTGGTGGCGGGCTGTGGGCCCACTCCGGTACCGCCCACCCCGACCAAGGCTGCGCCCACTAAGGCCCCGGAGGGGACCCTGCTGCGAAAGATACAGGACCGGGGTAAGCTGATCCTGGGCGTCAAGTACGATGTCCCTCTGTTCGGCTACATGAACCCACAGACCAACCAACTGGAGGGCTTCGACGTGGCCCTGGGGAAGGAGATCGCCAAGAAGATCTTCGGCGACGAGACCAAGGTGGAGTTCAAACAGGCCGTCTCCAAGGATCGCATCCCCTTCCTCCAGCAGGACGTGGTGGATCTCATCATTTCCACCATGACCATCACCGAAGCCAGGGAGAAGGAGATCGATTTCTCTGAGGTCTACTACCTGGCCGGTCAATCCCTTCTGGTGCCTAAGGGGAGTCCCATCAAGAGCATCGCCGACCTGGAGGGGCGGACGGTGGCCAGTGTTAAGGGCTCCACCAGTGAGAAGAACATCCGGGAGAAGGCCCCCAAGGCTAATGTCATCCTCTTCGATTCCTACTCTGAATGCGTCACGGCCATGGTGGGGAAGCGGGCCGAGGCGGTTACCACCGATGACATTATCCTCGCCGGCTTCGCCAGCCAGAACAAAGACCTGACCCTGGTGGGTGGGCTCTTCACCTATGAGCCCTACGGCATCGGCATTAAGAAGGGGAACAAGGAGCTGGTCGTCCTGGTCAACGGCGTCATCCGGGACCTGAAGGCCTCCGGCCGGTGGAAGGAGCTCTACACGAAGGAGATCGGAGATAAAGCCGGTATCCCCGCCCCGGTGGCGCCCATCGGCGACTGGCGGGAGATCATGAAGTCCGCGCCCAAGTGATTCCTAAAAGTCGAGATGCGAGATGCAGGACATCCGCCGCCTGCATCTCGCATCCTCGTCTCTTGAGGTAGTGCATGCCGCCCGACTATCCCGGTAAGGTTGTGATCGACAACCTCCCCCTACTGTTGGAGGGATTCTGGATCACAATCTGGCTCTCCATCCTCTCCAGCCTGATCAGCCTGGTGCTTGGCACAGTCATCGGCGTAGCGCGCATAGTCCCCTTTCGCCCTCTACGTAACTTCGGCACCGCCTACGTGGAGTTTTTTCGCAATACCCCCCTCTTGATCCAACTTTTCTTCTTTTATCACGGCCTACCCCGGGCTGGGATCACCTTTTCCGCCTTCGAATCCGCGTTATGGAGTCTTGCCATCTACCATGCCGCCTATGTGGCCGAGGCAGTACGGGCGGGGATCCAATCCATCCACCGGGGGCAGATGGAGGCGGCGCGATCGTTAGGCTTCAGCTATCTGGCGACCATGCGCTACATCATCCTTCCCCAGGCCTTCGCTATCGTCATCCCGCCCTTGGGGAACCTCTTTATCGCGCTTCTTAAGAATACCTCCCTGGCCAGCACCATCGCCGTGGCCGAACTTCTCTATCAGGGGGAGGTCTTGGACTCTCGCACCTTCCGCACCTTTGAGGTCTTCACCGCTGTGGGGATCCTTTACCTCTGCCTGACTCTCCCCCTGGGCGGCTTTGTGAACCTGGTGGAGCGGCGGTTGGCCAGGGCGGGGCGAGGAGCGTAGAGTTCTCTCTCTGGAGGTGTCTTGTGGGCAACTGGGCAGTCTTTGGCGACGCCCGCACCTGGATCTTCCTGGGGAACGGCCTTCTGGTGACGGTGCAGGTAGCCCTGGCGGCCATCATTCTAAGCATGGTCTTCGGCGTCCTGTTTGCTCTGGCGCGGTTGGCCCGTTTCCCTTTGGTCCGCTATCCAGCGGTGGCCTATATCGAGGGGATCCGGGCCTTGCCGGTCTTCCTTCTGATCATCTACGTCTTCTTCGCCTCGGCCCGACTTGGGGCACAGCTACCAGTGGAGTGGGCGGTAGTTCTTGCCCTCACCATCTACACCAGTGCCGTCAATGCTGAGATCGTGCGAGCCGGCATTCTCTCCATCGAAAAAGGCCAGGTGGAAGCAGCCCGTTCCCTGGGTCTAACCTATACCCAAATGATGCACTACGTGGTTCTTCCCCAGGCCCTCCAGCGGATGATCCCACCCCTGGTCAGTCAGTTTATAACCTTGTTGAAGGACACCTCCCTGGGCACGGTAATCGGACTTTTGGAGCTCCTGCGCCGCGGGGAGATCATTTACCGGGGAACCTATCAGGGGCGGGTGAACAATAACCCCATCGAGTCCCTTCTTGTGGTGTCCATCATTTACTTTATCCTCTGCTACTCGCTGTCCGGGCTAAGCTTGCGCCTGGAGAGGAAGCTGGCGGTGGGATAGCCGATTTGCCTTGACACTGGATACCATTTTGACTATAATGGCCGCAGCCATGAACTGGGCAGGCAAAACTTCAGGGAGAGTCCGCCCATGGGCCTCTTCCAAGCCATAAGCGACTTCCTGGATCAGATTTTCGGCAAGGGCCCCGCCCCCAAAGCCCAGCCGGCCGCACGCCCACCATCCGCCGGGTTCGCCCCGGCCGATGCGCCGCCTCCGTCGGAACGCCTCACGATCACCCGGGAGACTGCCCCGGCAGGGCCGCCACCGGCCCCTGATTTCGCCACACTGGCTGCGCCTGCGCCTGAGCCCAAGCCCGAGCCATCACCGCCCTACGCACCGGCACCTCCGGCGGTGTCGACCGCTCCTGAGCCCGCTCCTGAGACAGAGGAGCTCAGGCAGGAAGGATACACGATCAAAGAGGCCCGCCGCGATTTAAAGCGCATCCGGACGAAAATGGCGCAGTTGGCCGACGCCTTCGCCAGCGGTGCCATCAATCGGTCGCAATTTGAGGAGATGTACGCTCACTATCAGAAGCAGCGCCGCTATGTGGAGCTCCTGTCCTCCGGGATGGCCGACGAGGACGAGGCCAGGATGGTCATCGCCGAGGGCTCCACGGTGATGATCAAGCGGCGACACGAGGCCAAGGTGCTGGCGTACGCCATCTACAGCAACGAGACCTCCCTGCCGCTGCTCACCCAGGGCGACTTCCGGATGGACACGGCGCTGGTGGTGGGTATGCTCAGCGGATTTAGCAGCGCCACCGAGGAGATGTTCGGCGCTGGCCTCAGCAAGACTGAGGTGGAGGACGGCAAGGTGTTGTGCTTCGTGCCCGGAGCTCACACCACCTTGATCATCCTGTACTCTACCGAGCCATCACCGGCCCAGTTGGACGTCCTGGATGGCTTACACCGGGATTTCGAGGTGGCCAATCACGCCAACCTGACCAGTGGCTCAATAGACCCGGAGCAGTTGGTCTTCCCCCATGCCGCAGTTCTGGGTACTCCCAGACCCAGTTAGAAGCGCAGCCGAAAAGCCGTTTTTACCGCAGAGCCCGCTGAGAGCGCAGAGATAAAAGTTGATCCTCGGTCTTTGGTCCTTGGTCTTTGGTCCACGGACTACGGACTAAGGACTACGGACCAAGGACGACTATGTTCTCCGCGGTGTGGTTCTCGGCCGCATTTCTAGGCGGCCGCACCGGTCGCTGGCGCACTGCAAAGACCCGTGCCAGACGACGGCACCATTACCCACTTTCGAAGGAGCTTCGCTCAAGATGGAGGCGGAACGACCAAGGCCCCCACGCACCTTTAAGGTTACCATAGCTGGCGACGGCAACGTCGGCAAGACGTCACTGGTCAGGCGGTACTGCACTGGCATGTTCCAGGCCTCGCGGGTCCTGACCATCGGGGTGGACTTCCAGACCAAGATGGTGGACCTGGGTGACGAAAGGGTCAAGCTCACCATCTGGGACGTGGCCGGGCAGGACCGTTTCTCGGTTATGAGAGGGTCGTTTTATCGCGGATCCAGCGCGGTGGCCTTGGTCTACGACATCACGGTAAGAGAGTCCCTGGACAACCTGAGCAAATGGGTTGCCGAGATCCGCGCCTCCTTGCCCCAGGTGCCATTCATTGTGGTTGGTAACAAGATCGACCTGGAACGCATGGTAGACCCGGCCCAGGCCCAGACCTTTGCCGCCGCCATAGGTGCCCCTTACACAGAGACGAGCTGTCTGACCGGTGAGGGTGTAGAGGAGATGTTCCGCTCCCTGGTCCTCCGGGCCTTGGAGACGACCAGGGTCTAACGCCCCGGGGGACGCCGGTGGCATTCTCCGTCCGGCCCATCTCAACCAGCTTCCTCATTGAATAGTTGTCCCTCAGGCCGTGCGGAGGGTTTCACCAGGCCGTAAAGCAGGGCGCCTCAGCTCTTAATTACAGGATGCCATGGACCAAGGCGCTTCCTTGCTGCCAAAAGGGAGGCTCAGTTCTTGAACTCAAATGACCTGGTGGCGCTTAACCTGATCTGGGTGGTAACCTCGGCCACTTTAGGCCTGGCAACCATTTTGGGACTCTTGTTGCAGGCCCTGGCCTCCCGTCCCGCCCGCCAGTCCGGCAAAGTTATGCCTACGATGATCCTGTGCCTGGCCTCTGGCCTCCTGGGTTACCTGGCCTGCGGGTTTGCCTTCCAGTTCGGTGGCGTGAGGGAAGCCTTGCCCTCTTTAGGGAAGCTAGAGTTACTGGGCCGGGAATGGGCCCCCCTTCGGAATAGCTTTGGCCCGGGCTGGGGCCTTCTGGGGCTGGATGGCTTTTTTCTGGCGGGTGCTGGTCGGGATATGGGCGTGTACGCGCTATTCTACGTTCAATCTGCCCTTATGTTAACCGCCATGGCCGTTGCCACCCTTCCCCTGGCGGTCTGGGCAAAACCGCCGGCCCTGGTCGGCTATAGCCTGTTTTTTGGGTCTTTCCTGTACCCGCTGATCGGCAACTGGGCCTGGGGTGGCGGATGGCTCTCCCAACTGGGCTCGAGCCTGAAGCTGGGGCATGGCTACGTGGACTACGCCGGCTCGGGGCTGGTTCAGGCCGCCGGTGGGCTGGCCGCCCTGGCCGGGGCCCTGATCCTTGGCACCGGGAAGAGCCGCCCTCACCCAAGCCCTCTCCCAGAGGGAGAGGGGCCGGGTGAGGGGAGCGCCCTGGGCCACCGGCCGGAGAACGGGCCTTTGGCCGCCATTGGGTTAGTCATCGTCTTCTTGGGGTGGACGGCTCTGGTGCTGAGCAATACCCTGGCGGTGGACAAGGCGGTCATTGCCCTGGTCATGACCAATGTCCTCCTGGCAGCGGCCGGGGGATCAGCGGCCTCGGCCAGCTACATGGCCTTCACCACGGGGCGACTGGTCTGGCACTATCCGGTCCGAGGGCTCCTGGCCGGGGCCGTGGCCGTGAGCGCGGCCGGGCCATTTATTTCCCCGGTGATGGCCGTCTTGGTCGGGGCGGTGGCCGGTTTGCTGATGTGCGCTGCGGACTTTCTCCTAGTGATGGTCTTGAAGGGTTACGACCGCTTCGGGGCTATCTCCCTGCATGGATCCAGCGGGCTTTGGGGGGTGGTGGCAGTGGCCCTGGTTGCCAATGGCCGCTACGGCCAGGGATGGAATGGAGTTGGAGAAAGGAGCTATCTGAGTGTAGCCGGCCAGGGGGTTTCTGGGCTCCTCGTCTCCGCCGGCCTGCGGCCAGATCCGACCCAGTTTGTCGCTCAAGCCCTGGGGGTGGCGACACTGTTCATCTGGTCCTTCGGTCTCACTTGGCTCTTCTTCAAGGTGTGGGATGCCCTTTGGGGCCTTGGCTCACGTCTTGCTGACAATTAGCTCGCAGGAACGAGTCAGCTTCGAGAGCCAACCTGCGCTTTCGTCGGGCGTTTCTTTACCATTGAAGCTTCGTCTCAAACCGACGAGAGCACTTACTGCAGCATATTATAAGGCAAACTGAAAGACAAACAATGATGCCAGAGCGGCATCGCCTGGGACATTGCCAAGACCAGCATTGCTTATGTCAAGACCGACTCCCGGACTATTGAAGTAGCAGGCCAATCGTATTGGCCGTTCGATCTCGCGCCCCCACGCGCAGGCTTCGTTCAACACCCTTTCCCCGCCGCAGTCCTGGTTCCCATCGTAAGTGGCTCAACCCGGCCACTGATCGTATCGCCCCTTGCCAGATTGGGGACCCAAGGACCTCAAGGCAGGCACGTTACGAGCAGTTGTTTGCGAGTTGGGATTGGACTGGAAAGCGTTCCAGGACGCATAGCCTGCGACCACCACCGCTATTACCTATTAGGTCTATTGACCACTACTCGATTATCCGGTAGAATCGCGGTAAATGCCGCAGAAGGGGGTCGAGGTAGTGTTTGCTCAGCCCGCCA
>JBFMCB010000172.1:0-6254 GCA_040754915.1 Chloroflexota bacterium | reverse complement strand
GGGTTCCACAGCGACGACAATGCCACACAATCTGGGCGTCGGAGCGATAGCTGCGCGGTTCGCCCAGTTGCTTGGTGACCTCTGCCTCCAGGCTCCTCTGCAGGATCTCCTGGGTCAGGCCGAGAACTGCCGCACGAGCCTTCTGCTCCTTTGTGTGGAGCAACTCATGTTGGTGTGGTGTGCCATGCCCTTGCATTGTGAAGCCGAAAAGCGTATCATTGACCATGGCTCGCCCCTTTCACTGTGGATTTGTGGTCGCCACACAAAGTGTACCACAGCTCAAGAGAGGAGGCGAGCCCTTCGTTTACCTCTCCTACTCAGCTATCCTAAATCAATGTAACGCTACTCTGCTGGAGTGGGTCGATGGTTATTCGATGGTGGTCGGGAAGGCATGCTTTTGGGTGGCGGGGTCAAGACGCAGAGGCGATCCCCACGGGAGAGACTGAAAAGGAATGACCCTCATCGCCCTCATACACCGTTCCAGCGTGTGATGCCGATTATGTTCAACCCCCATTTTGTGGTATAATTGGCGAAAATCGCGCACAAGGTGAGAGATGCCCGGTTTACTCAGCAAGATCTTCGGCGACTCCAACGAGCGAGAGATAAGCAAGCTCAGGCCTATAGTCCAGAAGGTGAACTCCCTGGAGGAGGAATACCGGGCGCTGTCGGAGGCCCAGCTATTAGCCAAGACCGACGAATTCAAGGCCAGGCTGGCCCAGGGCGAGACCATGGAAGATATTCTGCCCGAGGCCTTCGCCGCGGTGCGAGAGGCCTCCCGGCGCACCATCGGCCTGCGGCACTTCGACGTACAGCTCATGGGCGGCGTGGTATTGCATCAAGGCAAGATCGCCGAGATGAAGACAGGCGAGGGCAAGACTTTGGTGGCCACCCTGGCACTCTACCTGAACGCCCTGGCCGGACAGGGCGCCCACCTGGTGACGGTGAACGACTACCTGGCCAAGCGGGATACCCAGTGGATGGGGCCCATCTACCATTCCCTGGGGCTGTCGGTGGGGGTCATTCAACACGAGAGCTCGTTCATCTACGACCCCTCCTACCCGGCCACCGACGAGCGGCTGGTGAATCTGCGACCCTGTCCCCGCCGGGAGGCCTACCTGGCCGACATCACCTACGGCACCAACAACGAGTTCGGTTTCGACTATCTACGGGACAACATGGTGTGGGACCTATCCCAGTGCGTCCAGCGGAGGCTCCACTACGCCATCGTGGACGAGGTGGACAACATCCTCATCGACGAGGCCCGGACGCCCCTGATCATCTCCGGCCCAGCGGAGGAGTCCACCGACAACTATAACCTCTTCGCCCGGCTGGTCCCCCGGCTTCAGAAAGAAACCGACTACAAGATCGACGAGAAGCTGCGGGTGGTGACCCTCACCGAGGAGGGCATCGCCAAGATGGAGCGCTGGCTCAATCTCCCCAACCTCTACGACCCGCAGTATTTCGAGCTCACCCACTACCTGGAAGAGGCCCTGAAGGCCCAGTTCCTGTACCGGCGGGACCGGGACTACGTGGTGAAGGATGGCCAGGTGATCATCGTGGACGAGTTCACCGGCCGGCTCATGTTCGGCCGGCGCTACTCCGAGGGGCTGCACCAGGCCATCGAGGCCAAGGAGACCGTCAAGATCCAGCGGGAGAGCCAGACCCTGGCCACCATCACCTTCCAGAACTATTTTCGCATGTACCAGAAGCTGGCGGGCATGACCGGCACGGCTCAGACCGAAGCCGAGGAGTTCTTCAAGATCTACAAGCTGGACGTGGTGGTGATCCCCACCAACATGCCCATGATCCGGGAGGACTACGCGGACCAGGTGTACAAGGCTGAGGAAGCGAAATTCCGGGCGGTGGTGCGGGAGATCCAGGAGCTCCACCAGGCCGGCCGCCCCGTGCTGGTGGGCACGGTGTCCATCGAGAAATCAGAGCACCTCTCCCATTTGTTGGACAGAAAAGGCATCCCGCACCAGGTCTTGAACGCCAAGTACCACGAGAAAGAGGCCGGCATTATCGCCCAGGCCGGGCGGCCGGGCCAGGTGACCATTGCCACCAATATGGCGGGCCGCGGCGTGGACATCATCCTGGGCGGCAACCCGGAGCGCCTGGCCCACGACCTCTTGCTCAAAAGGGGCGTTGACCCGCTGGCGGCCACGTCGGAGGACCACGATGCCGCGCTCCGGGAGGCCGAGCAGCAGTGTCGGGAGAACCGGGACAAGGTGGTGGGGCTGGGCGGGCTGCATATCCTGGGCACCGAGCGCCACGAGGCCCGGCGCATCGACAACCAGCTCCGGGGCCGTGCCGGCCGCCAGGGGGACCCGGGTTCCTCCCGATTCTACGTCTCTTTAGAGGACGATCTGATGCGGCGCTTTGGCGGCCAGGGCATCGCCAACATCATGGAACGCTTCGGCCTGGACGAGGACGTCCCCATCGAGCACAGCCTGGTCTCTAAGTCCATCGAAAACGCCCAGGTGAAGGTGGAGGGCTACAACTTCGACATCCGTAAGCATGTGGTCGAGTACGACGATGTGATGAACAAGCAGCGAGAGGTCATCTACGGCGAGCGCAAGAAGATCCTCTCGGGCGCTGACCTGAAGTCCAATATCCTCCAGATGGTCAAGGACGAGGTGCAAGGCCACATCACCGCCTACGCCGGTGGTAACTACAGCGAAGAATGGGACCTGCCGGGGCTGGTGGCAGCGCTGAGGCCCATACTCCCCACCGTGCCGTCGGCCTACGAGCTGCAAAAGCTCTCCAAAGCCGAGCTGGAGAGCTGCCTCGTGGAGGCGGTGGAATCGGAATACGAGAAAAAAGAGCGCGCCCTGGGGCCAGAGATCATGCGCCAGGTGGAGCGACTGGTGATGCTCCAGGTCATCGACGGGCTGTGGGTGCACCATTTAACCGCCTTGGACGACCTGCGGGAGGGCATCGGGCTGCGGGCCTACGGGCAAAAGGACCCCCTGGTGGAGTTCAAGAACGAGGCCTACGAGATGTTTCAGGGGCTCCTGAGTGCCATCCAGCACGAGATCGTCCACCGCATCTATTGGGTGACGTTGGTCCGGGAGCCCGAGCGTCGGGTTCCGCAAATGGCCACCAACCGGGCCGAGGGCGGCGTTCGGGAGCCGGTGCGGGCTTTCGGTGATGCCAAGCCCTCCAAGAAGAGCCTGTGCCCCTGCGGCTCGGGCCGGCGCTTCGAAGACTGTCACGGCCGGCGGAAGAAGGAGGCCAGGCCGGTGCCGGTGGCTGCCAAGCAGGCTGTCCCGGCCACGGCCACCGGCACCGGCCACAAGAAGATGAAACATAAACACCGGCGTTAGGGACACGCCTGAGTGAAGGCTTTGGCCTGGGGTTGTACTCCACCGGGTGTTGAACGATGCCCGCACGTGGGGACGCGAGAACTGGAGTGCAGCCTTAAGGCTGCAGTCCCAGTCCCACAGTGGGGCAAACCCGCCTCCGGCGGGTCTGGGACCCGCCACTTCTGGCCGCAGGCCAGACAAGTTCGGGCGTCCGAAAGGCCCATTCGTTTGATACTCTGCTGGAAAGTGTACTAAATAGCAAGCCCGGGCTGTCAGTCATTGCCCGCCGCCCCCTCAAAGATGGACAGCCGCCACCCGCCAGAGTGCCCCAGCCGCTGCCGCAGAAGCAGGAGGTCAGCAAAGATCATCCCCTGTTGGTAGCGGTCGAGCAACAGTTGACCCTGTGCGGGTTCACTTACACCACGCGCAAAAACTACCGGCTGCAAACGCAGCGCTTTTTGCAATGGTTACAGCGCGACCCGGCGACGGCGGCCAGGGAAGAGTTGCGGGCTTATCTGGCGGAGATGCTTAAAGTGGGTTATCGGCTTCGTACTTTAACCAGGCGCGCGCGGTATTGATTGTGATCTACACGGGCGTATTGCAGCAGCCTGAAAAAGTCGCCGATTTACCCCGGCCCAAGCGACCTAAGACCCTGCCAGTGGTCTTAAGCCGGGAGGAGGTGGTCCGCCTGTTTAGGGCGGTAGATAACCTGAAGCACCGAGCCGGGCGACCATCTTTCGCCGCGCAGCATCCAGGCGGTGTTCGATAGAGCGCGCGAGGCGGCCGGCGTTTATAACGAAGCCACCGTCCACACGCTGCGTCATTCCTTTGTCACGCATCTGCTGGAAGACGGCGTGGGCCTGGGTATATCCAGGAATTGCTAGGGCACGAAGACCCGCGCACGACGATGATCTACACCCATGTCAGCACCCGGGAGTTGGGGCGCATTCGCAACCCGTTAGACAATTTGACGCTGAAAGAGGAACGAGGCGCATATGAAGTCATAGAGCCACCGTTTTAGAGAAGGGGCGCGTACAACGCCCAAGAGAGACGTGACATGCGTCTATCACGGCTCAGATGAGTGATATACGCAATACTGCGTATACAAGTTTACCGCCATGCTACATGACCATAGTCAGGGGCATTCTCGACAACGCCACGACAACTTGGAGGATCTGTGTGGCAAAAAGACTTGAGGACTCAACTTAGGAAGCTATTGACCAAAACGGATCGTCTTGTGCTTGAAGCTACGATACCCGCCGTCGAGAGCAGAATTCAAGACACAGACGCATTCGGCCTCTATCTCCATATTCCCTTCTGTCACCAAATCTGTCCTTACTGTCCCTACAACAAAGTGATTTATCATCCTGAAATGGCGGAGAGGTACACGAAAGCAGTCCTTGGCGAGATTGATATCTACGCTGATCTAGTTGGCAAAAGACCGGTGACCTCATTCTACATCGGTGGCGGCACGCCAACGACTATGCTCTATAGCGGCTTGGATCGAATCTTAGATTACGTCTTCAAAGCGTTCAACGTGAAGTGTGGCATACACATGGAGAGCCATCCGAATGACCTAAGTAGTGACAATCTTAATGCCATCGTCTCCGTGGGCGTGGACCATCTGAGTATCGGAGTAGAAGCTCTCCAAGACCACCATCTAAGAACCTTGCATAGGCCATACACGGTCGCCCAAGTAAGAAAAGCGCTCCAGCGGGCTGTGGGCAAGGATTTCAAATGCGTCAATGCAGACATCATCTTTGCCCTCCCCAATCAGACTGTTAGAGAAATCGCGCAAGCAGGCAAAGCTCTTGTCGAGATAGGAGTTGATCAAGTTGCCGCCTACCCTCTCTTTGAGTTTCCCCATACTCGATGGGCCGAGATCCGCAAGAGAAGCAACTCCAAGAGGCCTGGTATCTTCAAAAGACGACAGATGCTCCGTGCCCTAGAAGAAATCTTTTACGGTGCGGGCTTTGAGAGGACCTCTGTGTGGGCGTTCACGAGAGCAGGAATTCCCAAGTATTGCTCTGTAACGGTTCCCCTGTATATCGGTCTTGGTGCAAGTGGTGGTTCTTACCTCAAGGATGTTTTCTATCTCAATACTTTTAATGTTCAAGAATATATCTGGGTACTCGAAAACGGAAAACTGCCGATTGCCTTATCACTAGAGTTGTCAGAACAAATGCAAATGGCAGGCTGGGTTTACTGGAGGATCTATGAGACCAGAATCAACAAAAGCGAATTTGACTTGCGTTTCGGAAAAGACTTGGACAAAGTCTATGGGAGCTACATCAGACTGCTTTCCTTCATGGGATTCTTGAAAGATGAGGGGGACAAAGTCGTTCTTTCTGATCGAGGCGCCTATTGGTTACACGCGTTGCAAGATGTTTTCTCTATTGATTACATTGGTAAGCTCTGGGGAACTTCTGTCCAAGATCCCTGGCCAAAAAGCGTAGCTCTCTAACCGTGGGACGGTAAGGGGGTCAGGTCTTGAAATATAAGGTATTCGCTGCTATGCTCCGTCTATGGCCAGACCGTTACGAATAGAATATCCGGGGGCCGTCTACCATGTGACCTCGCGAGGCGATGCACGAAGCAAGGTCTTCGCCGACGACCAGGACCGAGAGGGCTTCCTCTCCGTCCTGGATTCTGTGGTCAAAGGATACAACTGGCTTTGCCATGCCTACTGCCTCATGGACGATCACTGCCACCTCTTGATCGAGACCCCAGACGCCAATCTCTCCATGGGAATGCGCCAGCTGGGCGGCATCTATACCCAGGGATACAACCGCAGGCACCACAAGCCCGGCCGTCTCTTTCAGGGCCATCCTCGTCGATAAGGAAAGCTACCTCCTCGAACTCTGCCGGTACGTGGTCTTGAACCCCGTGCGGGCGAAGGTGGTAGAAGAGGCAAAGGGGTGGCCATGGAGCAGCTACCTGGCCACAGCG
>JBFMCB010000171.1:0-6285 GCA_040754915.1 Chloroflexota bacterium | reverse complement strand
CGCGCAGGGCCTCTGGCACCAGGCTCCCGGCCGGAGCGAAGATGACGGCGCTATCCAGCCTGGAAGGAGGTTCCTCCTCGGCTCCTCCCACCCAGGCCGCCCCCAATTGTCGCGCCAGCCCCCGGTGCTCCTGGCTCCTGGTGAAGACGTATACCTGGCAGCCCCAGTGGAGGGCCACCTGGATGGCGATGTGGGCCGAAGCCCCGAACCCATAGAGGCCCAATCGCCCACCCCTCGGGACCTCGCTCCGCCGCAGGGCCCGGTAGCCGATGACGCCAGCGCAGAGGAGAGGTGCCGCCTGGCTGTCCGAGAATCGCTCTGGCATGTGATGGGCGAAATCCCCCGGCACCGCTGTGTACTCAGCATACCCTCCGTCCAAGTGATACCCGGTAAAGCGCGCCGAATCGCAGAGGTTCTCCCGGTCACGGCGGCAGTAGTCACAGACCCCGCACGTGGAATAGAGCCACGGCACCCCGACCCGTTCCCCCGGGCGAAACCGGGTGACCTTTTCCCCTTTCTCTTCCACCACTCCGACGATCTGGTGGCCGGGGATGACCGGAAGCTTTGGCAAAGGGATGTCGCCTTCTATCGTGTGCAGGTCGGTGTGGCAGATGCCGCAGGCCCGGACTCGGAGTAAGATCTCATTGGGCCCTGGGACGGGCCTGGGAAGCTCCACTGGTTCCAGTGGGCTCTCCTCAATTGGCCTGGGCTGGCTTAGGAGCATCGCCCGCATGTGCCGAGAAAACCTCACCTTTCGCGGTACTCACGGTCTTAAGTTGCCTTTTCGTAGGTGTAGAAGCCGCGGCCGGTCTTACGACCCAGGTGGCCGGCCTCTACCAGCTTGACCAGGGTCTGAGGCGCCCGAAACCGGTCGCCATAGGCGTGGGTCAGGCCTTCACAGACAAAGGCGATGGTGTCCAGCCCGGTGTAGTCGGCCAGCTCTAGAGGACCCATGGGGTGGTTCAACCCCAGCTTGATGGCCTTGTCGATATCTTCCGGGGCGGCCACGCCCTCCTCCAGCATGCGGACACACTCCGCCAGGAAGGCGCCCAGGGCCCGGGTGGTGATGAAGCCCTGGCGGTCCTGGACTACCACCGTCTCCTTGCCCAGCCGCGCCGAGAGGGCCTGGATCGCGGCAGTGGTCTGGGGGGAGGTGTCCACGCCGTTTACGATCTCGATGAGCCGCATCAAGACCGGTGGATTGAACCAGTGCATGCCGACGACCTTTTCTGGCCGGCCAGTGGCCGCAGCGATGGCGGTGACGCTGAGCTCCGAGGTATTGGTGGCCAGGATGGCCTGGGCCGGGGCGAGGCGGTCCAGCTCGGCGAAGAGCTCGCGCTTCAGTTCCAAGCGCTCCGGCACGGCCTCGATGACCAGGTCGGCGCCACTGGCGGCGGCTTTCAAATCCGTGGTGGTGGTAATGCGCTTTTTGATCGCCGCGGCGCCGGCCTCGTCCAGCTTGCCCGCCTTCACCAGCCGGGCCAGGCTGGAGTCGATGCGGCCCAGGGCGCGTCCCAGCACTTCGTCGTTGATGTCGACGAGCATGACCAGGAAGCCGGCCGCCGCGCAGACTTGGGCGATGCCGTGGCCCATGAGCCCGGCGCCCACTACACTAATGTTCCTGATGTCCATACAACTCCTCCCTGAGTTTAGAAACCAGGTTTCTTGTCGCTGCCCCGGGCAGAAACCTGGTTTCTAAGGTTTTACTGGCCCAACCGCTCGATGATGGTGGCGGTGGCCATGCCGTGGCCGATGCACATGGTCTGCAGGCCGTAGCGCCCCTGGCGGCGCTCCAGCTCGTGCAACAGCGTAGCCATGAGCCGGGCGCCGGAACAGCCAATGGGGTGCCCCAGGGCGATGGCCCCGCCGTTCACGTTCACCCGATCGAACTCCACGCCGGTCTCCTTCTGCCAGGCCAGGACCACCGAGGCGAAGGCCTCGTTGACCTCGAAGAGGGCGATGTCGCTCTGGGTAAGCCCGGCGCGCTTCAGCACCTTGGCGGTGGCCGGGATGGGCCCGGCCAGCATCAGCACGGGGTCCGCCCCCACTACCGAACGGGCTACTATCCGGGCCCGGGCCTTGAGCCCGTAGCGGTCCAGGGCGGCCTGGGAGGCCAGGAGCACCGCCGCGGCGCCGTCGGAGATCTGGCTGGAGTTGGCAGCGGTGATGACGCCGTCCTCCTTGAAGGCCGGTTTGAGCTCGGCCATTTTGGCCCGGTCCGGATTGAAGCGGATACCCTCGTCCACGGCGACCGTCTGGCGGGCGCTGCCAAACTCCACCTCCAGGGGCATGACCTCTCGCTGGAAGCGTGCCTCGCTCGTGGCTCTGGCCGCCCGCAGGTGGCTCTCTAGGCTGAAATCGTCGAGTTCCTCCCGGCTCAGGCCCCATTTCTCCGCCATCATCTCGGCGGAGATGCCCTGGGACACCAGAGCATAGGGAAAATCCCGGGGCCACTCCGCCGGCCAGTCAGAGCCCAGGGGCACCCTGGTCATGCTCTCCACGCCAGCGGCGATGACCAGGTCCATGTCCCTGGCAGCGATGGCCTGGGCGGCGAAGTGGAGGGCCTGCTGGCTGGAGCCGCACATGCGGTTCACGCTGACGGCAGAGACCTCGACCGGGAAGCCGGCCTGGAGCACCGCCAGGCGGCCGATGTTGGCCCCCTGCTCGCCGGTTTGGGCCACGCAGCCCATGACCACGTCCTCTATGGCTACCGGCTCTACGCCGGCCCGGCGCACCGTTTCTTTGAGGACCTCTGCCGCCAGGTTCACCGGATGCACCTGGCTCAGGAGGCCCTTTCGCCGGCCGATTGGGGTGCGGACGGCTTCCACGAGGTAGACGTTCGTCATAGCACGACTCCTGCGGATTTGCTTGTTCTCAGGAGGTTGTTGGAGGAGCGGTTCCCAGGCGCCGGGCAGCCGTTCCAGGCTCGGCCCAAAGCTGCCAGAGCCGGCCGAACACTTCCTCCAGTGCCGGGCCGAGCTTGGCCGGGTCGTCGGTCTTTTCCGGTTCGTTAACAAAAACCACAAAGGGCAGCGGGTGACCCTTGATCTCGATCCAGCCTTCAGGCCTGCCGCCGGATAGCTTCTCCCAGTCGTCGGTCTTGTAGTAGCACTCCATCTTTTTATCCGGCAGGGAGTGGTAGAGGATCGAATCGGCCATCCCCGGCCGCTGGCGTCGCCGGTTTTTGCGCAGTGACTCCTCATATGACACGTGGACGTAGACGATGGCGGCAAGTCTCAATATCTCGTCGGAGAGGCAGGAGAAGGCCTCCTGGTAGCCGTGGTCACCGCCCCGGGCAAACTCGACGATGACCGTGTTTTCTTTGGTATGATTTGGGTTGCGGGCCAGCCGTTTGGCGAACTCTAGATTAATTCTCTCGATGAAGAAATTCCAGGGCCACGGTTCTTGGAAGAAGTAGTCGGGGGTGGTGAAATGTCGCCTTTGGCCCAGTTTCGAAAGGATGTCATCCTCTTCGAAGGCCTGCCACACGAAGACAAAGTCGTCGATTTCCTCAAAAGGGCCGATGTGCAGGCGTTGGCGGCGCTCCTCTTGTGGCAGCTTCTTCAGGTAGTCGATGACCTCGCTCTTGCCTGCCGCCGGACGGCCGATGAGGATGATGGCCTCAAAGGCTTCGCTCATGTGCGGTGAGCCCTGCTCTTAAGTTGATCCTGCCACCTCAGGATGTGGAGGCTACAAGCTGTCTCTTTCACTTTTCACAAACTCATACCTGACTCCACTGAAAAAAGGTCGCTCCGGCTGTTTTCTCACCGCGGAGAACGCTGAGAACGCAGAGAAAAACCAGGAAAAACAGCACACTCCGCGCGCTGCGGTTAAATCTGAGTTCTTTCAGTAGAGTCATACCTGCTGCCTTGGCCGATACTGTATTGCCTCCGCCAGGTGCTGCGGTTCTATCCGCGCTGACCCCGCCAGGTCGGCGATGGTGCGGGCCAGCTTTAGGATCCGGTGGAAGGCCCGGGCAGAGAGGTGCAGTTGATTCATGGCCGCCCGGAGGAGGCCGTGGCCGGCCGGGTCAACCGGGCAGAACTCCTTGATCTCCTTTGGCCCCATGTCGGCGTTGCAGGTGAGCCTGGTGCCCTGGAAACGTTCCCGCTGCACCGTCCGGGCTGCCTCCACCCGGGTCCGCAGGGCGGAGGAGGGCTCTCCTGGCCGGTCGCTGGAGAGCTTGTCGTACTCGATGCGGGGGACCTCCACGTGGATGTCAATGCGGTCCAGGAGGGGACCGGAGATGCGCTTGGCATATCGGCCGATCGTGGCCGGCGTGCAGTGGCATTCTTTGACTGGATCGCCGTAGTACCCACACGGACAGGGGTTCATGGCCGCCACCAGCATGAAATTGGCCGGAAAGGTCACTGTCCCCTGGGCCCGGGAGATGGTGACCACCTTGTCCTCCAGGGGCTGGCGCAGGACCTCCAGGACATTCCGGCCGAACTCCGGCAACTCGTCCATGAAGAGCACCCCCCGGTGGGCCAGGGAGATCTCCCCGGGCCGGGGCCACTGGCCGCCGCCCACCAGCCCGGCATGGCTGACGGTGTGGTGAGGCGAGCGGAAGGGCCGCCGGGTGATCAGTGGCACGTCGGAGGGCAAAAGCCCGGAGACACTGTAGACCTTGGTCACCTCCAGGGCCTCGTCCACGGTCATCCGGGGCAGGATGGAGGGCATGGAGCGGGCGATGAGGGTCTTGCCGGCCCCTGGCGGCCCCACCATCAGGGCGTTGTGGCCGCCGGCCGCCGCCACCTCCATAGCCCGCTTCACGTGCTCCTGCCCCTTGATCAGGGAGAAATCCACGTAGCCCTCGGCATCGCCGGTGATCTCCACCTGGGGGGGCTCGGCGGGGGCTATGACCTTGTCGCCCCTCAGGTGCAATACCAGATGGGCCAGGCTTCCCGCCGGCACGATGCGCACGCCGTGGACCAGGGAGGCCTCTTTGGCGTCGGCGGAGGGGACGAAGATGGTCTCCATGCCCTTCTCCTTGGCCAGGGAGACCATGGGCAGGATGCCGTTGGTGTGGCGCAGATCCCCGTCCAGGGAGAGCTCGCCCAGGAAGATGGTGGGCTTCGAGTCCAATAGCACCTGTTCTGAGGCCAGGAGTATGCCGATGGCTATGGGCAGGTCGTAGCTGGGGCCTTCCTTTTTGAGGTCGGCGGGGGCCAGATTCACGGTGATGCGGGTGCCGGGGAAGAGGCAGCCAGAGTTGCGAATGGCTGCCCGCACCCGCTCCTTGGACTCCTGCACCGCCGTGTCGGGCAGGCCCACGATGGTGAAGGAGGGGAGGCCCGGGGAGATGTCCACCTCCACCTCGACTAAAGCGCCCTGGAGCCCGATGACCGCGCAGCTATTGACCTTGGCGAGCATTATCTCCTCGGGTGCAAGCCAGCAATGGGTTATGAATAGCAGACAGCCTTGCCTATCCCCTGTTCCCGACCCTCTGATCCAGCGCGTTGGGGACAATTATACAACCTGAGTCAACCAAGCGCAATCACTATCACGGCTGGGAATGCCCGGGGATTGGACAAAACTCGCCAGAGGCTCAAGGGCTATTGCCTTCCTGATGTCCCGGGGTTGAACTCCGGGACATCAGGATAGACCCCAGTATAAGCCTCCCCCGGTCGAAACAGCCAAGCAGTGGCGGGGGCACCTTCGGCGGGCTTGGAAGAGTTTTGAGGGCAATTATTAGGCCTCCTCAGGACGACTTTATTACGCCTAAACCTACCTCGGTGGTTCCCTCACCAAGAAGGCGATAGCTACGGTCACAGCCATCACCCCCAGGAAGCTGGCGAAGAGAGGGGCGTGAAAGCCTGCCAGGTCGTATAACAGGCCACCGATATAGGGAGCGGGGAAGGCCAACAGCCCCCGGAAGGCGAAGATGGTTCCCATCGCTTGGGCCCTCTCTTCGTCGGAGACGCTGTTGGCCAGCAGGGCCAGCATGGCCGGCCCCCAAGTGGCCGCAACCAGGCCGTAAAGTACATAGGAAGCCGCAAAGGCCTCCAGGCTGCGGAAGGCCAGCCACATCCCAATGACCAGAAGGCCAATGATCTCGGAGAGGATCAAGAACGGTTTGTAGCCGTAGCGGTCCATCAGTTTGCCCAAGGGAAGCTGCGAAACCGTCCAGGACAGTGACGAGAGGCTAGACATTATCCCTAACTGGGCGGTGGTAAAGCCATAGGTGCGGGTCAAGAGCCCGAAGAGGATGACCGGCCCCAGCCCCCAGACGAACATGTCACCGGCCATCGCCAAGTAGAAGCCTCCGAATCCCCGGGGCGGCAC
>JBFMCB010000170.1:0-6325 GCA_040754915.1 Chloroflexota bacterium | reverse complement strand
TCCTGCGCCCACGATGTCGATGGGTCCAGCGATCGGCACCGCAGGCACGTGCTGGCAACCGTGATCGTCACAGACCAGGACACCATCCAGCCCCAGAGTTACGAACACCGGCCGGCCGCACTGCCGATACAACTCAGCCCCACATTCCTCGGCCTCAACCCGGGTGGCCTCGCTCTGGCGGTTGGGGCGCACAGCCCTCATGGCCTCCCGGGCATTGGGCTTGAGGATGACGTGGCGAAACAAGCCGATCCTCTCCCGGGAATCTGCGGCGAAGATCACCTCGGGGTGTGTATGGGCCAGCCCGGCGATCTCATGGCGCACGCGGTCGGTGACGACGCCGCAGTTTTGCGCCCGCACCTGGTCGGCGACGATGACGCCCTGTACGCGTTCGATGACCTGGCGCAGCCGCGAGATTATGGCGTCTTCGATCTCTGGAAGCAGTGGGGCGCGGTTCACGATATCCAGCCGGTTGAGTTCGTGCATGCGACCGTCCGCTTCCCGCAGCAGCGGCTTGGTGTAGGTAGGGGTCAAGAGGTCGGGGACCTGGACTAATGGCTCGGTATCTACACCCATCATTTCCAGCCCACGCTTCAGCTCATAACCCTCCCCATCGTCGCCGATCACGCCCAGCGCCACCACGCCCACGCCCAGCGCGCGCAGGTTGGAGGCCACGGTCCCCGCCGCGCCTGGGCTTGGGCGCACCTCCACTACCTGGAAGGCCTCCAGCCCTGTCTCCAGCGAGACTTCACTCAGGCGCCGGTCTATGATGAGATACTTGTCCAGAAAGTAGTCGCCTATCACCAGGACAGTGATGGCCGGAAAGCGAGCGAGGATAGCCTCTAGTCGTTGGGCGTCCATAATCTGTCACTCGTCTGCCAATAACGCGATCACCTGACGCCAGAGATTCGGAAACGTAGCCTGGTGCGGCCCCCGGATATAGAAGCTCTCACCGCCATCTTGCACCGTACGGACCAGGATCGTCTTGAGTGGGCGGAAGTAGTACTGGGCCTCCGTCTTGGGCGCTTCGTGATGCACGTCCGGTCCCAGGTCTTGCAGGTCGAACACCGCCGTGGTGAACTCGTTGATCCGCCGTCCTTCCTGTCGCGCCACGTTGCGCGCCATGGAAAGCGCCTTGAGGTACACCTCTGGCCCCATCACCGCCGTGCCGAAGTTCAAGAGCACCCCGCCCTGCAGGTGGGTGACCGTCTCGGCCAGGGTCAGGAAGTCGCGGTAGGACGTTGCGCCCAAGGCTGCCCCATCGCAATTGGGATGCTCGTGGATGATGTCGTAGCCGATGCCGACGTGCACCGTTACCGGCACTCGTAGCCGGCAGCCGGCAGCCAGGATGCTCGCTTCACGGTGCGGGAACCCTTCCCCTTCGATCATCCGGCCGATCGCTTCGCCCAGCCCCAGCCCGTCCCGAGCACCGGCGGCGATGGCATCATTGATGCGACCGGTCTCCCGCCATAGGCCAAACTGCCCCTGGGTGATGTAGCGCGCCACGCTTTCGGTCGTTGCGCCGATCAGCGCCAGCTCGAAGTCGTGGATCGGCCCCGCGCCGTTCATCCCCACATGGGTGATCACGCCCCGTTCCATCAGGTCGATGACGAAACGCGACAGGCCACATTTAATAACGTGGGCGCCCATCATCAGGATCACCTGCCCGCGGGCTCGATGCGCCCGCGCCACGCGTTCGGCCACCTGCGACAGCGCTGGATCGTCGAACGGTGGGATCGGGTCGGCGAGCCCCAGTAAGTCGTCCAGCGTCATGCCGTGGTCGCGCTCAGCGAGCGGCTTGATCTCCAGGCGGCTACGATCGAAGACCGGATACGGCATGGTCAATTCTCCGCGAACAAGTAAGCAACCAGGCGCTCGTGCTCCCGAAAGTCCGGGATGATAAGGTCGGCCCCGGCCTGGATCAGCCGGTGGCGCTTCCACGCGTCGATGCCAGAGCGGGCGGCCTCGTTCGAGGCCACACCAATGGCAATCCCTCCGACGGCCTTAGCATTCTCGATCTCCACATATCCGTCGCCAAAGGCCACGAATTCGCTTCCCCTCAGGTGATTCTCCTGCACAATGCGATCGATGACCATCCTTTTCGAGAAACTCTTGTAATCATCAAGGGCGCCGTAGATGCCGGCGAAATATGGCAAGAGCCCCAACGCCGTCGCTTCGTCCAACACGTAGGCCTCGTCAGTGCCTGAGGCCAAATAGCAGGTCAAGCCCCAAGCCCGCAGGGCTTTGAGCATTGCCAGCGAGCCGGGCACCATCAGCTCGTCCGGGGAGGCCTGCCCTGCCTTGAGCGCCACCACCCGTCCCTTGATGCGCTCCCACAGCCGGTGGTGATACCTCCGCTTGTACTCCAGTGGGTCGGCGGGCTGCCCGCCACGCTTGGCAACCTCCTGGCCCAATCGGATCATCTGATAGATGGTCTGTATCCCTGTTGATTGTTCCACGTACTCGGTGACTAAGGCGTGCAGCTCGGCCTCGCTCTCGTGAGCGGGAGTTTGCAACAGGATTTCCACCATCATCGGGATCATCACCTGCTGCCAGCCTTCGCGGATCAGCGACAGGGTGCCGTCGAAGTCAAACAGCGCGTAGCGGATGCGTCCACGCTGGATGTCCGGCCGGATGATCTCGATGCTGGTGCCATTCAGATATGGCATTGGCTAATCTCCAGTAACGAAATCGTTGACTTTGTTCAACTTCTTCCCTCCATCGGAGTTGACAGCAACTCCTCCGCCAGGGCAATAGCACCCCACAGCGGGGCGTCGTCGCCCTGGGCCGCGGGGACGATGTCCACCCTCATCCCCGGCAATACGCTGGCCCGGGCCGCCGCCCGTACGGTTTCAAAATATCTCTGGCCAGACTTGGCCACGCCGCCGCCCAGAACCACGCGCTGGGGATTGATCAAAGCGATGGCAGTGCCGATCCCCAAGCCCAGGGCCTGGGCGGCCTCGTCCAACACCTGGCAGGCCAGGGCATCGCCGTTGTTGGCCGCCCGGCTGATGTGCTCGGCAGTGACCCGTTCTATGTCGCCGCTGGCCAGGGCGCGCAGCACAGCACCCGAGTGGGGCTCCAGCGCCAGGAGTTCCCGGGCGCGCCGGGCCATGGCTGGGCCACAGGCGATCGCCTCCAGGCAACCGCGCCGCCCGCAGGCGCACGGCGGTCCGCCGGGCTGGATGACGATGTGGCCGATCTCGCCAGCCAGCCCGTCCGCGCCGCGATACCGCCGCCCGTGCAGGATCCACCCCCCGCCGATGCCCGTGCTCACGGTGACGTATAGCAGGCTATCGCACCCCTGTCCTGCGCCAAAGCGCCACTCGCCCAGAGCGGCGGCATTAGCATCGTTGTCCACACTGACCGGGGCGCCTAGCTCCGCTTGCAGCATGTCGCGCAGCGGCGTGTCCTCCCAGCCGGGGACGTGATGGGACAATCGCACCAAGCCCGTGGCCGCGTCTACCGGCCCGCCGAAACTCACGCCCACGGCAGCCAGCGTGCCGTCTGCATCTGCTAGCAATTCCCGGGCGAGCGACAGCATCGTTTCTAGGTCGGAACGTGCGTCCGCGCCAGGTGGCGACATAACGTGGGTATGTGCCCGCCACTGCCGCTGGCCGGCCGCTGCCAGGGCGGCGGTGAGCTTAGTGCCCCCGAAATCCAAGGCCAAAAGAAGTCCCTGACGTACCGCCATGGTCCCTGGCAACTGCTCGTCCCCTAAACCGTGTCCACCGAGGAATGCGCCCGGCGTCTCAGGATGTTTCACTACTCTCCTACTAACGAAGCTTCACCTCAAATCGACGAGAGCGCTCACCGCAGGGAGTGCGTTGCCGATCCTCCCCCAGGTTGGCGGGACAAGTTGGCAACTTGTCCTACGGGAGGATCAACTTGCGCCCTTAGCGGATTCTGCGGCAAAAAATCTTGCCCCGTTTGTTAAGGATTCATCCTGCGAAGGCGCCTGGCAACGTAAGGAGCAAGATCACACCGCAGCGGCGACGTCCACCCAGCCTCGCGATGCAGATGCCTCGGACACCGCATCTAGTACCGCTTGCACGGCGGCCCCGTCCGCAAAGTCAGGCCGAACCTCGACCCCTGCTTGCCCGCGCACGGCGGCAAAGAATGGGTCGGTCAACCGCCTGAAGGCCTCGTTCCGGTTAGCCTGGGGATCCTCTGTGGCCAGCCCCGCCGACAGCTCTGCCGGAATCGCCAATGGATTGACGCCAAACGCGCCCGCCCATCCGGCGTAGACACGCCCTTCCCAGGTGGGGTCAAAGCCAGGCTCCGTTTCGTAGATCAACGAACCTCGGCTGCCGTGCAACTCGACGCGCTGATAGTTGCTGCGGCCGGCCGCTGTCTTGCCGGCCATGAACACCGCCTGAGCCCCACAGGCTAGATCGGCTTGAAACACGGCCGCGTCGTCGGCCGTCACTGCCGCACGCTCGACCGCGCCCACGGCCCTTGGCCGGTCACTCACAAACGTGCGTAGCGCGCCGCACACGCGCGCAAAATCGCCCAGCCACCAGCGCACCAGATCAATCACGTGCGAGCCGATGTCACCCAGCGCCCCGCTCCCGGCCTGATCCTTGAGCATACGCCAGACAATCGGCCGGTTGGGATCCAGGTGAGACGCCGAGAAGTACTGAGCAATGACCAGCGATGGGTTGCCCAGAAACCCATTTTCGATTAGCTGTTTGATGTACGTCGCCGCGGCAATGGTGCGGTGGGTGAAGAAGGTTAGGGTCCGGCGCCGCGCGGCCCGGGCGGCAGCCACCATCTCGCGCGCCTCTGCCAGGTTCATCGCCAGCGGCTTCTCGCAGATCACGTACAGCCCCCTAGATAATGCGGCCAGGGCTTGCGGACGGTGCAGGACGTTCGGTGTGCAAATCACCAAGGCGTCCATCTCGGCCCGAGCGATCATTTCCTGCCAATCGGTGTAGACGTTAGTGACGTGGTGCTTGCCCGCCAGGGCCTTCGCCCGCTCGGGATCCCGGCCGCACAGCGCCACAACCTCTACGTCCGGCCTGGATCTGAGGCCCGGCAGATGCTCCAGGTCGGCCCACCAGCCGGTGCCGATCACTCCCACGCGCATGGGCTGTTTCATCTTGCTCCTCTCCCCGGACAGGCACAGGGCTTGCCCCTACAAGTGAAGGACGGTGAATTCTCAAGTGTGCACACTTATAGGATGCCTCACTCCTCGGACTTCTTTACTAGCAAAGGGCCTACTTCCTCAGGTTCGAACGGACCCCGGACACAGTGCCCGGAAGATCACATGCGCTATCACCAGGTGAGCATCCTCGATCTGCTGCATGTCCTCAGAGGGCACGATCACGCACACGTCGACCTTGTCCTTGAGCTTCCCCCCCTCGTAGCCCGTGAAGCCGATCCTGACCAGCCCGTGTTCCCGGGCCACGTCCATCGCCCGCAGCACGTTGGCCGAGTTGCCGCTGGCCGAGATGCCGATGGCCACCTCGCCCGGCTCGGCAAGGGAGGCCAGTGGCTCCGCGAAGACCGTCTCGTAGCCGCAGTCGTTGGCGTAAGCTGAGATAGTCGACATGTTATCGTTGAGGGAAATCGCCCTGAAACGAGGCTTGCCCTTTTGGATCGTGTTTTTGACCAAGTCGCAGACGAGGTGCGCTGCCGTCGCCGCGCTGCCGCCATTGCCAAAGACAAACACCCGCCGCCCCTCTGCCCGGGCCCGCTCCAGGACATCGATCACCTGGACGATGTCACCCCGAGGAAGCTGCAACAGCAATTGGGACACTCCGTTGAGATATGCATCAAAAGAGTCCATCACGCCTCTCCTTGGATTCTTTACCAGCAAAGAAAGCCGATGAGCATTATAACCAGCGAGGGTAGCGCGTGGCAAGCAGAAACAGACACTTCCCTTAGCACAACAAATAACCGCTGGTGATGAATCCCAGCGGCGGCTTGTTTATTGGCAAAGTAAGCTTCGTCCTGAAGCCATTCCCGGCAACCACCGATGGGGCCTTAACCCCCTACCGAGACCATCTACCCCTTCAGCGATCCGGCCAAGAGCCCGCGCATGAAGTACCGGCCCAGGAAGATGTACACCAGCAATGTGGGCAAGGCCGCCAATAGCGCCCCCGCCATTTGCACATTCCATTCGACAATATAACTGCCAGCCAGGTTGTTGAGCGTCACGGTGACCGGCTGGACGGCAGGGTTAGGGGTGACCACCACGCCGAACAGGAAATCATTCCAGATGGAGGTGAACTGCCAGATCAACGCTACCACGAAACCGGGCATCGAGATCGGGAACATGATCCAACGGTAGATGCCGAGAAGCGACGCGCCGTCGATTTTCGAC
>JBFMCB010000169.1:0-6372 GCA_040754915.1 Chloroflexota bacterium | reverse complement strand
GCATCCGGCCGCACACCCGTTTCGGTGCCGAGGTTTATGTTTTGACCAAGGAGGAGGGTGGGCGGCACACGCCGTTTTTCAATGGGTATCGGCCGCAGTTTTACATTCGGACGACGGATGTGACGGGTGCGGTGCAGTTGCCTTCTGGGGTGGAGATGGTGATGCCTGGGGACAATGTGCGGATGGATATCAACCTGATTGTGCCGGTGGCGTTGGAGGAGGGTTTGCGGTTTGCGATCAGGGAGGGTAGTCGGACGGTGGGCGCTGGGGTCATCACCAAGATCATTGATTAGGAGGAGAGGGGTTAAGGGATAAACCCATGTCCCCTAACCCCTGACACGTAGTGGCCAAGCAGAGGATCAGGATTCGCCTGAAGGCGTACGATCACCGATTGCTGGATCAGTCGGCGGTGCAGATAGTGGAGACGGCGGAGAGGACTGGTGCTCAGGTGAGCGGGCCGGTGCCGCTACCCACGCGGATCGAGAAGTTCTGCGTTATCCGGTCACCGTTTATCGACAAGGATTCGCGGGAACAATTCGAGATGCGAACACATAAGCGGCTCATCGACGTGTTGGAGCCGAGCCCCAGGACCATCGATGCCCTCATGCGGCTCAGCCTGCCCGCTGGCGTGGATATCGAGATAAAGCTCTAAAAGGGGGCAGAGGGTTACGGGTCATGGGTTGAGGGTTAAGGGTTGAGGCCCTAATCTCTAAGCCCTAACCCCTATTCCCTGGGACTATGATACGAGGATTATTAGGCAAAAAGCTAGGGATGACTCAGGTTTTCTCTGATACCGGAGAGGCGGTCCCGGTCACGGTCATCGAGGCCGGTCCCTGTGTGATCACTCAGGTGAAGACTAAGGCGACCGACGGCTACGATGCAGTGCAGCTGGGCTTCGGCCTGGCCAAGAGGCTGACCAAGCCAGAGAGAGGTCACCTGGGCAAGCTGCCGGCACTCAGGTACTTGCGGGAACTCAGGGTAGACCAGGCCGAGGGCTATCAGCTAGGCGGCAAGGTGGATGTGAGCGTGTTCAAGCCGGGCGAGCTGGTGGACGTCACCGGCCTTTCCAAAGGAAAGGGCTTCGCTGGCGTGGTTAAGCGACACCACTTCGCCGGCGGCCCGCGTACCCACGGGCAGTCCGATCGCCATCGGGCTCCCGGGGCCATAAGCTCGGGCACTACGCCGGGGCGCATACCTAAGGGTAAACGCATGGCGGGGCGCATGGGCGCTGAGCGGGTGACGGTTCAGAACTTGCAGGTGGTTCAAGCGGACCTGGAGCGCAACCTTCTCCTGGTGAAGGGGACAGTGCCCGGGGGCACCAATGGCCTGGTTCTGATAAAGGCGGCGGTCAAGTCTACGGGGGGGCATTGAGGTGTTACAAGCTGCGGTATACAACGTGGCCGGCGAGGTGGTGGACAACGTCGAGCTGGACGAAGAGCTGTTCGGCGTCGCCGCGGAAACTGCAGTGGTACATCTGGCCGTGACCCGCCAGTTGGCCAACGCCCGCCTGGGCACTGCCGATGTGAAGGCCCGGGGAGAGGTGAGCGGCGGCGGGGCCAAGCCCTGGCGCGAGAAGGGAACCGGCCGGGCACGGCAGGGATCCAACCGGGCGCCACACTGGAAGGGCGGCGGCGTGGTCTTCGGCCCTACACCTCGGAGCTATGCGAAGGGAATGCCGAAAAAGGCGCGGCGGCTGGCCCTGGCAGCAGCGCTGTCGGCCAAGGCCAGGGACGAACAACTGATCCTGCTCAGCGAACTGAGCCTGCCGGCGGCGAAGACCAGGGAGATGTTGGCGCTGCTGCAGCGGCTGGCAGTGAGATCCTCCGCGCTGATCGTCCTGGGGGGACCAGACGTGACGGTTCAGAGAGCGGCCCGCAACCTCCCCGGGGTGAAGGTAGTGCCAGCGACCAGCTTGAACGTGGTGGACATCCTCCGGCACGAGTACATCGTATTGCCGGTGAATGCGTTGGAAATGATAAGGCAGACCTGGGGCCAGGCCTAGCTGTCGAGTGGGCTCTGGTCGGGCCCTTCTACTAGTACAGAAGCTCGTTGGAGGCCGGCGGAAGGGGGCATCGGTTCGGAAGATGGAGGTCTTGCAGATCCTGAGACGCCCGGTGGTCACCGAAAAGGTCACCGGGCAAGCGAGTCAAAACAAATACACCTTTGAGGTCGCTCTGGGCGCCAACAAAATCCAGATCAAACAGGCGGTAGAGGCTGCCTTCAAGGGCGTAAAGGTGGTGGCCGTGAATACCAGTAGAGTGCCCGGCAAAGAGAGGCGTCTGGGCCGCCATCGTGGCATGACTTCGCCCTGGAAGAAAGCGGTGGTGACCATCCAGGAGGGCCAGAAGATCGAGTTCTTTGAGGGAGTGTGATGGGTGACAAGCGAGGTGAGCTATGGCATTAAAGACCTATAAACCGACTTCTCCCGGCCGTCGCTGGTTGATGGGGCCTACGTTCGATGAAGTGACCAGGGAGAAGCCGGAGAAGTCTCTCCTGGTGCCCCAGCGGAGGGCCGGGGGGCGTAACTTTCAAGGGCGGGTCACCGTCCGCCACCGGGGCGGCGGCCACAAGCAGTTTTATCGCTTGGTGGACTTCAGGAGAGACAAAGTTGGCGTCCCGGGTAAGGTGACGGCCATCGAGTACGACCCCAATCGGTCGGCACGCATCGCCCTCGTCACCTACGCTGATGGCGAGAAACGGTACATCCTGGCCCCAGTGGGGCTTCAGGTGGGCACAAAGGTCATGTCCGGGCCCATGGCCGAGGTGAGCGTTGGCAATACCCTGCCTATCGGCAGCATACCGGTGGGCACCCAGATTCACAACATCGAGCTCACACCGGGCAAGGGCGGGCAGTTGGTCCGCTCGGCCGGCGCCTCGGCGCAGCTCATGGCCAAGGAGGGCGAGTATGCTCAGGTCAGGCTGCCCTCCGGCGAGGTGCGGCGTGTCCATCAGACCTGTACTGCTAGCGTCGGCCAGATTGCGAATCTGGATCACGAGAACCGCAGCCTGGGCAAGGCAGGACGCAGCCGCTGGCTGGGGAAGCGCCCAGCCGTGCGCGGTTCGGCCATGACCCCCCGGGATCACCCTCACGGCGGCGGTGAGGGGAAGGCTCCGGTGGGAATGCCCGGCCCTAAGACCCCATGGGGCAGACCTGCGTTTGGATACAAGACGCGGCGCAACAAGGTCAGCGACAAGATGATCGTCAAGAGGCGAAAGTAGGCGTGGCGCTCGGCGCCAGGCGCCGGGGTTTTCTTTTACTAGGAAAGGATTTCCCAGGAGGAGACGGCGGTGTCCAGATCGATCAAGAAAGGTCCCTATGTGGACAAGCGGCTTCTGGGCCGGATCGAGGCCATGAACAGGAGCGGGGAGAAGCGGGTGATAAAAACCTGGTCTAGAGACAGCACCATCTTCCCCCAGATGGTTGGTCACACCATCGGCGTCCACGACGGGCGGCGTCATGTGCCTATATACATCACCGAGAACATGGTGGGCCACAAGCTGGGGGAGTTCGCCCTCACCAGGACTTACCGGGGGCACAGCGCTCGGGTGGAGAGAACCACCCAGCCCACGGCGCCGACACCAGCGTCCAGGGCGTGATGTGGTGAACTGGGTAGAGCGCGGATCAGATGTGGCAGGAGAGGCGTAAGGCATACCCGGTTTTTTCGGGACCAGTGAGGAGTTATCCATTATGCAAGTGAGGGCAGTTGCCAGATATATCGGTCTATCGCCACGGAAGGTGCGCTTGGTGGCCGCTGTCGTGCGCGGCAAGCCAGTGGGCGAGGCCCTGGCAATATTGCGCTACCTCCCCAATGCTGCGGCCAAGGAGGTGGAAAAGGTCGTGAAATCCGCTGTGGCCAATGCCGAGCAGAACAACCACCTTTCGGCGGAGGACCTTTACATCGCCAGCATCTTGGCCGATCAAGGGCCAAGTTTGAAGCGGTGGCGACCCGGGGCGCGGGGCCGGGCCAATCCAATTCGCAAGCGCTCGAGCCACATCACGGTGGTGGTGGCGGAGAAGGAGGTCAGGTAATTGGGACGCAAGGTCCATCCCTTTGGCTTTCGGCTGGGAACGATCAAGGACTGGCAGGCCCACTGGTTCGCGGAAAAGGGTTATACCGAGCTCTTGCACGAGGACCTGCATCTCCGGCGCCTGGTCCTTCAGGAATTGGCGGAGGCTTGGGTCTCCAAGGTGGAGATCGAACGCTCAGCCAACCTGGTATCGGTGACGATCCATACTGCCAAACCCGGCATTGTGATCGGCAAGGGCGGCACCAAGGTGGAGGCTCTCCGGCAGATGTTGGAGGCGGAGATCAATGCGCCGGGCAGGCCTGCAAAGAAGGTGCGGCTCAATATCCATGAGATCCGGCAGCCCGAGCTGGATGCCTACCTGGTGGCCCGCAACGTGGCCGAGCAGATCGAGAAACGGGTGGCTTACAAACGGGCGATGAAGCAGGCCGTTTCCCGGGCCTTGAAGCTGGGGGCCAAGGGGGTCAAGGTGACGGTGGCCGGTCGCCTGGCGGGCGCCGAGATGTGCCGCCGGGAGTGGGAGCGTGCGGGACGGGTTCCACTGCAGACCTTGCGGGCAGACATCGATTTCGGGCAGACCGAGGCGCACACGACCTTCGGTCGGATCGGTATAAAGGCCTGGATCTACAAGGGCGACATCCTGCCGCCTCCCAAGAAGGCGCCGATGCTCGCCTCCAAGGTCGAGAGCATACCACCGGCCGTGGAGTAGCGATGTTGCACCGCGGAAAGAGGAGGTTAAGGAAGAGAGGTCAAGGAGGCCAGGAGCGGTCATGGTCCGCCAGCCCTCGTCTCTCTCCTAAACAGATATGTTGATGCCTAAACGGGTCAAGCATCGCAAGGCCCATCGTGGCCGCATGAAGGGCCAGGCCACCAGGGGCACGGCCGTGGCCTTCGGGGAGTACGGATTACAGGCCCTGGAAGCCGCTTGGCTGGACAGCCGCCAGATCGAGGCCGCCCGCCGCGCCATGACGCACTTCATCAAGCGGGGCGGCAAGGTTTGGATCAGGGTGTTTCCGGACAAGCCGGTTACCGCCAAGCCAGCGGAGACACGCATGGGCTCTGGCAAGGGTGCCCCGGACCATTGGGTGGCGGTGATCAAGCCCGGCCGGGTGCTCTTCGAGCTCGGTGGAATAAAGGAAGAGGTGGCCCGGGAGGCCATGCGCCTGGCCTCTCACAAGCTGCCTTTAGCCACTAGGTTTGTGGCCCGGGCTCAGGAGAGCACGGAGAGGGTGGGTGAGCCCAGTGAAGATTAAAGAGGTCAGGGAGCTTCCTTCCCACGAGGTGGAGACCAAATTGAAGGAATCGTACGAGGAGCTTTTCAAGCTGCGGTTTCAACTGGCGACCAAACAATTGGCCAACTACCAGAGGTTGGCTGAGGTGCGTCGTACTATTGCTCGGCTCAAGACCATTCTTCGGGAGCGAGAGCTGCAATCGATGCAGGAGGGTGAGTGAGGGTGGAAGGAAAGGCAAAGATCGGTCGCGTGGTGGGTGACAAAATGGACAAGACCGTCGTGGTGGCGGTGGAATCGGTACGCATGCACCGCCTTTACCAGAAGCCGGTGAAACGCACCCGAAAATTCAAGGCTCATGACGCCGCCAATTCCTGCAAGGTCGGCGACCTGGTCCGGATCGTGGAGAGCCGCCCTCTGAGCAAAGAAAAGCGTTGGCGCGTGACAGCTATCCTGAAGAAGAGCGAGACGATACAAGTGGAGGTCTAGGCGCGCGCCGGTAACTCCCAACTTCGGGTCAGGAAGGGTGCGGTATGATTCAACCGTTAAGCAGGCTCAGGGTGGCGGACAACACCGGGGCCAAGGAAATAATGTGCATTCGGGTGATGGCGAGCTCGGCTAAGAAGACGGCGGAGGTGGGTGACGTGATCGTGGCCGCCGTAAAACAGGCCACACCGGGCGGCGCCGTGAAGAAGGGCGATATCGTCCGCGCCGTGGTGGTGCGCTCGGCCAAGGAATATCGGCGGCCCGATGGCTCCTACATCAAATTCGACGAGAACGCCGCGGTGATCCTGACGGACAAGAACGAGCCTCGGGGCACCCGCATCTTTGGCCCGGTGGCCCGGGAGTTGCGCGAGAAGCGCTTCATGAAGATCATCTCCCTGGCGCCAGAGGTGCTGTAGGTTAGTAGGGCGCGGCTCGCCGCGCTGCGGCGCCGAGGCAGGACTGGTGGGCTTTTGGCAACGGGCATCATAGGTGGTATTGTGGAGAACCAAGATGAAGATCCGGAAAAACGACGAGGTCCAGGTGATCGCTGGCAAAAAAGACAAAGAAGGCAAGTTCCAAAGGGGAAAAGTGCATAGGGTACTGGTGGCGGAAGACCGGGTGGTGGTCTCCG
>JBFMCB010000168.1:0-6459 GCA_040754915.1 Chloroflexota bacterium | reverse complement strand
TGGCGCTCGCCAGAGGCGAGCGCCCCAGGGACCTCACTTCTTCAGCAGCTCGTTCCCCAGCCTCTCGATGTTGGCCAGGGCCGCCTCGGGCGTGATGCTACCGGTGTAGGCCTTGCTGAACTCCGGCTGGACGACGTTATTGTGAATATCGCCCCACTTGGCGTGAGGGAATGGCACGTTTCCGTACTCCAGCGACTGGACGAAGGGCTTGTAAAGCGGGTTCTCGTCAAACCACTTGTGGGCCAGAAGGGATTTCCGCACCGGGAGCCGGAAGACGAATTTGGCAGCCGGGATGAGGATCTCCATCTGGGGTTCAGCGTCGGTGAGATAGTCTATCAGCTTCCAGGCAGCCTCTGGGTTCTTCTCTGTGGCTGGGACCACCAGGATGCCGGAGCCGATGGTGGTGGCCGGATTCTTCTTGTAGGGGAGGATGGCGGTCCCCACCTCGATGTCCGGGGCCTTGGTCAGCGCTTCGGCCACCGCCCAGGGGCCCATGAGCCACATGGCGGTGCGCTTGGACTGGAACTGCGTGCCCAGTTCCCCACCACCGCTAGAGGCAGCCTCAGGCGGGGCCACACCCTTAAGCTTCAGGTAGAACTTGAGGGCCTCCAGGTTCTCCGGGCTGTTGATGAGCACCTTGGTGCCATCGTCGCTGATGAGCTTGCCGCCGTTCTGCCACATGAAGGTGTAGATCATCCAGGCCTGATCGTGGCCTTGTTTCCCCACCAGGCCCCACCCGAACTGCTTGCCGTCAGGGGTGGTGAGCTTCTTGGCGTAGTCGTAGAGCTCATCCCAGGTTTTGGGGGGCTTGTTGGGGTCCAGCCCAGCGGCCTTGAACATCCCCTTGTTGTAGATCAGGGACATGCTATGGGCTATCCAGTTCACGCCATACTGCACCTTGCCGTCGGGGCTCTGGGCCAGCTTGAAGACTGGGGCGTAGAAGTCCCCTTTCTTATCGGCGGGCCACTTGGCCACGTAAGGCGAGAGGTCCAGGAACGCGTTCTGGGGCCCAAACTCGGCCACCCAGTCCTCGGGCATCATCATCACGTTGGAGGCCTTGCCGGCCAGGATCTGGCTCACCACCTTGGCCTTCTCCGGCATGGTGTCCACGATCTCCACGGTGATGTTGGGGTTCTTCTTCATGAACCCATCGACGATCCCCTTGATCACCTTGCCCCGGTCCGAGTCCAGCTTCCAGGGCTCCTGGAAGGTGATCTTGATCGGGGCCGGGGTGGCCGTGGGCGGCACCGGGGTGGGGGTGGCAGCTGGTGGCTTGGTGGGCGGGGTGGTGGGCGTAGGCGTTGGCCCGCAGGCGGCTAGCGCCAGGCCCGCGATCACGCCCAGGGCCAGGAACACGAAGACCGTTCTGTGCTTACCCATTTGTTTCGCCTCCTACAAGGGTTTCAATACAACATCCACTCCAACGCCAATCGGATTTTGTGCCCCTTCTCCCTCCTTTCTTGGCTTTGACTCAGTCCTGGAATAGCCTGAGGTAATCCCTCAGGTGGCGCGGGCAAAGACGGCGCTCTGGCACGTGCTCACAACCATGTGCCTTCCGAGGGCCGCGCCAGCGCACGAATCTCGTCCACAGTTTCTTCACCCACAATCGGGCGATAATCCTTCAGCGATTTCTTACCGGCTCTAACGGTGTGTAGCATCAGGTTATCCTATCTACCCTTCTTTAAGGCCGGTCAGAGCCACGCTGCGAATAAAGTAGCGCTGGAATAGGAAGAAGATGATGATGATGGGCAGGCTATTGAAGAGGGAACCGGACAAGACAATGGAGTAGAGGGTGTAGTATTCGCTCTGGAACCACTTCAGGCCCAGGGGTAGGGTGAAGTTCTCCGGCGTCTGGAGGACGATGAGGGGCCACATGAACTCGTTCCAGGTTCCCTGGAAGGTGAAGAGGGCCAGCGTGATGAGAGCGGCGCGGCTGATGGGCAAAATGATGCGGAAGAAGATGGTGAAGCGACTTGCCCCGTCGATGAAGGCCGCCTCCTCCAGCTCCGCCGGAATGCTCTTGTAGAACTGGGTCATCATGAAGATGCCGAAGGCAGTAGCAACCCCCGGCAGGATAACGGCCAGGAGATTGTCCAACAGGTGAAAGACCTTGGAGATGGTCAAATAGTTGGGCACGATGTACACCTGGCCGGGGATCATCATCGAACTCAGCATCAGGATGAAGAGGATGTTGCGCCCAGGGAACTTGAGGCGGGCGAAGGCGTATCCCCCCATGGCACAGAACAGGGTACGCAGGAGCGTGACGACGGCGGAGATGATGGTGCTGTTGAGGAGCCAACGGGGGAACAGCTCGAAGCTGGTCAGGACCACCCGATAGTTATCCAGCGTCAAAGGCCGAGGGAGGAGGCGCGGCGGCATGTCGTAGATGTTCTCCTTCGGCATCAGAGAGTAAACTACGGAGAGCCAAAAAGGGGTAAGGGAAACGATGGCCCATAACAAAAGCACGCCGTAAAAGAGAGGCATCTTGACTCGGTCCCACACCGGCATTGCTTCCCGCCGGTAGCGAGGCAGGGCGTGAGCAGTCGTCGCCATCTTGCCTCTCCTTACTGATAAGGCTCCGTTTCGATGAGACGGCGCTGGATCATGGTCACCACGAAGATCATGAAGGCCAGCACGAAGGCCACGGCGGCGGCATAGCCCATCTGGGGCGTGGTGCTGCGAAAGGCCGCTTTGAAGACGAGATAGGCAATCGTCAGCGTCGAGCCCAGGGGGCCGCCAGAAGTCATGACGTAAATCTGATCGAAGACCTGAAAACAGCCGATGAGACCCATAGTCACCACGAAGAAAATGACCGGTCGCAAGAGGGGGATGGTGACGTAGCGGAAGATCTGCAGCCGCGAGGCCCCGTCGATCATGGAGGCCTCGTAGTAGGTGACGGGGATGTCCTGGAGCCCGGCCAGGAAGATGAGCATCATCGTCCCGATGGTGGACCAGATGTTGACCGTCATAATGGTGGGCAAGGCCCAGGCCGGGCTGTTCAACCAATCAATGTCTGTCCTAAGGAAAGCATTGATCACCCCGACCCTGCTGAACATCCACATGAAGATCAAGGCGATGACGACCGAGGAGGTCACTGAGGGCACGTAGAAGGTGGTGCGAAACAGGCGGCGGAACTTGATCTGCTGGTCCAGGGCAAAGGCGACGACGAGGCTGATCACGGTCTGGACAGGCACCACCACCGCCACGTATTTGAGCGTATTGGGTAAGGCGTGCTGCATGAATTCCTCATCTTGCAGCAGGCGCAGGTAGTTTCTCAACCCCATCCACTGGGGTGGACTGAAGAGGTCATACCGGGTGAAGGAGAGGTAGAAGGCATAGCCGACGGCGAAGATGGTGAAGACGCCGAAGACGAAGAGGTAGGGTGACAGGAAGATGTAGGCCGTCGACCATTCTACCAGTTTGCGTCGCGTGCTCATAGCCATTTCTTGCCCCTCACTGAAGGTTGGTTTGGCGGGGCCCTCCAAAGAAAGCCCCGCCAAACGTTGCCTGCGGTCTACTCCTTCAGCTTGGCCCGGATCTTCGTCGCTGCTTCCTTCATGGCATCGGCCGGGCTCTGGCCCTTCAGGTAGACCCGCTCCAGGCCCTGGCCCATCTGCTCGTTCACGTCACTGCCCTTAAGACCCCACATGAAGGGCGTGCCGATTTCGGCGCCGCGGAAGACGGTGGCCGATATCGGGTGATCCTTGAAGTAAGGGTCGTTGAGCAGTGCCTTGCGGGACGGCAGCGCGAAGCCGCTCTTTAGGACCGTGGTCTGATTCTCCGGCCCGGTCAGGTAGTTAATGACCGTCCAGGCTGCCTCTGGGTTCTTGGATTTCTTAGAGATGACGTAGGACACGGTGAAGATCAGGTTGCCCTCGCTCTTGGGGCCCGCTGGCGGCAACACCGCGCCGTATTCCGTATTCGGGAACTGAGCCTTGAGGTAAGGGATCATCCAGCCACCCTCGTAGACCATGGCAAAGCTGCCCTTGCCGAAAGCTGTGCCCTGCCAGCCCTCGCCCACGTCCGAGGGGATGGCCCCGCTCCCTTCCTTGCGCAAGCCGGTGTAGAACTCGGCCGCGGCGATGGCCTCGGGAGAATCGAGGAGGGTGTCGGTGAAGTCCTTGTTCATCACCTGGCCGCCGTTCTGGAAGACGAAGATGGGGAAGCGGCCGGGATCGGCTGGGACACCGACGCCGTAGACCTTCTTGGCCTTGTCGGTGAGCTTGGCCGCCGCTGCCTTCAGGTCAGTCCAGGTCCAGTCGTCGGTGGGCCCCTTCAACCCGGCGTCTTTGAACAACTTCTTGTTGTAGAAGAGGGCCAGGGTATTGAAGTCCTTGGGGATGCCGTAGACCTTGCCCTTCCAGGTGAAGGCGTTGAGAAGAGAGGGGATGAAGTCCTCCTTCTTGGTTCCCGTCTTGGCCATCAGATCATCCTGGGGGAGTAAGACCTCCTTGCTGGCGTAGAACGGGAACTGGAAGATGTCCATGTAGTAGATGTCGGGCTCGGTCCCGGCCGTGACCATGGTCAGCATCTTGGGCCAGTAGTCGGCAGTGATGGGCTCGTACTTGACCACGACGTCGGGGTACTTCTGGGAGAACTCATACAGGGAGGCCCGCAGCAAGTTCTCCTCCTCGGGGCTGGCCGTCCAGCCGGAGAGGCGCACCACCGGCCGGGCCTTCTCCTTCTCGACGACCACCGTCTCCTTGACAATTTTAGGCGTCGGTGTAGGTCCCGGTGTGGGAGTCGCCGCGGGGCCGCAGGCCGCGGCCACCAGGGCGAGCCCCAGTGCCAGGACAAGCAGCAGCGTGAAGTGCTTGTGCCCTTTCATGGTTTAGCTCCCTTCTGACTTGATTCTGTAACTGTTTTTGCTTAGCTACCATGCCGCTATTCCCCAACATCACCTCCCTCCCGCCTAGAACGAACGCAACGTCCACCCAAGTGCCGATCAGATTTCGTGTGTCTCCTCCCCCCTTTCTTGGCATTAACTCCAGTTCAAGAAGAGCCTGAGGTGATCCCTCAGGTGGCGCGTGCAAAGACGGCGCTCTCGCGCGAATTCCCAGGCGCGCTGGCCCCGGTGCCTTGATTTTACCTTGTTTTTCAACAGGTTCCACTTCTTAGCGGCACATGAGCTAACGCCATTCACTAATTCAGCCTCTTTTCATTTACCGGGCGCCGGGCCGGTGGACTCCCGGATCTGGAGCTCGGGGGGCAGTATGACTTGCCTCTCCTTTGGCTCTGCTCCTTGGATGATCTGGATCAGCATGCCAGCCACCAGCTTGCCGATGCGATACACCGGCTGGCGCACCGTGGTCAGTGGGGGGTGAGAGTGGGCAGCCAACTGGGTATCGTCGAAACCCATCACGGAGATGTCCCGTCCCACCACCAGGCCGTGCTCCTGGGCGGCATTGATGACGCCTAGGGCCATCAGGTCGCTGCCGGCGAAAACAGCGGTAGGGGGTTGAAGCTGACCCAAGAAGCCCTCCAAGGCCCGATAGCCGCCGCTTTGGGAGAGGTCGCCGACGGTGACCAGGGACGGGTGGTAGTCTAGGCCGTTGTCTCTTAAGGCTTTCTTGTAGCCATTCAGGCGGTGGCTGGCACAGACCAGGGAGGGGGGCAGGCTCACGTACCCGATGCGCCGGTGGCCCAGGGAGATGAGGTGCTGCATGCCCAGGTAGACCCCCTCCTGCCCATCGACGTCCACGTAGGGGAAATCCAGCCCATCGCCGTCTCGGCCGAAAGCTACAAAGGGGAATCCCTGTCGAGTCAAATAGGTGATGCGCTCATCGTTGTGCCGGGTATCGGCCACGATCAGCCCGTCCACGCGCCGGGACTTCACTACTCGCTCGTAGACGCTCCGCTCCGAAGCGCCCTGAGGAATGGTGGAGATGAGAAGGTCGAAGTTGTACCTGGTGGCCTCGTCGCCGATGCCAGCCAGGAATTCCAGGAAGAAGGGATCCGATACCTGGCGCTCCTTAAAGGGAAGGATGAAGCCCAGGGTGCTGGTCCGGTTGCCCTGGAGGCTTCGGGCGATCACATTGGGGTGGTAATCAAGGGATTTTATGGCGGCGAGCACTCGCTCCCGGGTCTGAGGGGACACCCGGACCGTGCCGTTGACCACATAGGAGACCGTGGCGGTGGAAACGCCGGCGAGCCTCGCCACATCTTTGAGGGTGGCTGCCATAGCGCACCTCTTTTGCCAAGCATCGGTCGCGTAAACTTAAACGTTTAAACTACGCCGTCTAAAAACACCCCACCTGGGGGGAAGTAGGTAGCCAGAAGTCAAATGGTTTATTTAAACGTTTAAATTATATCACTCCATCAGGCTTTTGTCAATACCTCGAGTTGGCTCATCAAAAATCTTACTCTGAAGGGTATCGTTGGCTCATGAAAAATGTTACTCTGCCGTTAACGACCATTGACGGGAGAGTGACGAAGGATGAACATCGTGAGCCGACGAGA
>JBFMCB010000167.1:0-6465 GCA_040754915.1 Chloroflexota bacterium | reverse complement strand
TCTTGCGGCACGGGGACGATCTCCCCACGAGCCCAGGCCGGGATCGTCTGCAATAGCAGCGAGGCTCCCAATCGAGCCAGCTTCTCCCCCAGGGACTCCGACGTGTCGTCCGCGGCGATGGGCAGCCGGCGTTGTGCCAGGATATCCCCGGTGTCCATCCCCTCGTCCATGCGGATTACCGTCACCCCGGTCTCCGTTTCACCGGCCATGATCGCCGCGGGGATGGGGGTGGCACCCCTGTACCTGGGGAGCAGGCTAGGGTGCACGTTGAGGCACCCCAGAGGCGGGAGCTTGAGGACGCTGGCCCGGAGTATCTGCCCGTAGGCGGCCAGGACGATGAGTTCCGGCTGAAACCCGCCCAACGTTTCCAGGGCTGCCGGCGAGCTTACCCGCTCCGGCTGGTACACCGGTAGCCCGAATTTAAGAGCCGCCAGCTTCACCTGGGAATAGCGAAGTCTCCGATCTCGCCCCGCGGCCTTGTCGCTTTGTGTCACCACCAGCATCTGGTGGCCGGCCTCGACCAGGGCCTCCAATATCGGCACGGCAAACCGCGGCGTCCCCATGAAAATGATCCTCATGGCCTCACTCCCGGGCCAGCGTCAGTCCCCAGACCGCCGCTGCGCCAGCATGGTAGAGTTCTCCGGCACAGGACTCCAGCGTCGCCCCGGTGGTGCACACGTCATCCACCAAAAGAACTCTACGACCCGCCACCTGGCCATCGGCGCAGGCAAAGGCGCCCAACACGTTCGCCCGGCGCTCCACCGCATCCAGGCCGATCTGCGAGCGCGTGGGCCTGGCCCGGACCAGCGCTTTTTCTGCCAGGGCTAGTTTGCTTTTCTCCGCCAGGCATTGGGCCAGGAGTCCCGCCTGATTGTATCCTCTCGCCCTCAACCGCCGGGGGTGTAGGGGCACTGGCACGATGAGGTCCACTGGCAGCGGGTGACGATCCAGATGGTCGGCCAGGAGAGCGCCTAAGGGCGAGGCCAGGGCCCTGAGATTTCGATACTTGAAAGCGTGAATGGCCTTTCGGAGAGGGTCCACGAACGGGCCCACGGCCCTGATCCCATTGATCCGCAGGGGCGAGGAGGCACAGAACTGGCAGACGGTGCCCCGGGCGTTCGAGACCGTCAGGGCCTGCCCGCAGATGTGGCACCACGGTGCCCTCACCGGTAGCACCGCGCCCCGGCAACTGGAACAAAACCATTCACCCCTTTGGCCACAGGCCACACAGCGGGGCGGAAAGAGCCAGTCCAGGAGTTTCCCCGCGCCATCACCCGCCATCTATGATCTCCAACTGGTCCCCCACCTGGGTTTCGGTTCTCAGGAGTGTGCCAGCGGGCATCTCCAGCACGGCACGGGCTTTCTTTACTGGCAAAGAGATCCGGAAGGGCTTCATCTCCGGGATGAGGTGGATCACGCGGTCGGCGCCGTCCAGGTACGCGACGTCAATGGCAAAGCCCATGAAAAAGGTGTGAATCGAGTTCTCGGGAGCCAAGAGCAAGCCCTCGCCTTCGGCCAGGGGCGGATGAAACAAAAGCCCCTTGGCCCTGGCCAGGAGGCTTTTGGCGAGCTTTCCCCGGACGATCAATTGCCGGTTCCGGGTCAGATTGTTGACGACTATTTCCCCAGCCCTCCTAATGCACGCAGGATCTTCGGTATGGCCGGCCCCAGGATGACCACGAAAAGGGACGGGAAGATCAAGAGGACCAGCGGAAACACCATCTTGACTGGGGCCTCGTGGGCCTTCTGTTCCGCCCGCTGCCGGCGCCGGACTCTCATCTGATCGGCCTGGATGCGCAGCACCCGGGCGATGCTGACTCCCAACTGGTCCGCCTGGATGATCGCGGCAATGAAGGTCGTGACGTCTGGCACCTCGCAGCGCTGGACCATCTCGCGGAGGGCCTCCCGTCGGGCCTTTCCCATGCGGATCTCGCCGATGACCCGGGCGAACTCCATGGTCAGCGGGTTGGTCCACTTCTCGACCACCTTGGCCATGGCCGCGTCGAACCCCAGCCCGGCCTCCACGCTGATGGTCAGTAGATCCAGGGCATCAGGCAGGGCCTTGACGATGGCATTTTGCCGCTGCGAGATCTGCCGGCTCAGCCAGATATTGGGCAGGTAGAACCCCAGCACAGTGAACACGGCGGTCAGGATCACCGTCTTGGGTAACGGGTTCTTCCCCAGGTACAAGACAAAAAAGCCACCGGCGCCCAGGATCAGGGCCAAAAACCCCTGCAGGCCCAGGAAATCGTTGGCCTGAAGGCCCCGGGGATTGCCCGCCAGCGTCAGCCGGTGTCTGATCCCGCCAATGGTGCTCTGCGGGGTGTAGCGCAGCACCAGCCGGGCAAAGGCGCGGAGCACCGGCTTCACCACCCGGTCGAAAAATGGCTGCTGTAGCTCGAGCTCCTCCAGCGTCCGGGGCTGGCGGACGGCGTATTGCGTCAGGCGTGCCTGCACCTGGCTCGGCCGCGCGGAGATGGCAAACCCAATGAAGATCACGGCCACGCTGGCGAAGCCCAGGACGGAGAGCGAGAGAGGGGTCATCTCCAGCACCTCACACTTCTATGTCCGTGATCTTGCGCATCACGAAGAAACCGGTCACCATCAGGATGAAAGCTACGGTCACCATCACCCAGCCGCAGAGATCGGCGAAGAGCCCGGACATGTACTGTCGGTTCAACACGAAAAGGGCCAGGCCCAGGCCAAAGGGCAACAAGCTGATGACGTAGCCGGAGTACCTTTGTTGAGAGGTAAGCACCTTGATGTCACCCTTGATGCGCACCCTCTCCCGGATGGTGAACCCTACGGTCTCCAGTATCTGGGCCAGGTTGCCGCCCACCTCGTGCTGCACGTTGATGGCGGTCACCGTGAGGTCCAGGTCGTCGCTGGGAACTCGCCGGACCAGGTTGGCCAGGGCCTCCTCCGAGGTCAGGCCCAGCCCGATCTCCTGGACCACCCGATGAAACTCCACGGACGTGGGAGGGGGGGCCTCTTTGGCCACCATTTCCATGGATTGAGCCAGGCTGTAGCCGGAGCGCAGGGAATTGGCCAGGAGGGTTATGGTGTCGCCGAGTTGATTGTTGAAGGCGGTCAGGCGTTTGTTCTGGCGGAACTTGACGTATAGCCGCGGCACCAGGAGACCGAAAAAGGCACCCACAGGGATGAAGATCACCGTGCGAAAGACGAGATATGCCACAAGCCCTCCGGTCAGGAGGCCGATGATGTTCAATAGCACGTACTCGGAGACAGTGAGTTTCAAATCGGCCTTGGCCAGTTCCCGGGCGGTGCTCGCGGCGAAGCCCCTGGAGGCAATGCCTCGCTCCATGGTGCTGATGAAAGGAGAAGGCCCCTTTTCTTCTCCGGTCTCCGCCGCGGCGCCGGTCCGCGAACGCCGCAGGGCGAACTTGTCCAGCCGGGTCTCGATGACCTGGGTTTCCGCGCCCATGACCCGCGCCAGCCCCCAGAAAAAGACGATTATGGAGAGGGCGGCCAGGATCGCGATCACCACTGCCGGGTTCATGTCCAGCTCCTATCGGAAAAGACGCTCGGTTACGCCGAAGATGTTTGGCGGCAGGTAGATGTTGGCCACTTCGAACTTCTCCACGAACTTGGGCCGTATGCCGGTGGCCCGGAGCCGCCCCAGGATTCGGCCGTTCTCGATGCCGGTCTGCTCGAAGACGAAGACGTCCTGGAGCACGATGACGTCCCCCTCCATCCCTTGCACCTCGGTCACCATGACCACCTTGCGGGAACCGTCCTTCAAACGTTCCTGGTGTATCACCAGGTCAATGGCCCGGGAGACCTGCTCGCGGATGGCCTTCACCGGCAGATCAAAACCGGCCATCAGGACCATGGTCTCCAGGCGGGAAAGGGTATCCCGGGGGCTGTTGGAGTGCAGGGTGGTCAGGCTCCCATCGTGGCCGGTGTTCATGGCCTGCAGCATGTCCAGGGCCTCCTTGCCGCGAACCTCACCCACCACGATGCGGTCGGGGCGCATGCGCAGGGCGTTGATGACCAGGTCCCGTTGGGTTATCTCGCCCTTGCCCTCGATGTTAGGCTTGCGCGTTTCCATGCGCACCCAGTGCTCCTGGCGCAATTGCAGCTCGGCGGCATCCTCGATGGTGACAATTCGCTCATCGCCGGGGATGAAACCCGAGAGCACGTTGAGGGTGGTGGTCTTGCCGGAGCCCGTGCCCCCCGAGACGACGATGTTCAAGCGGGCCTCCACACAGGCCTTGAAGAACTCCACCATCTCCGGCGTGATGGTGCCAAACCGGATCAGGTCGTCGGTGGTGAGGGGCTTCCGGGCGAATTTCCGAACGGTCAGGGTCGGCCCCTCCAGGGCCACCGGGGGGATCACCGCGTTGACGCGGGAGCCGTCCGGCAGCCGGGCATCCACCATGGGGGAGCTCTCGTCGCAGCGCCTTCCAAGGGGTGAGATGATGCGGTCTATGATGCGCATCACGTGGGCGTCGTCCTCGAAGACGATGTCGGTCTTGAAGATCTTGCCTTTCTGCTCGATATACACCTTCTTGGGCCCATTGACCATGATCTCGGTGACGCTGTCATCCTGCAACAGGGGCTCGATGGGCCCGTAGCCCAGGATCTCCGCCACGATGAGGTCGAAGAGGCGCAGGCGTTCCACCCGGGTGACCGTGATGTCCTCCTGCTCCAGGATGACGTTGAACAGCTCCTCGATGGTCCGGCGCACCAGATCCCTTCTGGACAGGTCCATCTTGGGGTCCAATCCGGCAATCAGCTTGTTTTGGACCCTCGTCTTGAGCTCTTGAAAGGCATCGCGGGCGGGAGCGATCACCGGTTTCCTGAGCGGACTCTCTTCCTCGCGAGCCGCAGTGTCCAGCGGTTTTAAAGGCCCAGTTCCGGCTTCGATTCGCTTCAGCAATGACATGGCTTCACCCCTTCACAATAGAAGTTACGCAGGTAAACCGCAAAGGACGCAAAGAACGCAGAGAAATTTATAGTGTCCTTTGCGCTCTTTGCGGTGAAAAATCTCCAATGGCGTAAGTCCTTCACAAATACAACCAACCTGTGGATTGCGGATGGCGGCGGAGTCTGCTACCTGCCGCCTGCTATCTGCTACCTGCTACTTGCTACCTGCTACTTGCTACCTGCTCGTTTTGGCCGCCGAGGGCTGCCCGCGCAGGAGTGAAAGCAAGCCCGTGCCTTTTTTGGCCGGGGCCCGCTGCTTCTCCTCCCTTTCGCCAGCGATGATCTGGGCCAACTCGCCGACCGCCTTGCCGATGTGGGAGTCCTTCTGGCTCATGGCGAACGGCACGCCTTGATTGATGGCGTAGTTGGCCACCGCCCAGTCGTTGGGAATGGCCATGGCCACCGGATGTTTGATGGCGCCCTGGATGTCGGGCAACGAGATGCCGCCCCGGCCGTCCAGGCGATTGAGCACCAGGACGATCTTCTCTGGCGGGTAACCCAGGGCCTCCACCACGTCGAAGAAGAGCTTGGTATCCTTGATAGCCGTCAGCTCGGCCGTGGTCACCAGGAGGATCTTGTCCGAGAGATCGAAGATCGCCAGGACCAGGTCGTGCAGTGAATTCCAGGCGTCGATCAGGACGTAGTCGTACGTTTTCTTGACCGCAGCCAGGATGTGCTTCATGTGCCCGGCGGTCACCAGCTCCGCCATCTCCGGATGCGGCGGCCCCAGGAGAACGCGGATGCCCGAAGGGTGTTCCAGAATGGTCCCTTCCAGGAGCTCCTCGTCCACCTGCTCGCCCTCGCCCAAGAGGTCCAGGATGCTCTTATTGGTTTGGAGGTTCAGGAGCATCCCCACGTCGCCGAACTGGAAGTTGCCGTCGATCAGGAGCACTCTTTTCCCGGTCTCTTGCCTGATGGCCACCGCCAGGTTGCTGGCCAGGGTCGTGCAGCCCGTGCCGCCCTTGGGGCTGAAGACGGTGATGATCTGCCCTTGAACCGGAAGAGCGGCCGCCGCTGGTGGCGGTCCGGGAACGACGACCGGCATGGCCGCCCGCCTCGCCGCCTCCAGCTCGTACACCCGCCGGATGCCATTCACCAGCTCGTCGCCGCTGAAGGGCTTGATCAGGAACTCCCGGGCTCCGGCCAGCATGGCCCGGCGCAGGTAGGCCGATTCTTCCTGCACCGACATCATGATGAGCTGGCTGGAGGGTACCTGGGCGTGAATGGCCTCGGCCGCAGTTATCCCATCCATCCCCGGCAGGTTGATGTCCATCAAAATCACGTCGGGGAGCAGGCTCTTGGCCATCTGGATGCTCTGCTCGCCGTCCGAGGCCGTGCCCACCACCTCCATGTCCTTCTCGAAGTACAGGAGCTTGGCGATGTTCTCCCGGGCCTCGGGGATGTCGTCTACGATCAGGATGCGGATCTTGCCATCAGGCATGGTCGCTATTTCTTTATGATGATCGGCGGTTTCGGGAGTTTGAACCTTTCCACGACGTAGTTAAGGATAACCGC
>JBFMCB010000166.1:0-6483 GCA_040754915.1 Chloroflexota bacterium | reverse complement strand
GGTCTCGGCAAAGCCCTGGATGACCCGGGCCATCTCAGTAGAGTTCCAGGAGGAGCGCCGGTACTGCTCGGCATAATCTCGGAAATACCGGTCGTAGTTCAGCTTTCCGGCGGCGAGCAGCACGACCAAGATACACGCCGTGGCGGCCAGGGGGCCGGCCCGGGTCCCCAGGGCCGTTTTGAGTCTCTCCGCGGCAAGATATAAGGGAAACGCCGCGATGATGAAGACGAGGGGTATCGCCCCACCGGCCCTGACCACGCTGGGGCTCTCGCCGGGGAAGGCCAGGCTCAAGGCAGAGGGGAGAAGAAGGGCAAGGAGGGAGACCAAGAGATAGATGGCCAGCCGCCTATTCCGGATGGCCTGGACGGTCAGATAGCCGAGGCCCGAAAGAAACAGCGCGCCGGTTACGTAGTCCAATGACGGATCACCGGGCACGTTGTTCAACCAGACCACGTCGCCTTTCCAGTTGAACATGAGCGCTGTGGCGACGAGGGTATCCTTGAGGACCAGCGCCGGGTCCTGACTGACCGGCCTCTCCAGGCTCGAGACCCGGGTGAGGACCCGGTACCAGAACATCCGGGGGCGGTCAATCATGTACCGTCCCAGAGGGATGAACACCGCCAAGCAGAACAGGCCGGCGAGGACGAGATTAGTGAATTGGCCCTTTTCTTTGCTAGTAAAGAACCGGACGAGCAACTCCGTGGCCAGAAGGCCGACCACCAGGAAAGGCACGACGCGGAAAGCCGTGTAGCCGTATAACCCTGCCCCCAGCGCCAATCCAGCGAATACGTAGTCCTTGCGCTGCCCGTGTTTCAGGGCCCGCACCGTAAAATATAGCGTTACGGCCACCATTAGCGGCGCCAGGGGAAACCGCAGGCCCACCCGGCTCGTGGCCACGTGCCATTTGGAGATCGCCACGAACAGCGTGGCGATGAGGGCCAGCTTTTCGTCGGCGACCTCCCGGGCAAGCAAATAGACCATGGCCACGGTCAGGACGGAGAAGAGCGCCGTGATGACCTTGAGCGCCAGGTAGTTTAACGGGGCGCCTGTGACGTAGACGTACGCGGCGGTAACATAGAACTGGAGGGGCTCGCGCCCGGTATTGCGGGGGAAGAAGATGGGATGGCGGCCCTCCAGGATATCCTGGATGTCCAGGATCTTCTCGGCGTGGTCGCTGGTCATCTCGCCGGGGACTACCTCCAACTGGTAGAAGCGAAAAAAGACGGCCAGCAAGAGAGCCCCCGCTAGCGCCAGGGCCGTCCAGGACAGGTGCAGACGTAATCCTTTACTAGTAAAGAAACCGCCCAGGTTCCGCCGAAAGCCTGGCCACGAGACTGGCCCCATTGGCGCCCAGAAGGCATATAGGAGCAGAGAAAGCCCGCCGAGCCAGAGCAAGACCCCCAGGGGGTTGAAGCTGTTGCCTCCGAACGAAAGGAAGGCAAGGGCGAGAGCGCCCATCCCGGCCAAGGAAAAGGCGAGCCGGGAGCGTCGACGTTTTTCTTTACTGGTAGAAGGCCAGGTAGCAGTATTGCGTCCCAGCTCAGCCAAGGGCGGCGCCATCTTTCGTCCGGCCCAGAGGAAGATGCCGAGACCGGCGGCGATTAGCAGGATTCCGTCCAGGATGAACTGGCGGCCCAAGAGCAGGCGCTGGCCGACAATGGAGAGGGCCAGTGCCAGGATCAGGATCGCGGCATCTCGAAAGGCAGCATTTCTACCGATAGCCATTGTTCTACATGCGTGAAACGTGAAACGTGAAACGTGATGCGTACTCCGTGAGTGATGCGTTTCACGTTTCACGCTTCACGTTTCGCTTCCGCGCCTGGAGGAGCAGATAGGCACCGTCGTGGGGCTGGTCCTGGGCGTAGTATCCTCGCAAGAGGCGCTCCACCAGCCAGAAATTGGGCCGCCAGGGCAAGAGCGTCCAGCGCCCCAGGAGCTTTTTGTAAGCCAGACAGGGGGCACTGTAGTAGTGCAGCAGGTCGAAGAGGCTGTGGGCGGCCCTGGACAGATAATAGCGCCATGATACTATTATGAACCCATGTTCCTGGAGTACTTGCTTCCAGGCAAACGGGTCGTAGTAGCGAAGATGGCCGGAAATGCCCGTGAACCAGCGGCCGTACGCCGAAGCCAATCGCCAGAGCCTCAACTTCGTGAAGAGCCGGTAGAAAAGCAGGTATTCGACGAAATGTTCGCTGGGCACAGTGAAGACAAAGAGCCCGCCGCCCCGCAAGACCCGGTGGACCTCCCGCAAAATGCCTTCCAGGTTGGGGATGTGTTCGATGGCACAGTTGCTGACGACGGTGGCGAAGGCGCCGTCCGCAAAGGGCAAGGCATTGGCGGTGCCCTGCAGGAGGAGCTGGTACACCCGGCGGGCCCTGGCCTCCTCCAGGCTCCTCCGGGAGACATCCATGCCGGCCAGGACCGGCCCGGAGAGGGCCAGGGAGGCGAAGTGCCCGTCACCGCATCCCAGGTCTAAAATGGGCTCCGGCATAGCTATCTGGGAGAGAAGCCGTGCCTCCACCGACCGAAGCAGGGCGCGAAAGGCTGGCACTGAAGTCAAGTGGGCCCAGAGGAGATCATCGGGCGCCGGTGGCAATGGTCCCTCCGAAAGCCAGCTCGTGAAAGAGTCGCTCGTACTCGGCTACTGTAGCCTCCAAATCAAAGATGGCTTTTATCACCTCTCGGCTTTTGACATAAGAATATTTGTCCTTCAGTATCCTGGTGAGTGCCGCAGCCAAGGCCGGTTCGTCGGCCACGGGGACGATCTCGCCCATGCCGGTCACCCGGACCGGTTCCCGCACGCCGGGCAGATCGCTGGCCACCACCGGCGTGCCACAAAGCATGGCCTCCACCTGCACCAGGCCAAAGGACTCGGTGGGGTTGACGCTGGGGACCGCCAACACGTCGCACAGGGAGAAGAAGTTGGCCATCTGGCTCTGCGGCAGCACACCCAGGAACACCAGGTGTTCCTGGTACTGCTTGATCAGGGGCTGGAGCCTCTCATAGACGTTTTCGCCGATGACGTTACGATACTCTCCGGCGAAAACAACCTTGACGTCGGGTATCTCGGTCAGGATCTGGGGGAGGGCGTGGAGCAGATGATCGACACCCTTCTCGGCGGCAAAGCGGGCGGCGAAACCGATGACCCGCTTGCCGTCCAGGCCCATGCGCTCCTTTAGCTCGCTCTTCCCTTTCTGGGTGGGTGGGTCCAAACAGACCGGCGGGTAGATCACGCGGATCTTGTCCAGGAACTGGGACAAGAGGGGAGAATGGGTGGCGTAGTCCTGGGTGTAGGCCACGATCTGGTGGGCCCAGGAGGCGGCCAGACGGTTGTCCAGGTAGACGACCCGGTCAATCAGGCGGTTAAACCACCCCGGGGGAAGCTGCAGGTCGCAGTGGTAGGTGAGCACGGTTTTTTTTCTAGCCAAGAAGCGACACATGAAAGCCAAGAGCCCGCCCTCGAGCTGTGGCAGGTGTACGCTGACAACGTCGCTGGAGTTGATCAGCTTCCAGGCGGTCAGGGGAAAGCCAGGCATGATGACGCCCTTGCTGATCCGGAAGAGCACCGGCACCCGGACGATCCTCACTCCATCGACCGCTTCCTCGTAGGGGAGCTCTTTGGCATAGTGGGAGGTCAAAACGGTGACCTGGTGGCCTCGGGCGGCCAGGGCCTGGGCCAGACGCTGGCCGTAGATGGTAAGGCCAGAGATGTGGGGCCGATAATAAGTAAGCGCCAGCAAGATCCTCATCTATCTACGTGAACCTCTCCTTATTCGTCTGTATCCAGTCGAAAAGCAATTCCAGGCCCTGGGCGCAGGATACCTTTGGCCTCCAGCGCAGGTCTCGGGCGGCCTTGCTGATATCTGAGATATAAACCTTTTGGTCGCCGGGCCGCCAGGCGTGGTACGTGACCGGCACCTCTCTCCCGATGAACCTGGCGAGCACCGGGCCGAACTCGCTCCACACAGCCAGCGTGTTCTCCGGGCCGCCGCCGATGTTGTACACCTGGCCGGCGGCAGAGTCAATGTATTGGATTGCCGCCTCGTAGGCATCCAGCAGGTCAGAAATATAGAGTATATCTCGCACCTGCTTGCCGTCGCCGTAGATAGTTATGGGCTTCCCGGTAACCGCCGCGATCATGAACCAGGCCACCCACCCCTGGTCCTCCATGCCGAACTGGTGGGGGCCATAGATGCAGGACTGGCGGAAGACGACGGTTCTCAGGCCATAGATCCGGAAGTAGTCGCGGACGTACTGGTCAGCGGCCCCTTTTGAACAGCCATAGGGGGAGTGGAAATCTAGCGGAGCCGACTCGGGCACACCCAGGGGCAGATGGCCATAGGCGTACCTGGTCCCATGGTCAACGATTTCCACGTCATCCATGGCCCCGTAGACCTTATTGGTGGAGGCGAAGATCACGATGGGGCTGCGCCCGGTCTGGCGGGCGGCCTCCAGGACGTTCAGGGTCCCCAGGGCGTTCACCTGGAAATCGGCCCGGGGGTCCAGGACCGAGGTGGTCACGGCCACCTGGGCAGCCAGGTGAAATATCACGTCCGCGCGGCAGGTGGCACGACGCACGGCGTCGAAGTCCCTGACGTCGTCTTTTACCAGCTCGAAAACGCGGCCATGCTCCCGCTCCAGCCAGGCGATGTTCTCCTCAACCCGGTCCCGGGACAGATCGTCCAGCACGGTGACCCGGTGTCCTTGATCCAGGAGCCGGTCCACCAGGTTGCACCCGATGAACCCGGCGCCTCCAGTTACCAGGACTTCTTTGCTCATGATCGGTTCCCCATTTCGTCCCCAGGCAATGGGCTTATTTTAACATTCAGTGGGCGTGATAACAAGAGAGGCGTCATTAAGGATGTTGAACGAAGCCCGCACGTGGGGACGCGAGAACTGGAGTGCAGCCTTAAGGCTGCAGTCCCAGCCCCACAGTGGGACAAACCCGCCTCCGGCGGCCTGATGTCCTCCTGATGTCCCGGAGTTGAACTCCGGGACATCAAGACAAGTTCGGGCGTCCGAAGGGACCCAATGGGGACTACTGGTCTTCGTGCAAACACCCTCGCGTCGTTACGTTTCTATACTAGTATGAGGACTGGCACCGCCATCGGGAATCCCACAAGCTCCCTTTACCTCGCGGGACTCTCGATAGGTGCCGCTTTTGCGTCGGGCCTGGAGCCCCTGGTGAGGGCCTGGTAGAGGTCAGATAACGAGAGCCGCTCTACCTTTTTAAACAATAGGGCCTTGGGGTGGTCGTACACGGTGAAGCTCTCGTCGGCCTTGCCCAGGTTCAGGGCCAGTGGCGACGGGCCTCTTTCTCGTAGCAGAATCGGCACAGGCAGCCGGGCTTCGCTGAAGGTATCGTCCATCAGGGTCAGGCCGAAGAGGCTGGGGTAAGTGCTGGTGCTGGCCACCAGCTTGAACCCCAGCTTCTCGCCAAAGAGCGCCTGGTAATAACGGGTCGTGATGGGGTACCTATCGGGCAGACGAGCAACGGAGCCGTACAGGCGGTTGGAAGACAGGGAAATGTAGTCGTTCTCCTGGAGGGCGGTCAGGAGGCCCGCCAGCTTGTAGGCGCTGTCCGCAACGTACATCGGCATCTCGCGAATTACGTATTCCTGGGGCTTACGGTCTCGCCCTCCCAGGCGCATGGCCACCGGCAATGGATCGTCCCAGTGCTCCACGGCGATGGCGGAGCCGGGGGGCACGTTGGCGTAGATCCAGCGGGACATTTGAAGCCAGGGATGCTCCTGGCAATAGACGTTCAGGAAAGCCAGGGCATAGAAGGCCGAGTAGAGCAGGGTGGCCAAGGCCAGTATCTTTGCCAGTAAGGAAACTGGCGCCGCGCGGTGGCGCTCCCTCTTCGGTCCGGTGGCAAGTAGCATGTCCGAGGCCAGCAGGGACATGAATGGCAATAGTGGCAGCATGTAGCGCAGGTATTTGACCTGAAAGCTACCAACGATAAGGAAGTATGGCAGTGCCCAGGAGGTTAGCAGCACGTATCCACAGGATCTGCCTTTGATCGCCCGGAAGACGCCATAGACTAGCCCGGCGAAGGCCACCAGGCCTAAGGGCAGGCCGGTGGACCAGGTGATGGTCTGCTGGGCCTGGTAGAGGAACGGTATGGTGCTCAGGTACTGGTGGGTGTAGGGCAAGTCGGAGGCGCCACGCACCATGGCCCCCTCGACCCAAAGGGCGGTGTAGAAGTTCCGCCAATCCAGCAAGGCATAGGGCTCCACGGCCAGGAAGGCCAGGGCAGCGGCAGCCACGGTGACCGCGAGCCCGCCTGCCGCTTCTTTACCGGTCAAGAAGGCAGTTTCGACCGGATGCCGGGCGGCCCAGGCCCAGGCGACGGCGGCCACCAGAAACAGCGGCGCCACGCTGGCCTTGGTTCCCAGCCCCAGCCCGATGGCAATGCCCATGATAATGCCATCTCGCCGACGGCCCGACTGAGCCAGGGAGAAGGCCAAATATACTGCCAGG
>JBFMCB010000165.1:0-6787 GCA_040754915.1 Chloroflexota bacterium | reverse complement strand
GAAAGAGGGTGAGGAGGAAGAACTAATAACACTGGTGATAGAGCCAGACGAGATAGACAAGCTTGTCAGTGAGCTCACCGAGAAGATCAACCAGTACCAGAAGTACATGTCACCGATTACTGCGGGGGCAGGGGCAGAGGTGACAAAAGGGGTAATTGCTTCCCAGGTCGAAAAACAGTTGGAGGGCTACTTCAACAAGATTGTGGAAAGAGGAGCTACGATAGAGCAGTACATAGACGCACGGCAGCTCATCCGGAAGCAGCTGGGCGACAAGAAACTGGGTGCCCTTAGAAGCATAGCGGAGGAGGCTGCTGGCCCCATCCCCTTTTTGGGCCAATTGCTTAGACCTATAGTCCCAGCCAAATTGAGAGAAGCACCCAAGGAAAAGTGGATTGATCTAACAATAGAAACACTGAAGATCACGCCCGGAGAGCCAGCGAGCAGAACGAGGAGGTGTCTACTGTTTTACAAGAAAGGAAGCAAGGCAGATGACTATCTGACGGAGAAGAACGCGTTAAAGTATTTCACGGCGGGTGGCCAATACCTTCTTGAGGATCTGTTAACCCATTATAGGCAAAGAGTCGACGATGCTAAGAAATCGGCCCAAAACTTGCAGGTTTTTCTTGACGCCGTGCTTGATATTGATGCCGAGATATTCTCGGGATGTTGGAAGATCTCCTCGCTTTACAACATTCACGGCGATACCGATGCAAGAGCAAAGGACATGGGCCTCTACTTGATTAGTCGCCAGACGAATCCACAACATATCTTGTATATCTACGGAGAAGAGTGAGAATGCGCGAAAGGGCATGCTTTAGAATCTTGGGAGGTTGGATGAGGGATGCGCATATCCCTGGCCTTCAGCCGGTGATACTGTGAGAGGTGGGCACATCCGCCAAACCAGCGGGGAGCCACAGGCGGCAGAAGTTTGAAGGAGAATTGTCATGAATCGTCTCCCGGCAACCAAAGGCCGCAATGAGGAGGGCCTTCCGACCAGAGACAGAAACCGGACAACCAAAGAGACAGGAGAAGCTCCACCGGAAAGCCAAATGCTCACGAATGGAGCGTGGGGTGAGGAGTCTTTGGAGGTGCATCAGCTGGCATTGAGCGATAGCCGCCTCTCCCATCCAGCCAACGCCGACCGGCGGGCCGCCCTGGTCCTACAGCTTCAGCAGCGATACGGCAACAGCTACGTCCAGCGCCTGGTGGAGCGGGTTCATAAGGGGAGGCCCGCTCCGGTGCTCCAGAGCCAAGAGGAGGAGCCTGAGGAGGAGGCCCAGGGCAGCGAGGAGGTGGCGCAGGCCATTGCGAGTGCCGGTTCTGGCCAGCCCTTGGAGCCCCAGGCCCGCGCCAGAATGGAAGAGGCCTTCGGCCATGACTTCAGCGGGGTGCAGGTGCACACCGATGCCACCGCCGACCACCTGGCGGAGCAACTGGGAGCCAGAGCCTTCACTACCGGCCGGGATATCTTCTTCCGCCAAGGGGAGTATCGCTCCCATTCCCCAGAGGGTGAGCATCTACTGGCCCACGAGTTGACCCACGTGGTACAGCAGGCGGAGGGACGCGTACCTGGTGCGCCCGGGGAGATCCAGTCAGCCGATGGCCAGTTTGAAAGGGAGGCCGACCGGGCAGCTAGTGACATGTCTCAGAGGGATGAGGCTGAACAGGCCAAACGTTCTTATGGTCAACCAGGACCGGTACAGCTCGGCGCCCTTAAGGCTTCCTTAGGCGAGGGCGAGATGCCCAGCGAAGGTGTGATACAGCGAGCGCCAGATGACGGGGGTGCTCTGGCAAAACCCACTTTGACCGTTAGCCCCTCGGGTGCGGTACAACGAGGGGACCAGGTTACTTTGACGATAAATTTCACGCCGACCCATTGGGAGACGTTAAAGATCACGAAGTGGCAATCCACCTCCGCCGATGGCGACACGGTCAATCGGCCAGAAAGTGATATCGATTTTCAGACTAAATGGCAGGGCCCACTGGTCTTATCCGGCCAGGTAGCAGTAGAGTACTCTGTGGAGCCACTCCCGGATACTATCGTCTTGGCCAAGAAGGGCGAGCTGAAACAGGACCTCCAGGTTACTCCCCGCACCGGCGCGCCTTGGGCCTCGACGGTGAATCTGGAGGGTGAGACCTCCTACGGCGGTCAGCCTAGCCCGCCTAAGCGTTTCCGGCACCTGGGGAATCACAACGCACAGATCACAGGCCCGGCACCAAAGATATCCTCCACTATTCCCAGCGGTCCTAACAAGGGCTTCCGCTATGTCGAGAGCCTAACGCCGGGGACCTATAAAAGTCAGCCGTCCATCCACCCAGACTTGACGAATGTTGGCAGCCAATTCTACCAGTTCCACTTGCAAGGGAGCCGGCTGTACGTCGTGGAGGGGTCAAAGCGCACACTTGTGCCGACTGATCAATACTCCAATCTCAAGGTCAAAGACCATAAGTTGACCTTCACGGTCCCTAATTGGGAAGAGTTCTACAAAAGATACGGTGTGCTCCGGGTGAGGGCAACAGGTGGCGGCAAAACTATCACCTGTCAAAATGACTGGTGGGCGCTGGCTAGTAATGCGCAAGACGCGGCCGTCGTGATTACGGACGAAGATGCGGTAAGAAACAAGCTAAAGATTGGGCCCGAGGATAGCTATAGCTGGCAGAGCGATCAGGTAAAGACATATACGGGTTGTGAGCTCATCAATAGCGCTACTCTCCTGCGTGAGACACGGCGGCACGAGTACGCGGGGACGGTGCATAGCCACCGAGCTAACTTCCTGGCGATGGTGCGTGCTCTGGACCCACAGCTCAAGCTGGAGGAATTGGTCTCCACGCCTAAGCACCCTGTCAACTTCACTCAACAACTCAAACAGAGACTGAAGGAAATCATGGCACCGGATCATCACATCGTAGATGAGGCACAGTCCCAGGCGCAAGAGAAGTTCGTGCCCCGCGACGGGCCCGATGAAATGTATGGCGTCAATTATGATGAAGCGGGAAACTTCTTAGGGAGCGCATGGAACATAAGCGATGACCGCGAGATGACGAACTGACCTGCGGGAGGAGACCTAATGTATCATTCACGCAAAGAAGCCATCTGCTTGAGCTGCTTGGAGAAGCGTTGCTGCTACAACTACACCGTGGTGGTGACGGGACGGGACATCTGGACGATCTCCCGGGCCCTGCACATCCCTCCTTGGGCCTTTACCATCTACGGCAAGGCCCAGGAAGGTACAGAGGCTGCCTTTATGCTGGACCATTCCGGGCAGCGCTTTGAAATTGCTCTGGCCAAACGGCAGGGGCGAGGGAAAAAGAACCTACCCTGTATCTTCCTTTGGCGCCTCCCCGACGGCCATGCCCAGTGCGGCCTGGGCGCTCTGCGCCCGGTCGCCTGCCAGAGCTACCCTGCTCTCTTGGTCAACGGCCTCCTCTGCGTACGGAATGGTCCCGGATGCGGCCACATCTGGTCACTATCCGAGCTGGACATGGAAGAGGAGCTAACTTTGCTGGAGGAAGAAAAGCAGCGGAGAGAAGAATACAAGCGAATCGTGGAAGACCTGAACGCGGCGGTATTGAAAAGTCCCGAGGGAACTACTCTTAGCTACCCCGAGTATTGTGACTATCTAATCAATGCCTATGCCGACCTGTATGGGGGTAAAAGCTATGGCGGATAACGGCTACAATCCCTGCGCTGCCTGTTCCCATACCCACTGCTGCACACACTATACAGTGAATATTACCGGCTACGACCTTTGGCGCATAGCCCAAGGGTTCTGCCTCTCCCCGGAGGAGTTCCTGATATTCTTCACGGTGAAGGAACCCCGCCCTGGCACCTTCAAGCTGGATCACTCCGGCCAGACCTGCGACATAGCCCTGGACAAGGCCAAAACCCGGGCCAAGGAGGCGCCCTGCGTCTTCTGGCTCTCGCTCCCGGGAGGTTGTGGGCGTTGTGGTATCTACCCTCTCCGCCCTTTGACCTGTCAAGTTTATCCTGCCTTCTTCCGTAGAGGGAGCGTGCACATAAAGCCCGACCTCCTTTGCCCACCCAATGCCTGGAACCTGGCTATCATGGACCTCCCCCTCTGGCGGGAGAAGCTCTTGCGGACACAGATGGAGTTTGACGTCTACCACCTGGTCGTCGCTCGCTGGAATGCTTACGTGGACAGCGCGCCACCACAGGCTTGCTTTCCTGTCCAGGGTTACTGCGCCTACCTGATGAACGTTTTCACCCGGCTGGAACGGGTATGGCAGGCAGTCCCAGAGGAGTTATGGCCAGCCATTCTGAGCCGCTGGGGGGAGTATGCCGACCGGCAGGCAAACCCCCTGACTGTGGAGGAGAACGAAGGGATATCACCGCCCGGGTGGCGTGAGTTCTTGCGCGGGATACAAGAGGTCGTCAGCAGTTTCCTGCCACCGCAATCGCCGTAGCGGCAACCTTGGTGGTTGCCGTATGGGGTGAGAGCTAAAGCCATGATCAATGACCTGGACGATACTTTGAAACAGCTTCTTATCCAGACGGTCCCCCTGGACCCAAGAGAGGTGGATATCAGCTTTGATCTGCCCGATCGGGACTGGGCCGCTGGCCTCCACCGGCCGACGGTCAACCTATACCTTTTCCATATCCAGGAAAACCACGAATTCCGGGAGAATGATTATTGGGCGGTGCAGCGGCATAATAGCACCGCGACGAAGAAGAGGCCACCGGTGCGGGTAGACCTCTCCTACATGATTACTGCCTGGACCAACGGCATAGAAGACGAGCACCGCCTGCTGAGCCGCCTGTTGACGGCCCTTTTCCGCCATTCTATCCTTCCTGCCGAGGTGCTACAGGGCGAGCTGAGAGGCCTGGATTTTCCTATTCGGACCGCAATCGCCCAGCCTGAGGGCGTCATGAAGAACCCTGCCGATCTCTGGACAGCCTTGGATAACCGGCTGAAGCCCTCTATCAACTATATGGTTACCCTCCCGCTGGATCTGGATGTGGTCATCACCGGCCCGCTGGTGTTCACCAAGTTCCTCCGGGTGCATGAGAAGCCTAAGGGCCTGCCAGAGGAGTGGCTCCAGATTGCCGGGGCAGTGCGTGATGAGAAAGAGCCAGCAATGGGCATCGCCGGAGCCACTGTAACCATCAAAGAGAATGGGATTAGCGTCCAAACGGATAGCGAGGGGCGTTACACTTTCCCTCACATACAGAAGGGATGCTATACCCTGGTGGTAACTGCACCGGGGCGCGCGATCCAGGAGTTCCCTGTGGAGGTCCCTGCGAGACGTTACGATCTGGAGTTGTGAGTGAGGGCTGGAGAAAGGAGGGGGTGACAAAGCGCGTACGAAGAATCTGTTTTGGAAACCGCCTTTCAGAATAAACTCAGAGAAGGAGATGAGAGAAATGTCACCGCAGTATCTATCCCCCGGGGTCTATGTGGAAGAGGTAGAACGGGGGGCCAAGCCCATCGAAGGGGTGGGGACGGCGGTAGCCGCCTTCGTCGGCTTTGCCGAGCGGGGGCCAACCCAGACGCCCACCCTGGTGACCAACTGGAGTCAGTTCGTTAACACCTTCGGTGGTTTCCTCCCTGGCTTCTACCTGGCCCACGCGGTCTACGGCTACTTCCAAAACGGCGGTGGTAGCTGCTACATCGTCCGCCTTCCTACGCCGGAGGGGGTAGAGAAGGTGGCTCCTGCGGCCGAGGTCGCCCTTCCCAGCCGCGCCGCAGCCGCCCTTCCCACCTTACGGATCACGGCCAAGGAAGAAGGCAAAGCAGGGGAGGCCATCACCGCAGAGGTGGCTCCACCCGGTGCAGGAGCACCAGAGGATCAGTTCACCCTCATCGTCCGCCGAGGGGCGACGCAAGAGGTCTTCGAGAACCTCACCATCGGCAAGGCCAAGGGGGCGCGCAACGTAGCCGAGGTGGTGACCAAAGAGTCCAAGCTTGTCCGTGTCGAGATGCTGGAGGCCCCTGGTAGCCTGGCCGAACGAGCCCCTGCTCCTGGCACCTATTCCCTGACGATGCCAGAGACGAAGGCTTTGGCCGTAAAGGAACTCCAACCGCTAGTCTTCGTGGGTGAGGCAGCTGCCCGTTCCGGGGTGGGGGGCCTGGAGGCTGTAGATGAGGTCACCATGCTCTGCGCGCCAGATCTAATGGCGGGCTACAAGGCCGGTTTCCTATCCAAGGACACGGTCAAGGCAGTACAACTCGCCATGTTGGCCCACTGTGAGACGATGAAGGACCGCTTCGCCATACTCAACTGCCCACCTGGGCTGAGCCCGCAGGAGGTCAAGGAGTGGCGAGTGAACGAGGCGGGCTACGATTCCAAGTACGGAGCGCTTTACTACCCCTGGATCCAAGTGGCCAACCCCTTGGGGAATGGTGCCGGTATCCTCGTCCCGCCTTCCGGTCACATTGCTGGCATCTACGCCCGGAGCGACAGGGAGCGGGGTGTGCACAAGGCCCCAGCCAATGAGGTGGTACGAGGAGCACTCAGTCTGGAGACCCAGATCACCAAGGGTGAACAGGATATCCTCAATCCCTTGGGCATCAACTGCATCCGTGCCTTCCCCGGACGGGGCATCCGCATCTGGGGGGCTCGCACCCTCTCCAGCGATGCGGCCTGGCGCTACATCAACGTCCGACGCCTCTTCAACTTCGTTGAGGAGTCCATCGAGCAGGGAACCCAATGGGTCGTCTTCGAGCCCAACGACGTGGACCTCTGGGAGCGAGTCAAGCGCGACGTCTCGGCCTTCCTCACCCGGATATGGCGGGATGGAGCCCTCTTCGGGCGCACACCTGAGGAG
>JBFMCB010000164.1:0-6883 GCA_040754915.1 Chloroflexota bacterium | reverse complement strand
GCGCCATCCGGTGGTGGAGCAGATGCTAACCGAGGAGCCCTTCGTGCCCAACGATGCCTATCTCTCCAACAGCGGAAGCCAGCTCATCGTCCTGACCGGCCCGAACATGGCCGGCAAGTCTACCTATCTGCGCCAGGTGGCGCTCATCGTGCTCATGGCCCAGATCGGCAGCTTCGTGCCCGCCGCTTCGGCCACCATTGGCCTAGTGGACCGGATCTTCACCCGGGTGGGAGCCCAGGACGACATCGCCACCGGCCAGAGCACCTTCATGGTGGAGATGGTGGAGACTGCGAACATTTTACATAATGCCACAAGCCGGAGCCTGATCATCCTGGATGAGATCGGCCGTGGCACCAGCACCTATGACGGCCTGGCCATCGCCCGGGCAGTGGCGGAGTACATCCATAACCACCCGCGGCTGGGCGCCAAGACCCTCTTCGCCACTCATTACCACGAGCTCACCGGGCTGGCCCAGGTGCTGCCTCGGGTGAGGAACTTCAACGTGGCGGTGGCGGAGGAGGGAGGCAAGGTGGTCTTTTTGCGGCGGATCGTGCCTGGTGGTGCTGACCGGAGCTATGGCATCCATGTGGCCCAACTGGCTGGGCTGCCGCGCAGCGTGACCCGCCGGGCGGAGGAGGTCTTGCAGGGCCTGGAGAATGGCCAGGGGCGGGGCGAGTCTCGGTGGCGCTCGGTTAAGGAACGGGCGGCTGTCCCTGCTCAGCAGTTGCCACTCTTCGCTCCGCCGCACCCGGCGTTGGAGGCTCTGGGGAAGATAGACGTGCTGTCTTTGTCGCCTCTGGAGGCCCTGACCAAGCTGTACGAGTTGCAACAGTTGGCCAAAGAGGACAAGATGCGAGAGGCCAGTTAGGAGAGCCAGCGCCGCGGGAGGGTAGCAAAGGGGGCGCAAGCCCCTAACCCCCAGGGGACCGTGGGTCACGCCAACCCGGCTGCTGGCTGGCCGGTGCGGCATGGCGTCTCACAAACGCCCGGCCAGCATCAGGAACCCGATGACGATGAACATGGCGCCCGAAATGGCGCGGATGTAGGATTCGGGGATGACGCTGGTAATTAATGCCCCGAACACCACGCCGATGAGGGTGACCAGGGCCAGCGCACTGATGGCCCCCAGGAAGACCGACAGCGGTGCACCAGACCTGGCGGCCAGAGCCATGGAGGCAAGCTGGGTCTTGTCCCCCAGCTCGGCCAGGAAAATGGTGGCGAAGGCGGTGAGGACGAATTCCCAGTTCAAGAAAAGCCTCCGGGTGTCAGTGTAGGAGCCATATAACCGCGCCATTATAGCATAGAGCGTATCTAATTAGGAAGGGGTGGGAGCATGCTGCTGAAGCGTGAGGATCTGGAGGCAGTGGAGGAGCGCGCTTTGGCCCCCTATGCCATGGCCAGCCGCCTTTCCCGAGGACGAGAGTATCCGGAGGCGGAGCCCGCTTACCGCACCGCCTATCAGCGGGACCGGGACCGCATCATTCACACGACCGCCTTCAGGCGACTTGAGTACAAGACCCAGGTCTTCGTCAATCACGAGGGCGACTACTATCGCACCAGGCTAACCCACACCCTGGAAAGCGCTCAGATCGGCCGGACGGTGGCCCGGGCCCTGGGTGCCAACGAGGACCTGGTGGAGGCCATCGCCCTGGCCCACGATCTGGGCCATCCGCCGTTCGGCCACTCCGGGGAAGATGCTTTACACCAGTTGATGGAGGGTCGGGGTGGGTTCGAGCACAATAGCCACAGCCTGCGCATTGTGGACGTGCTAGAGGAACGCTACCCGGGCTTCAAAGGGCTGAACCTGACCTGGGAGGTTCGGGAGGGCATAATCAAGCACGTCACCACCTACGATCGATCCGATGCCAGCGGTTTCGAGCCCGATCTTCGGCCCACCCTCGAAGCCCAGATCGTCAGCGCGGCCGATGAGATCGCCTACAATAGCCACGACCTGGACGATGGGCTCCGGGCGGGCATGATCTCACCGGAGGACCTGAGCCAGATTAAACTTTGGCATGAAGCCGTTCAGGAGGTGGGCGAGCCTTTTTCGGAGCGCGTCCGTCACGGCATCGTCCGGGAGATCATCGGCGTCCAGGTCACAGATCTCTTGAGCGAGACTGAGCGACGGATTGCCGAGTACGACGTGCACTCGCCGGAGGACGTGCGCAGCGCCCCGGAGAGCCTGGTGGACTTCTCCGTTGAGATGACGGCCAAACGCCAGGAGCTCAAGGATTTCCTGTATACCCGCCTATATCGCCATTACCGGGTGGTGCGCATGGCCGAGAAGGCACGCCACGTGGTGACCGGGCTCTTCAACGCCTACCTGAGCCAACCGGACCAGCTGCCATTCTCGGTGCGGGCTCGCATCGACGGAGAAGGCGCGGCCCGGGCCATTTGCGACTACATCGCCGGCATGACGGACCGCTTCGCTCTGGAGGAAAACAAGAAGCTGTTTGATCCCTATGAGAGGGTATAGATGGAGAAGATCGTTCGCGGTTGCTGCCCCCACGACTGTCCGGATACCTGTGGCTGGCTGGTGACGGTGCGGGACGGGGTGGCAGTGGAGATCAAGGGCGACCCCCATCACCCTTTCACCCGCGGCTGGCTGTGCGTCAAGGTCCGGGCCTATTTGCAGTTCGTCTATCATCCCGACCGTCTGCTTTACCCATTGAAGCGCGTAGGGGCCAAGGGAGAGGGGCGTTTTCAGCGCATCTCCTGGGATGAGGCCCTGGATACTGTAGCGTCAAAATGGCGGGAGATCATAGCCCGATATGGCCCGGAGGCCATACTGCCCTACAGCTATTCCGGCACGCTGGGCGTCGTTCAGAACGATGGCCTGGACCGGCGCTTCTTCAACCGCCTGGGCGCCAGCGAACTGGAGCGCACCATCTGCTCTGCCGCCGGGATGGAGGGGGTCAAGTATTCCCTGGGCGCAAACAAGGGCGCGGACCCGGAAAGCATGGTCCACGCCAAGCTGATCCTGATCTGGGGCGCTAACCCGGCTACCACCCACCCCCATTATATTCCATTCATTCAGGAAGCGAAAGGGCGTGGTGCCAGGGTAGTGTTGATCGACCCCCGACGCACCCGTACTGCCCCGTTTGCCGACCAGCACCTGCAGATCTTCCCTGGCACCGATGCAGCCCTGGCTCTGGGCATGATGGGGGCCATGGTGGATCATGGTTGGCACGACCAGGACTACGTGGAGGCCAACACCGTAGGTTTTGATGAGCTGAAGGAGCGGTTGGCCGAGTATCCGCTGGACCGGGTGGCAAGGGTAACCGGCATACGAGAAAAAGACGTCCTAGAGTTGGCCTACGCCTATGCCAGCACGAAGCCAGCGTTCTTGCGCCTGGGCTATGGGGTGCAGCGCCACGGCAACGGCGGTATGATCGCCCGGACCATCGCCTGTCTGCCGGCCCTGGCCGGCCAAATGGGGCTGAGGGGAGGCGGTTTCCTCTTGAGCACCAGCGGCTGGGCCATGTGGGACAACGCGGCCCTGCGCCGCCCCGACCTGCGATCCAGGGAGCCCCGGGCCATCAATATGAATCAGCTAGGACAGGCTCTCCTGTCCGGTGAGCTGCCCATAAAGTCCCTGTACGTCTACAACTCCAACCCGGCCGCCAGCACGCCCAACCAAAACAAAGTGCGCGCGGGGCTGTTGCGCGAGGATCTTTTCACTGTTGTTCACGAGATCTTCCCCACCGACACCGTGGACTACGCCGACATCGTATTGCCGGCCACCACCCAGCTGGAGCGGCTGGATTTACATAGAGCCTATGGCAACCTATACGTGCAGTTGAACGAGCCGGCCATAGCTCCCCGGGGCGAGTGCAAGAGCAACACCGAGGTGTTCCGTCTACTGGCCGGGAAAATGGGGTTTAAGGAGGAGTGCCTTTTCGAATCAGATGAGGACATGGCTAAGCTCGCCGTGGAGACCCTGAGCCTCTCTGGCACACGGATAACCCTGGAGCGGCTGCGCCAAGAAGGGGCGATCAAGATAACGGGGAAAGAGCTGGGCCTGCCGTTCGCCGAGGGTCGCTTTGCCACGCCGTCGGGCAAAGTGGAGTTCTATTCCCGGCAGTTGCGGGAGGCGGGCTACGACCCTTTGCCCGCGCACGTGCCGGAGCGGGAGGGCCCGGAAGGAGATAAGGTGCTCCTGGAGCGCTATCCCCTCTATCTGCTCACGCCTGGCGCACACCATTTCTTGAACACGACCTTTGCCAACATCCCTTCGCTGATAGCCCTGGAGAAAAGGCCCTGTTTGGAGATCAATCCCGGCGACGCGGCGAGTCGCGGAATCCAGGATGGCGAGAGGGTGCGGGTGGAGAACCATCGGGGCTGGTGCCAGTTGACGGCCCGGGTCACCGATGCTGTGCCCCTGGGCGTGGTTTCCACCGAGGCCACTTGGTGGCAGAAGAAGAGCCCTCAGGGGCGAAACGTCAACTACCTCACCGGAGACCACCTCACCGACCTGGGCCGTGGCGCCACGTTTTACAACAGCCTGGTGGAGGTCAGAAAGGCCGATTGACTCGTCCGGCGACGTCTTCTCTGGTGCCCACGCGTTTGCACTGCAGTTCACTTTACTAGCAAAGAAAACCCCCGATTCTTTGAGACTCAGCCCCATTTCTTTACTAGCAAAGAAATTGGTGCTACAATGCCTTGGGCTTTTTTCCACCTATTGGCTACCGGCACACGACCGACGGCCGATAGCTGAGAGCAGACCGCCATCAGCTATCAGCGGTCTGTGGATATCCGAAGAGGAACTCTAACCCGCGCGGAGGCACTCATTGAAGAGGCTACTATCTGGCAACGAGGCCATTGCTCTGGGAGCTTATGAGAGCGGGACGGCGGTAGCTGCCGCCTATCCCGGCACGCCCAGCACCGAGATACTGGAGCATGTGGCGAAGTACCCCGGGGTCTACGCCGAGTGGACGCCCAACGAGAAAGTAGCCCTGGACGTGGCGGTTGGCGCAGCCTACGCCGGCAAGCGGGCCCTGGCGGCCATGAAACACGTGGGCCTGAACGTGGCGGCGGACTCACTTTTCTACGCTTCTTATACCGGCGTGGTGGGGGGCCTGGTCATCGTCACCGCCGACGACCCAGGGATGTATAGCTCCCAGAACGAGCAGGATAACCGCAACTACGCCAAGTTCGCCAAGCTGCCGATGCTGGAGCCCTCGGACAGCCAGGAGGCCCGGGATTTCGTGAAGCTGGCCTTCGCCCTGAGCGAGGAGTTCGCCACGCCGGTCCTCCTGCGCACCACCACCCGCGTTGCCCACTCCTATTCCGTGGTAGATGTACCCCAGGGCGAGGCGGCCTTGCCCCTGGCTTCCACGGACAAGCTTCCCTATCCTCGCGACCAGACACGGTACGTGATGATCCCAGGAAACGCCCAGCGCCGCCATCCCATAGTGGAGGAACGCCTGGTCAAGCTCGCGGAATATGCCGAGACGTTCGTCGGCAACCGGGTGGAGGCGGGGGACCGCGAGTGCGGCATCATCTCCGGCGGCATCGCCTACCAGTACGCCCGGGAGGTCTTTCCGGAGGCTTCCTTCCTGAAGCTGGGCATGAGCTATCCCCTGCCCCGGAGACTCATCCAGGACTTTGCCGGACAGGTGGAAAAGGTCATCGTCTTAGAGGATCTGGACCCCTTCTGGGAGGAACAGGTGCGGCTTCTCGGCGTGGCCTGCGAGGGCAAACGCTATTTCCCCATGATCGGCGAGTTCAATCCGGACGTGGTGCGGGCCGGGGCCGTGAAAGCGGGGCTGCTTCCGGCCAGCGAGGCGGCAGAAGCCGGGGCTACGGGTTTCCAGCCAGTGGCCTTCCCCTTGCCCGGCCGGCCGCCGGTGCTGTGCCCGGGGTGTGGGCACCGGGGTGTGCTGTACGTCCTGAAGAAACTGAAAGTGGTGATAAACGGCGACATCGGCTGCTATACCCTGGGGGTGATATCGCCGCTCTCGGCCATGGATTCCTGTGGCTGTATGGGCGCCAGCATCGGCGTGGCCCACGGCGTGGAGCGGGCCGGAGCCCAGGAACGGGCGGTGGCGGTCATCGGCGATTCCACTTTTTTCCATTCGGGCATCGCGCCTCTGATCAACGTCTTTTACAACCAGGGCACGGCGGTGACGTTCATCCTGGACAACCAGACCACGGCCATGACCGGCCACCAGGATCACCCCGGGACCGGAAAAACCTTGCAAAATGTCGAGCCCGTGAAGGTGGACCTGGAGAAGCTGGTCCGGGGCATCGGGATAGAGGACGTGTACGTGGTGGATGCCTATGACCTGAAGGCGGTGGAGCAAGCGGCCCGGGCCGCCCTGGCCGGGAAGAGGCCGGCGGTGGTCATCGCCCGGCGGCCCTGTGCTCTGATGGTCAAGGCCAAGGGGCCGGAGCTGGTGGTGAACGCCGAGCGCTGTAACGGTTGTGCCCTGTGCCTTCGCACCGGCTGCCCGGCCTTGATCCGGGTGAGCGAAAAGCTGGTGCGCATCGATCCCTTGCTCTGTACCGGCTGCGCCGTCTGCCAGCAGGTGTGCGCCCGGGGGGCCATCCTGGTGGCGTCCTGGGCGGCGCGGGTAGTCCGTTAGGAGTTACGCAGTTGAACCGCAAAGGACGCAAAGAGCGCAGAGAAATTTATAGTGTCCTTTATGCTCTTTGCGGTGAAAAATCTCCAACTGCGTAAGTCCTATCCGTTTTTTCTTTACTGGTAAAGAAGCGAAGGTATGGATAAGATAGATTTCCTGATGGTAGGCGTAGGCGGGCAGGGCATCATCCTTGCCTCGGACGTGGTGGCCCAGACTGGCCTGGCCTTGGGGTATGACGTGAAGAAATCCGAAATCCACGGCATGTCCCAACGGGGCGGCAGCGTGGAGAGCCACGTGCG
>JBFMCB010000163.1:0-6951 GCA_040754915.1 Chloroflexota bacterium | reverse complement strand
GGACGTCATGGAACTCCGTATCTGGTGGAATAACGACCTGGTCCACTCGCTTGCCCTTCCACTAAAGGGATTCACTGTCCATCTTTGAAGTGAAAAAGTGTCTACTTTTCAGCTGCTCCTAACATAGCTTCTTGACGGTTGTCACCTAAAGTTGAAAAGTGAACCGTTCGTGGTAGATTCCTCCGAGCAAAAACAAGGAGGACATCATGGAACAGATACACAGGCGGTTCACAACCAGGGCCTATCCCCTTTCGCGTAGTGGCGGAGGTTCACCACGTGCCCGGCCTGTTTCCGAGGATTTGTTTGTCAGGATTGACATCTTGTTTGTCAGGGTATATTATTGCTGCCACCGTCGCCGAGCACTACGCCGGGACTTTTTCTTGAGGAGCACCGAGATGAGCCTGAAGGAGATATCTGAATTCGTGGGCGAGGCCTGCCGGCGCAAAGGCCTTTCTTGGCGGGCGGCCTCCCTAGGGGCGGGTCTAAACCCCACCGCTGTATACTCCATCGTGCGCAGGGTGAGCATGCCCAGCCCAGAGACGTGCCGCCGGCTTGCCGCCTTCTTTGGCGTATCGGAGGAATACCTGCTGGAAATGGCCGAGCACCTCACTCCCAGAAGTGAGGAGATCGATATCGCTCGGGCCCTCAAGAGTAAGTACCGCCATCTCCCACCCGAGGCGGTTCAGGAGATCCTGGACTTCATCCAATGGATGGTGGAGAAGTACCAGCCCAAGGCCAAGTCGGCGGGAGGCCAATAGGCAACGAAAGCGGTGAGGATAGCAGAGGGCTGCTATTCGCTATCAGCTATCTGCCATCTTTGGCCCGGGTCAATCGGCCAGGAAACGCTCGGCGGCGAGGGCAGCCATGCAGCCGAAGCCGGCGGAGGTCACTGCCTGACGGAAGAACCGATCGTGGCACTCCCCCGCGGCGAAGACGCCGGGCACGCTGGTCTCCATCTGATCGTCGACTAGGATGAAGCCGTCTTCGTCCATGGCCAGTTGGCCCTTAAAAAGTGACGTGTTCGGGTACTGCCCCACATAGATGAAGACGCCGTTAATCTCGACCACTCTCTGCTGGCCGGTGGCCAGGTCCTTAAGCCTGGCCGCCCTCACGGCATTGTCGCCGAGGATCTCCGTGACCATGTGGTTCAACGTAAACTCGATCCGGGGATTGGCCCGGGCCCTATCTACCAGCGTGGCATTGGCCCGCAATTGGCCACGGCGGTGGACGATGGTGACCCTGGAGGCAAAACGGGTCAGGAACAACGCCTCCTGCAGGGCACTGTCGCCGCCTCCCACTACCAGCACCTCCTGGCCCCGGAAGAAGAAGCCGTCGCAGGTAGCGCAGTAGGAGACCCCTCGGCCGATGAATTCCCTCTCCCCGGGCACCCCTAGTTTGCGGGGCGAGGCCCCGGTGGCTGCAATGAGGGCTCGGGCTTTGTACTCTCTGGCCGCAGTCCTGATCGCGAAGGGCCGTTGGTGCAGATCCGCCTCGGTCACGGTGTCCAGCTCCAGGCGGGCGCCGAAGCGCTGAGCCTGCTCCTGCATACGCCGGGAAAGCTCCGGCCCGGTAAGGCCTTCGGGGAAGCCGGGGAAGTTCTCCACCTCAGTGGTGAGGGCGATCTGCCCGCCCAGCTCAGGGCCGGCGAAAACCAATGGCGACAGCGCCGCCCGGGCGGCGTAGATGGCAGCAGTGAGCCCAGCAGGGCCGGTGCCGAGGATCGCCAGCCTCTCCACTGGTGGCGCCTCCGGAGCGACTGCGGGCGCCGGGCTTGGCATAGTCAGATCAAGTGTGATGCTGGTTTCCACTTGACTCACCCCTTTTGGACCGGGCAAGGGCCCGGGTGATCTCGATCCACCACCGGGGCATCCGAGTTCGAAGCTCGCCGGACTCCCCCTCCAGCGGCCGGCAATCCTCGCTGCCGGGGCCGCCCACCTGGCAGCGGATCATAGGACGGCCATGGCATTCCCGAGGCTCCTCAGAGACGTCCAGGCAGGTGGGGCACTTGTAGACGATGCGGTTCGCGCTCATGTGTCGCCTCCGTCGGACAAAGGACAATTGACGGTAGATAGCAGATGGCTGAGGGCGGCTGGCAGATAACAGATGGTCACCTCCCCAGCACCTCCTTCAACAAATCTGGCCTATCGGAAGTTATCGCGTCTACCCCCAAATCTCGCATCTTGGCCATCGCCGTCTCGTCGTTCACGGTCCAGACGCCAACCTTGATGCCCGTTTTGTGCGCCGCCTGTACCAGGGCGTCCGAGGCGTAAGAGTACTGTGGCATGAAGTAGTCGGCCTTCAGGGAAAATATGTCCTCCATGATCTTCTCTGGCCTCTCCAATGGCCGCCGGAGAAAGTATTCTCGGGAGGCCAGGGCGCCCGTAGCCACCCTGGGGTTCAGGGCTCTGGCGGTCTTGATTGTTTCGAAATCAAAAGAAATGATGACGACATTGTCGGTCATCCCGTATTCCGCCACTTTGGCCAGGACCTTCTCCTCAATGCCGGGGTAGCGTTTGCCGTCCACGGTCTTGATCTCGATCTGGGCCCCCGCCTTGTCCTTCACCAGCCTGAGAACATCAGCCAGGGTCGGCACCGCTTGGGAGCCAAAACTCGGCCCTCGGAACGTGGCGGCGGCGTTCAGGCGCAGCAGTTCGTCAAGGGGCAACTCACCGACCCTGCCTTTTCCATCGGTGGTGCGGGAGAGGTCCGAATCATGCATCACCACCACTGCTCCGTCCAGGCTCAGGTGTACGTCCAGCTCCACCATGTCCACACCGATCCTCAGGGCGTTCTCGAAAGCTGCCAAGGTATTCTCCGGGGCCAGAGCTGCGCCGCCCCGGTGGGCGACGATTAGGGGCCTGGTCCACCTATCTGCTGCCTTTGTTGCCGGGCCGGTTGGACCGGGCCCGGCGCAGGCTGAGGCAAGGAGGCCAAGGCCGACGGTCATTGCCAGGATTCCCCGTTCCAAACTTCGAGCCTCCAGATCCGGCGGGCGTGGTCGTCCGCCTTCTTTCCTACTAGAGATCCGACCGCCATGCCAGCACCCCAAGGGGCCTCCGGCCCCTCGGGGATCCCGGAGTCGGCTGAGACCCCTTAATACATCATACCACAAAGGTCAATGGCGGCCCGCTTGAGACGAGCCGCCATCGCTGGTCTGTTGTGACGATACCTCGAGGAGCCGGAGGCGCCTCGAGGACCCCGGAGGCGATGTAGGCATGCCTCCTGTCTGGTTGTCTTCGTCTACTGGTCTGCCAATTTTCCCGTTTACTGATCTACCTGTCCATTACTGGTCTCACTTCTTTGCTGGCACCGTCTTGTTGTAGTTGTCGATGGCATCGGTTACGCTGGCCGCCGCCTTATCTAGAGCCTCTTTGGGCGCGGCCTTGCCCAGCAGCACCTCCTCGATGGCGGCCTCGATGGTCTGGCGAGCCTGTGGGAAGACGCCGATGAGCCCGCCCTGGGTGACGCGGTTATTGGGCGCCAGGTGAAGCTGATCAATGGCGGTCTGGAACTGGGGAAACTGAGCCCGCCATTCCTTGTCCATCGGTAGGTCGTAGGCCGACTTGCGGATGGGGTAGTAGCCGGACATAGTGTGCCAGTAGGCCTGAGACTCCGGCGACGACATGAACTTGATGAACTCCCAGGCCGCCTTCTGCTCCCGCTCCGGCCGGGCCTTGAGGATCCAGTTGGAGGCACCGCCAATGATGGTGCCGAACTTCTTGTACTCCTCCTCGGTGGGACGGGGCAGGAAGCCAGTGCCCAGCTCGAACTTGCCCTTGGAGGCATCCAGGCGCGACCGCAAGACGGCGGTGGAGTCGATGAACATGGCCGTCTGCTGAGCGTCGAAGGCCTTCTGGGTATCGGCGGTCTTGCGGCCGAAGTTGGCACAAACGCCTTCATCGTACATGCCTTTCCACCACTCCAGGACCTTCACGCCCTGAGGGCTGTTGAAGGTGGCCTTGGTGGCCCGTGCATCCCGGCCGTTGCCGTTATTCACGTACTCACCGCCGGAGACGGCCAAAAGTTGCTCGAAGAACCAGCCATACGCGGCGATGGCGATGCCGTATTGGGTTACCTTGCCCGAGGCGTCCTTCTTGGTCAGCTTCCGAGCATAGTCTCGCACCTCGTCGAAGGTCCGTGGCGGCTTGTTGGGGTCCAGCCCGGCTGCCTTGAAGAGGTCCTTGTTGTAGTACAGCATCGGGTTGGAGGTGTTGAAGGGCATGGAGTAGAGCTTGTTGCCCACGGTGTAGTAGGCCAGGACATTGGTCTCGAAGTCGGAGATGACGTATTTCTCCTTGTCGATGAAGTTTTGTATCGGAACCACCACGTCCAGGTCGATCATCAGGCGGCTGGCTATGTCGAAGAGTTGGACCACCGCGGGAACATCGCCGGACTGGAGGCCAGCCTTGAGCTTATTCAAGGAATCATCGTAGCTACCCTGGAAAGTGGCTTCTACGACGACATTCTTTTGCGATTCATTGAACCGCTTGACCAGCTCCTCCATCCCCTTCCCACCGAGGCCAGCGCCCATGCTGTGCCAGAAGGCGATCTTCACCGGACCCGTGGGTGTCGGCGTCCCCGGTGCGGGGCCGCAGGCGGGGAGAGTGAGGGAAGCTGCGATCAGGATCGTCAACAGCGCCCAGATCGTTCGTTTCATTGTGTTGCTCCTTATGCTGGTAAAGAATTGAGAGAACAGGAACCGTAGCCCACACCTGTCGTGGGGCCATGCCCCTCCGCTCTGTGCCGAAGCCCTGTACCGACCTAAAGGTCCATGGCTACGTTTAAATCACCCCCTTCCACCGGCCAAACCTGGTCACCTTGGTGTGCCACCTCGCTTATCACCCATCGACTCCTCCTCTACCCCTTTATCGCCCCCGCCGTAAGCCCCCGGATGAGCTGGCGGTTGCCCAGGATGAAGAGGGCGAAGGTGGGCAGGAGTATGATCACCACACCGGCCATGATCACGTTGAAGGCTAAACGCTCCTCGTCCTGGAGCAGGGCAATGCCGATCTGCACCGTGCGCATGTTCTTGTGGTTGGTGACCAGGAGGGGCCAGAGATACTGGTTGTAGGTTTGTAGAAAGCTGTAGACGGCCAGCGTGCCCAGGGCTGGCCGGGCCAAAGGCACCACCACTGTGGTCAGGAAGCGCAGGTCGCTGCAGCCGTCGATGGTGGCGGCATCGTGCAGGTCCTTGGGGATGGTCATGAAAAACTGGCGCAAAAGGAAAGTGCCGAAGGCCGTGGCCAGATATGGTGCGGTTAGACCTTGAAAGGTATCCGTCCACCTAAGGGCCCGAACAGTCAGATAATTGGGGATGATGGTGGCTTCCCAGGGGATCATCATGGTGGACAGGAAGATCAAGAAAAGCAGGTTCTTGCCCCGGAAGGCCAGGAACGAGAAGGCGTAGGCCGCCAGGCTGCCCAGCAACAGGTGAGAGAGGGTGACGATGCCAGACTGGACGGCGCTGTTGAGGAGGTAGCGCAGAAGGGGCGCTTGCTCCAGGGCGCGGCGATAGTTATCGGGATTCAGGCTCGTGGGCACAAGCTTGGGGGGATAGACCGCCACCTCTGGATCGGACAGGAAGCTGGTGACCACGGCGTACCAGATGGGAAAGATGACGAGGACGCCCACGGCGACGAGGGCGGAGTAGAGCAGGGCTGGTAGGAGGACGCGGCGGGCGTCCAGGCGGCGCTTCATCGGTAGAACACCCTCCTCTCCAGCAAGCCGAACTGCAGGATGGTGAGCACCAGCATGATGCCCAGGAGCGTGACTGCCTGGGCCGAGGCATAGCCGTACTGGCCGTTGAAATAGAACTCCTGGTAGATGGAATAGACCAAGACAGTGGTCGCTCTCACCGGGCCACCGTCGGTGAGGACGTTAAACTGGGTGAAGGCCTGGAAAGCAGCCAGGGTATCCACCACAATGAGAAAAAAGACGGTGGGCGAGAGCATCGGGATGGTGATGTGGCGAAACATGGCTCGAAAGCCCGCCCCGTCGATCTTAGCGCTCTCGTATAGCTCCTCGGGTATCCCCAGGAGGTTGGCCAGTAAGATCACCGTGTTCAGGCCCAACTGGAGCCAGACGGTGGTCAAGGCCACCGATGGTAGGGCCGTGACCGGGCTGGTGAGCCAGGGTACTCGGGGAAGACCCAGCACATCCAGGAAGTAGTTCAGAGCCCCCAGGGCTGGGTGGTACAGGAACAGGAAGATCAAAGATGCTGTGGCTCCGGATACAGCGATGGTCGAGGAGAAGACGGTGCGGAAGACGCTGATGCCGCGTAGCCGCGCGCTGCCCAGAACCGCCAGGAAAAGGGCGGCAAGGATCGTCGTGGGCACCGTGTACAGGACAAAGGCCACCGACACCTGAAGGCTGTATAGGAAGTTCGGCGTGTTAAAGAGTCGCTGGTATTGATCCAGGCCGACGAACACCGCTGGCCGGCCGATGGGGTCGGTGGCGTAGAGGCTCAGGTGGAAAGAGCGCATAAGGGGGTAGAAAACGAAGAGGAGGAAAACCAAAAGCGACGGCGAAAGGTAGAGCAGGCCTTTGAGGAGGGACCTTAATTCCTTTTGCCGGGCCTTAGTGAGCCAGGCCTCTTTGCTGGCCACCGCCCCACGGCGCGCCTCGGCGCTCCGGATGGTGGTCATTAGTCTCCCTGGAGAGGAATTCTGTAAAGCGGACAGATTTTAAATGTTTTCCGGGGGCATGTCAATAGGGGCTCCTGCTTGGTGTCATTTGAAATTCAAAAGTGGACACTTTTCAGTTGAAAAGTGGACATGCCATACTGGGTCCTCAAACCATCCTGCATGTGAGGAGGGGACCATGGCTCAGCTGCACAAGCAGTTCTCGGATGAGCAGGTCGCATTCCTGTTCCGGGCATACGCCCAGGGGCTAATGAGCAGGGTCGAAGTGCAAGAAGCGCTGGGCATCGGCAAGGCCCGCTTCTTCTCCCTC
>JBFMCB010000162.1:0-6980 GCA_040754915.1 Chloroflexota bacterium | reverse complement strand
CTGTTCACCTGTCCACAGACGCTCCCCTCTCGCCGCTGCCTGCACCGCCGACACAATCACCCCTGGAGCCTCTTCCTTCACAAGGTAACCCACTGCCCCCGCTGCTATCATCTCTTACACGTACTTCTCATCCCTGTAGGCGCTGAGGGCCAGCATCCGTGTCGGCAACCCCCGTCGCTGTACCTCCGCTGCCACCTCTACCCCGGCTATCCCGGGCAACAGGCAATCCAGTACGGCCACCTCTGGACGTAATGCTTCGATTTGCGCTAGGACTTCGCGCCCGTCTCCCGTCTCGCCCTTTGTTAGTCAGCTACTTTTTGAGTTGATATTTGATAAGGACCTGACGATAACCTGACGGCGTTCCGTGATGATCGACCTTTCGGTCTACGATACCCACGTTAGGGCAAAACCATGTCTCGAAAGTGGTGCCGGCCCACTCTTCCTCTAAGAAAAAGCAGTTGTTAAAGTGTCCTGAAGGCACAACCACTGGGCCAACTTTCGTCACTTTGCGGAGCATCCAGTCATCGGCATAGGTAGGATTAAGTTTCGCCTTTTCGTCGCTTTGATACCACTTTTCCCCAAGTTTGAGCGGAAACACGAACTCTAGCAAGGCCGTGCTGCTTAGATTGGCCAGGTCAAGGCCGCGTTCCTGACGGTACATGCGATTCCCACTGACCACAAGCCAGTAATCGTTGGATGTGGCAGGTCTTAACGGGACGCCCTGCCAACTCGGTGGGACATCACCTACTGGCATTTCGGCACTCTCATCTCGATGGATCTGGGCTACGAAGTAGGATGAAATGCTTTCAACGCCAACAACCGTTTCGGTGACAACCCGCGTAGTGGTTATGATTTCGGTAATTGGGACCCCTTCATACCGCGTGATTTGAAACACCCAAGTATTATTCAATGCCAACGGAAAGTCGATCTCTGGACTAGGCGATGGAGGAGCAGCAGGTAAGGCTGTCGTAGTTGACCCAGGCGTAGGTGTTGCTAACCTTGCAGCGGTGAGTGTTGGCGTTGCCTTTGCTGAAGCTACACCGCATGCGCTGATTAGGGCGCTTGCCATAAGCAAGAGAAAGAAGACAACCGTCCAGAGCTTTTGGCTTCTGATGCTCAACATACTTACGTGTACACGGCTAACAGACGCTAGCCGTACGAGAAAAAGCAGTTGCGTTGTCATCTAGGCTCGTTTCATCGGTTGCTCGTAAAGGTTCAGAACGCTACAATGACTTTTTTGTCTCTCAAAAATCGTAGTCCGGTAAACGGTCCTCGATCCGGGCGATTAGGATGCCGGGACCGCCTACGGTGACGAGACGCAACTCCCAGGGGCCCTGCTTATCCGGTGGTCTCAGCTGGCTTGCCCGCGGTGAACTCACGAACAGGAAGCGCGAGGCGTCTATCCAGCGGATGGATGCCGTGAACATGTCAGTGAGCGGGACGAAGCCACCACATAGCTGGCCCAATTGAGGCATCCATTCCCCAAACTCCCAGAAAACAAAATGTTCTGAGTCTGGTGCCCAGCCCAGAAATTCAAGCAGATAGGCGGTGTGATAAATAACTTCGCCTGTACCATTGGCATGAGCGAGGTAGAGGTTGCGTCTGTTAGAACGCGGGGCATCCGGCCGCCAGAAGGCGATGTACGCCAAGTCAGGTGAAAGACTGACTGAAAACCCAGATGCCTCCACATAGCCAAGTTGAGTTGGCGGTCTTCCATCAGCACGGATGTCCCAGATAGCAAAAGCCATAACATCCTCAAAGTTCCTGGTCACGGGCACTACGGTGCGCAACGATCGGGAATCGGCCGCCCACCATACCGATGGACGGTAAGCGTAGTGGCCGAGGCCGACTGCCGGATAGGTGACAAGGTCCGCCCGCTGGTTAGTACCGTCGGCGTTAACCAGACTGATGGCCCTTTCAGTGATCAACGCGATCTGGCTTCCGTCCGGTGAGTAGACAAATTTGCCGGCCTTGCCCGGTGGAAACAGGACACGCCATTTGCCGGTGACAGCATTAACCAGCCAGATGGCATCTCGTGATTGTCCGTGGTAGAGCGAAAAGAGATCAAAGGCCAGGATGTGTTGGCCCGGCATCCACTTCAGTCCGAGGAATATGAGACGAAGGGCCTGTGGGTCGTCACCGGCTATCGCTCTCAGGTCATCGGCGCTGAGCAGTTGCCGGGCATTGCTGTCGTCGCTGTTCACCGCCCACAGTTCTGGCGTCCGGTACTCCTCCAGACCGCGGGCCAAAGCAAACTCGTCCAGACCACGTACGAAAGCAATGACCAGGCCGTCGTCGGAGATGGTGAGCTTGCGTACATCGCCGAACCAGGTGAGGCGTACAGGTTCGCCTCCCTTGTGCCAACGCCAGACGTCACCCTCCTTCGTGAAGACCACCTGCACGGGCTTAGCTGATGCTGGGCCGGCCTGGGGTGGAGTGGGTGCTTTGAGGCAGACGGTCAGCGTTGGCTTAGGGGTTGATGTCGGGGCGGCAACAGCACGTTGACGGCGAATTGTGCGAAGGTCTTCTGTAGGCTCAGGTGTTGCGGTAGCGACTGCCATCGCTGTCGCTGTCGGCCAAGGTGACTCTGTCGGTTCGGGTGTGGCGGTTGGAGCCGGCGTGTTGCCTGGTGCCACCATCGGCTTCACCGTGGCCGCTGTCGGCATGGGTACGGTGATCGGTGCTTGATTGCACCCGACCACCGGGATGAGCGCCAGTACGAGAAGGAATAATGTTCGCCGTTTCATATCCATTCCAGACACTCTCTAAGGGATGGAGAACGCTCACATGGCAGATACTTCTTCGCTTAACAATAGCCTTCGTTCCAGTACCATTGGTAAATCCACGTCGAGCCTGCATACACGTATTGCCAACATGAGAGGCTATTTGAGTTTCCATTGGCATCACGTGACATGTGGACGTGAACACCCGCATAGCAATCGTTAGCCGGATCACAGCCGTTCGTGTCCGGAGCGAGGACGCCAATCTGGATGGAATTGGTGTTATAAACCCCATCACCAATCGGCTGATCCACATGGACGAAGAACACCTCACCGATGTAACATTGGGCATTCGCGTTACGGAAAAACTCTACCTTCACCGAGGTGTTCCACGGATGGGATGGGTTACACGTACAGCCCCCAGTCATACGGGTTGTCCTGATACTCTGGATCAGCGAGCTTCCGTAGAAGTAAAAAGGGGTTCCTGCGCCACCACCTGCAATGTCAAAGGGACAGCAACCATGAACACTCGGGTGGGGGCCGCTCCCGTCACAGTATCCATCAGGTCGACCCGTAATTGTCCCTGAGATCGGGGCATAGACGTAAACGTAAGACATGGCCATGACCTCCTGTATTGAACTGAACAGGTCGTGTTAGTTCCTCATCTTCCAACTCGTACCAGCGAGGCCACAAGTGCCCGGGCTTCTTCACGGGATTGGCTGTGTTCCGCCATTAGTGCACATAAGACATCATTCTGGATCCAGTGGAAGACATATCCTCTTCTGGTGGCCACCATGAGGCCAGGCGATGGCAGGAGGTCCACTTTTTCCAGGGCAACGACTGTGCCGCCAGGCTCCACGGCTTGGCTCGACCAAATCGGGAACGGCCGGGGAAAATCAGGTTGGGCGCTGATACTCACCGTCCCTTCCCAGTGGCCGGTTGCCGCATTGTAGGATGCAAAGTTAACCCATGCGGCGAAGATGTCGCCTGACATGTACTGGATCAGGTAGGCACCGGTGAAACGAAGGCCAGCCGGCACCAGGCTTAACGTGTACACTGGGAAATGAACTTCCCTCGCCAGGTCCGCTGGTGTATTCAGGTTCCGGGTCACCGCGGTTGGCACAGGCCCGCCTCTGCCCACACCCACGCCACACATAATTGGTATCCCACGCTCAGGGTAATGCACAAAGGGAGGAACAGGGGCACCTTCAGGAAGGAGGAGAAAACCTGCGTACGGCTCACCTCCCGAGGTTCCGCTGGAGCTTGAGGCATTGTCTCCTAGCCCCGGACCCACCTGCCATGATTTCGGCCATCCCAGCAGGACCAGGCTGGCCAGCAGCGCACCGCTCCGTTGCAGCAACCGTCGGCGTCCCAGGTCCATGGTCCGTAACGTTCCTCTGGCACGCCACGCCAGCCGCGCCACGCGCCATACCCGATGGGGACCTAGTCCCACCGGCAATCGCACGACCAGCGCGGCGCCTGTAAATGACTGCACACGCTCTCCATCCACTTCGAGGAACATGGGCTCCCAGCGCCACCCGGGCCGCGCTCGGTCGAGCAGGGCCGGCACCGCCGGCTCGCGCAGGCTCTGTGCCGTCAGCCATCCGGCGGCCTCTCTCTCAATGGCACGAGCCAGTTCAGTACATGTTGCACAACCTGCATCGAACAAGAGAAAACGGTTCATTGTGCTACCTCCGTTAGGAAAGTTCACTTGAAGATGATCCCTATAGAGAGAGTGTATTGTCTACCGGCCTTATTTCCACCGTACCTGCACTGGCTTCCAGCCATCGCCACGCCAGTGAAGGGCCCAGGGCGTGAGGAGGCCATAGTCCCAGAGTTCCATGCGCAGAGGGGTCTTCTGCCCATCGGAAGTGATCACCATGACATCAACTTCAGCCCCAAAGGTTGGGTCGTCGTCCAGGACACTCATCAGAAGAGAGGCTCCGGAGGTCAGTCGTACACGCTTGACCACGATGTCAGTAATCCATGCAGCGGACTCGGGTGTAACCTCCCATTCAAGCGTGGCAGCACGTTGTACAAGCCCCGTACCCGGCCGGGGAAGCCGACTAGAACGTCGAAGAAACTCCTCTACAGTCGCAACAGGTGACATTGTGCTTATTCCGGCCGGTGCGGTCGCCAAGCGTGGGTCGTACTCGAGCGTAGGGGTGAAGGTAGCGATTGCAATGAGGATTGCAATCGCTACTGCCACACCTGCAGAGACAAGGGGCTTTCTCTGCACGTCTACGGTTCCTCCTTGCGCTCTGTGCTGAGGTACCAGTGTGGTGTCGGCGCGCTAACCTGAACCTTACATCCACTGGTGACGTGCGGTGAAGCCTACCAATCCAGCTTCCAGAAGGGGGAAGGTACACTCACCACAAGCTCCTTGCCGGCCACTACACTGGCGTGTCGTTGGGCTAGCAACTCGCGCACTTCGACCTCCGACGTGTCTGCCAGATATACACGCTCATCGGCCAACAACCGGGCTAAGCCCTGGGGATTCAGGATCTCTCCATATAGCACCATGACGCCAGTCAGCACGAGTTGCTCGCCGTTGCCGGTCGGATCCATGTTGAGCGTAGCTGGTACCTCTTTGTCGACGGAACTGAACTCAACATGCATTCCCCTCTTCCCACTTAGTGAAGAATGGCCGACCATGGCAAAGCTACTTACCTGAAGCCCACTCTCTCGAACCAGGTCTCGCACCTCACCCAGAGAAAGCGGTCGAGCGAATGTCACCCGAATGGGTATGGGGCTTCTCCCGTTGTGCACAAGATCGCGCCCGCGTTGTCTGTTGGCCTCGATGTACTTTTGTAGAGAAACGGGATCGTCAAGGTTCACGCTAATGTTCACATACAAACTCCCATTGCGTTGCCCCTGACCGGTATAGCGGAAAGAGTTTGCTATCCCTTCCAGGTAAGGCGGGGCAACGTAGGCGCTTTGCGCCGTGACGAGTAAGGCCAGGACCGCTACGGCCAGAGCGAGAGGAACCCCCAATAGCCATCGTCTCTGAGTATGCATGGATCACCTCCATCGATTCTCAATCCACGTGCGGCCTCAGTTAACGAGGCCGCTTGGATCACTGTACAGTTTGTCGAACCATTGATTGTAGACGATCTTGCCCAGCCAGCTATCGCGCGAGTCATGGTTGTGGGCAAACGAGTAGTTGACCTCACCATCGCCCCCACTGCCCCGATTGCGTTCGTTGTACGTAACCCGATGCCGAAGCCAGGTGTTGGCTGGAATGGCGTTTTCGTCCAATTCTATCTTTAGTTCCTCTTTGTAAGCGCTATCACCACACCCATTCTCGGGTGACCAGGCTGTAACCGGCAAGTCCATCGCGTCGTAACTGCTGATCACCAGCCGGTCGCAAGAAGTGCCGTTTCCGGGGTTGTATGCCTCCTGTTCAATGCGATATTCATTCCATGGCAAGTTGTTATGTCGGTCCTTCATTGACTGGGCATGGCTGGGTGACCAGAGATCATCGGCGTACCACTCTAGTACGTCCCACGAGTAGTTGTACCACCAATGGTTTCCCCAGTCTGGCTGCTCGGACCAGTTGCCGCGATACGCAGCAGCAGCGTAAGCTGCACCGACAAGTACTAAACCGAGCATAGCCAAGACTCCGGCTGTTACGAACAGAAACCGCACAAGTCGTCTCATAGAATGTCCTCCTGGAGCTTGAGATACTCACCGGTTTCCCCAGTGGCAGATTTACTTTACCACAAACAAGGCGCTCTGTCCCCAGGGAAATCCCTAGTTTTTCATCTTGGGATTTCCCTGGAACCTGACTGTCCCACGCTTAACCCCGAATTCTTCACCCACACGATGGCTTCCGAGCGCGAAGCGACGCCAAGTTTGCCAAGGATGTTTGTCACGTGGTATTCCACCGTCTCCTCGCCGATCCCCATCTCACGTGCAATCTGCTTGTTGCTGTGCCCCACTGCCACCACCAGCAGCACTTCACGCTCGCGCTCGGTCAAGCGCTCCCATCGCTCTTCTACCTCTTCCAGCCAGCGCCGGGCGCGTGTAACCTATTCCGCCGTCCATAAACTCTCCCCTCTCGCCGCTGCCCGCACCGCCGCCACAATCACCCCTGGAGCCTCTTCCTTCACAAGGTAACCCACTGCCCCCGCTGCTATCATCCCTTGCACGTACTTCTCATCCCTGTAGGCGCTGAGGGCCAGTATCCGTGTCGGCAACCCCCGTCTCTGCACCTCCGCTGCCACCTCTACCCCGGCCATCCCGGGCAACAGGCAATCC
>JBFMCB010000161.1:0-7046 GCA_040754915.1 Chloroflexota bacterium | reverse complement strand
CGCTAGCGTGGGTGTCGGAGCCACCTCCGTGGAGGTGGGAGCCTGGGTCGGCACGGTGGTGGGGCCGGGCGTGTCGGTTGGCCCAATGGCGGTGGGGACAGCGCTGGGCTCCGCCGTAGCGGTGGCGGGTGTCCCGGGCGATCCTGGTCGCTCAGGTGTGCCGACTACATGTGTGGGACCAGGGGTTGGTGTATACGTCGGGGGAGTGACACCCGAAGATTGGGGCGTGACGGCCTCGGTCTGCGACGGAGCCAGAAAGGCAGCGGTGGCCGTCACCACCACGTAGATCAGGCGGTCCCGCTCCACGGTCACCGTGCGCACCACCGGGATCAATTCCGGCTGACGCCAGGTAATCAATAGTGCCGTTATTATCAGGAAGAAATTCAGCAAGATGAGCAGGAAAACGAACCGCGACCTGACGCTGCCCGGCCCTGTCCGTCTCTCTTCCATGCTGCCATTCCCCTCGGCGACTCTCAGGTCATCTGGTTGATTTGGGGGGCCACCAGGCAGACCAGGTTTCGGCCCCCCTGCTTGGCCGCATACAGGGCCTCATCGGCCCGGGCTATCAATTCCCCAGCCGAGCTGGCGTGAACGGGGAACGTGGCCACCCCCTGGCTCACAGTGAGCCGCAGCTTCAGCCCGGGCTGTGGCTCGAAGACGTTATCCGCCACCGCCTGTTGGATCCTTTCGGCGACCAACCTGGCTTGAGCCTCATCGGCCTCGGGCAAGATGATCGTGAATTCCTCTCCCCCATAGCGGGCCACGATGTCCACGTCGCGCACCGAAGCGGTCAGAATGCCGGCCAGGTCCTTCAAGACCTGGTTGCCGGCCTCGTGGCCGTGCTGATCATTAACCTTCTTGAAGAAGTCGAGGTCGATCATGATCATAGAGAGCGAGCGTGAAAAACGCTCGGCCCGCTTTATCTCAGAGTCTAAAAGCTCTCTCATGCTCCTCTGGTTGAAAAGCCCGGTGAGCCCATCGGTGCGCGCCAGGTGCTCGGTATCTTCGTACAACTGAGCGTTCTTCAGGGCCACGTTGGCCTGATTGCGCAGGATAGATAAGAGCGCGATCTCCTGGGCGCTAAAGGTACGGTTATCCTTGGCCAAGGTGAGCACGGCAAGCGGCTCGCCATCCTTGCCCAGAGGTAAGGCCAGGAGGGAGCGCCGCGGCCGAGGCTTTTTGCCCTCGGCCTCTGCACCAACGCCGAAGAGGGGCAAGACCTCCGCTTTTCCGGTCAGCGCGAGCTGGTAGAGTGTTCGCTCCTCCTGGGGCGACAGCATCGTCTCTGGCGAGGGGCCGGAGCCTGGGTGCTCTCTACCGTCGGAGATGGGAAAGAGTTGCCTCTTCTTATGGTTGACCAGAAACCCGTGACAGTGATCGGCATTGACCAACTTCCTGGCGCTCTCGATCACGAGCTGCAATGTCTCGGTGATGCTCAGGGAGGTGCCCAGGTCCCGGGAGACCTCGTACAGGGCAGTGATCTCCTGATGGGCAGTGTCTAAATTGATGTAGAAGCGGAAAATGGCCAGGGCCATGAGCAGGATCAGGAGCGTGAAGATCAGGCTGATCAGACCTGCCGCGCGATAGATGACCAGGACCGAGGCGGCCATGGGGAGCAAGAACAGGTTGGTGGTCAGGTCTGCCAAGTGGCGTGGTTCCGCAAGCTCCGCGGCGATGGGCTCCTCTTTGTGCTGACCACGCCACCTCTGCAGCACCAGGTTGGCCAGCGAGAACGCCACGGCGTACCCGAGAAGCCCTAGGATGGGAATGTCAGCCAGGGAGAAGCCAAGGCCGAGTACGCGAATGGCGTCGAAAACCCACCACGCCACGGCCGCAGCGAGCATGTTTTGACTGGCTAAGGCCAGCGAGTTCCGGAGGTGAAGTCGGTGGACGACCCCGCTGCCCGCCAGAGCCCCGATGCCAAGGATCACCAACGCCTCGGTCGGCCCAACCAGCAGAAAGGTCAAGATCACCGGCAGGAAGGTGATGCTGACATAGTTGGCCCGGGGCAGTCTGATAGGCAGACACTCGGTAGCGATGGCAAAGGCGCCCAGGGCCCAGACCGGCCCCACCGCAGAGAAGCGGCGCTCGGCCAAAGCATAGGCGAGCACCCCGAGTCCGCCGGCCACCACTGCCAGTGTCCTAAGGCCGGGAGAGGAAATGAACCGGCTGCGAAGCGCTGCAATCATTTAACTGGCGCTGGTGACTGTAAACCGCGGCCGCTCCTATGCTCCCTGAGCCTGGCGACGCACTCCAGGTGTACTCCCGAGCCGGCCACAACTACGGGGTGTGTCGCTAATGCGGAGGATGGTTTGCGCAGCAAGGCCTTGTTCTATGTTAACATAGCACATAAATGATGTCAAACGAGAGGCGCTACGCATAGCCGCCAACCTTTGGGGGCAGGTCGCTATCTGATCTCCACGGCCATGTCCGTGGGCACGATCTCGAACCAGGTCTTGCCCGGGCGGAAAAGGAGAGGCTGGTCCTCTTGGTCAAAGAACTGAAAGAGCTGTTCAAGGGCCTCGCGCTTCCACGTACCCTGGACGACGAGGCCGTCGCGGCAAAGCTGAACCCGATTCTGGCCCCGGAGCACGATGTCGATGGCGGTATTGCCCAGGCTGTCCTCCACGATATCGGTTTTCCGGTGTTCGGCGTAGAGGATTACCACGTTGGCGACGCTGAGCTGTTGATTGCTATTGGCATCCAGATGCGGGTCCCCGTTGACGAAGCGCACATAGGCCTTGGCGGAGGCATCATACCGCCAGTTCACGACGCTGCTGGTCGGGTAGGGCACGGTCACGGTCATGGCTGGGCCGGCAGAGATAGTCGGGGCCTGGGGGCTGAAGGTGAAGCCCTTCAGGGGTACCGCTTTCTCTTTTCCCTTATCGCTCAGATACTTGCGCAGGCGATCCCCACTGGTGAAGAGCCGGCCCCGCCAGTCCTTTCCCTCCACGGTGAAATAGGGTGTGGGGTGAAAGTACTCGTCCAGGTCGGTGATGGTGGACTGGGAGATCGTCCAGCGGATGCGGTCGCTGGCCCCGGAGTGGGCCATGGCGGCATCGAACTGGGGCGCCAATTCTAGATTCACCAGCCGGACACTCCGGACCGGCCCCACTTTGTCCGGGTCCTGACCCAGGTAGACGGCGGTGAGCCTGGTCACCCACCAGCCCTCCATGACGTCTTCGAACACCAGGTCCGCCTTCTCCAGGCCGCTTTGGGGGCGTATCTCGGGGTCGTTGCCAATGCGCACGTGAATTGGCCGTCGCTGCAGGAGTGCTGGATCAGCGATCAGGCCGGTGAGCGGGTTGACGTCGTTGCGCGGCAATGACGTGGCGGTGGCGGGAGGAGCGGTGGCGGTGGCCGATGGGAGCGGGGTCTTGGTGGGAGTGGGCGTGGGGGTTGGGTTGTCGCATCCAGCGGTCATGGAGGATATCACCAGGAAAATGGCGACGAGCAGTTCGACAAACCAGGCCAGGCGTGCAGGTATCCTCGGCATGGTCTCACCTCGTGGCAGGATGTTTTCGTATCGCCGCTTTGCTGATCAAGGCAGGGGAGATTATAGCACATTTTTCGCTCTTTTCCAGCATTCATGAGATTATCTGCGGCCCGGAACTCCTATCCCCCTTTACAGGGGAGAGGGCTTGTGATACAATTCACACGTTTCTTTGGATCTGCGACAGTAGATCGCTGGACAGGAGAAGATATATTGATTGTCCTGAGGTTCGCGTCCACCGATCAGCCCGGCCGCAATGGCCTCCTGGCCCTGGTCAAGGCGAAGACCGGCCAGGACGTCTTGGCGTGTTACCAGTGTGGCAAGTGCTCGGCCGGCTGCCCGCTTTCCTCCGCCATGGACCTGGCCCCTCACCAGGTGCTCCGGGCAGTGCAACTCGGCCAGAGAGACCTGGTGTTCCAAAGCTCGGCCATCTGGCTCTGCGTCACCTGCCAGACCTGTTACACCCGCTGCCCTCAAGAGGTAGACCTGCCTAAGGTCATGGATGCCCTGCGTTCTCAGGCCATCCAGGAGAAGATAAGACCAGCGGAAAGAACGGTGAAGGTGTTCCACGACGCCTTCCTGGGTCTGGTGGAACGTTTCGGCCGCCTGTATGAAGTGGGGCTCATTGGCAGCTACAACCTGCTGGCAAGGCAGCCTCTGGCCAGCGCAGATCTGGGCCTGCCCATGTTAACCCGGGGCAAGCTCGAGCTGATCCCCAGGCGGGTGAAGGACCGGGAGCAGATCAAGGCCATTTTCAAGAGGGCAGCCGAGCTGGAGCTCGAGGAGCTTACAGGCCAATCGGTGGCCGCCGCCCCGCCGGCGAGCGCCCCCAGTTAGCGAGGGTGAGATGTCCACGTACGCTTACTATCCCGGCTGCTCCCTGCATGGGACAGCCAAGGAATACGACCGTTCGGCCCGGCTGGTGTGCCAGACCCTGGGCCTGGAACTGAGAGAAGTGGAGGACTGGAACTGCTGCGGTGCCTCCTCTGCCCACATGGTGAGCCGTTGGCTGGCCCTAAGCCTGCCGGCCCGAAACCTGCAACTGGTGGAGAGGATGGGTCTGGAGACGATGACCGTCCCCTGCGCCGCCTGCTATGCCCGGCTGAAGGATGTCTCCCATGAGCTGAAAGATCCGGAGGTGCGGGCCAAAATAGGCCGGGTGCTTGGCGGCCAGGTGACAGGCCGGGTGACAGTGGAGCCCTTGATCGGGACCTTGACCACCCAGGAGATCTTGGACAAAGCCGCAGGCATGATCAAGAAGCCTTTGACCGGGCTCAAGGTAGCAACCTACTATGGCTGCCTGCTCACCCGGCCGCCCAAGGTGGCCCAGTTCGACGTCCCGGAGAACCCCCAGTCCATGGACCGCCTGCTCCGGGTCCTGGGAGCCCAGGTGGTGGAATGGTATTTCAAGACCGAGTGTTGCGGGGCCAACCTGCCGGTGGCTCGCACCGACATCGTCCTGGACCTGTCCCGGAAGCTCCTGGCGGCGGCGAAGCAGGCAGGGGCCGAGGCCATCGTCACCGCCTGTCCCATGTGCCACTCCAACCTGGACTCCCGACAGGGTGAGATCAGAGGCAGGTACGGCGACGATTTCAAGATGCCCGTTTTCTTTTTCACTGAGCTCTTGGGTTTGGCCCTCGGCTACCCAGCCCGGGAGCTTCTCATCGCCAACCACTTGACCGATGCCCTGTCCCTTCTGCAGGGCAGGGGCCTGGCCTGAGGTGAGGTAAGACATGCCCAGAATCGGCGTTTTTGTTTGTCACTGCGGCACCAACATCGCGGCCACGGTGGACTGCGGTGGAGTGGCCGAGGCCGCTCGGGGCTTTCCCGGGGTGGTCCATGCCGCAGACTTCAAGTACCTGTGCGCGGAGGCAGGGCAAAACCTGATCAAAGACGCGATCGCGGAGCACCGGCTTAACCGGGTGGTGGTGGCCTCCTGCTCACCGCGGATGCACGAGCCCACCTTCCGCAAAGCGGTGGCTCAGGCCGGATTGAACCCTTATCTCATGGAGATGGCCAATATCCGGGAACATTGCTCCTGGGTTCATGCCGATCGCCAGGTGGCCACCGCTAAGGCCACCGAGATCATCCGCATGGTGGTGGCCAAGGTGGCGCGCAATGAACCCCTGATCGCCAAACAGGTGGGGCTCACCAAGAAGCTCTTGGTCATCGGCGGCGGCATCGCTGGCATCCAGGCGGCCCTGGACGTGGCCAATGCCGGCTACCAGGTCACCCTGGTGGAGCGAACTCCTACTATCGGCGGCAAGATGGCCATGTTGGACAAGACCTTCCCCACCCTGGACTGCTCAGCCTGTATCCTGACGCCCCGGATGGTGGAGCTGTCGCAGCACACTAACATCGAGCTCCGGACCTTCGCCGAGGTGCTCTCGGTGAAGGGCTTTGTAGGCAACTTCGAGGTGGAGATATTGCAAAAAGCCCGCAAGGTGGACCACCTCACCTGCACTGGCTGCGGCACCTGCTGGCAGAAATGCCCGGAGAAGAACGTTCCCTCGGAGTTCGACGTGGGTATGGGCCGCCGAACGGCCATCTATATCCCGTTCCCTCAGGCGGTCCCCAACAAGCCGGTGATCGACACCGCCAACTGCCGCTACGTGCGCCACCTGGCGGCCAAAGAGCGTGGCGAGAAACTGATGGAGTGCCGGGTCTGCGAGAAGCTGTGCCCCACCAAGTCCATTGACTGGGAGCAGAAGGACGAGATCATCAAAGACCGCTTCGGGGCGATCATTGTGGCCAACGGCTACGACACCTTCGATCATTCGGTTTACGGGGAATACGGATACGGCAAATACCCCGACGTGATCACCGGCTTGCAACTGGAGCGCCTGATGAATGCCTCGGGTCCCACCAAAGGGGAAGTGGTGCGGCCCTCGGATGGCAGGCATCCCCATTCGGTGGTGTTCCTGGCCTGCGTGGGCTCCCGGGACGAAAAGGTGGGCCGGCCCTACTGCTCTAAGATCTGCTGCATGTATACGGCCAAGCACGCCTTGATGCTCAAGGAGCACGATCCCAACATCCAGACCTACGTTTTCTATATGGATATCCGGGCGGCGGGGCGAGGATACGAGGAGTTCGTGCGCCGGGTGCAGGAGGAATACGGCTCCACCTACATCCGGGGAAGGGTCTCCTGGATCTATCCGCAGGATGGCAAGCTCATAATCAAGGGCGAGGACACCCTGTTGGGCCAGCCGGTGGAGGTGGAGGCCGACCTGGTGGTGTTGGCCACCGGGATCACCGCCGCTAGAGGGGCCGTGGATCTGATGCAAACCATCGGCATCTCGTACGATACCTACGGTTTCATCAACGAGATGCACCCTAAGCTACGGCCAGTGGAGACCAATACCGACGGCGTGTACCTGGCCGGGTGCGCCTCGGGGCCCAAAGACATCCCGGACTCAGTGTCCCAGGCCTCGGCTGCGGCGGTGAAGGTGTGCGGGCTCTTCAGCCAGGACTACCTTACCACCGACCCCATGACCTCGGTGGTGGACCAGATGAAGTGCGTGGGCTGTTTCCTGTGCGAGGAGGTCTGCCCGTT
>JBFMCB010000160.1:0-7127 GCA_040754915.1 Chloroflexota bacterium | reverse complement strand
TGGGTAGCAGGCCAATCGTATTGGCCATCCAATCTGGCGAACCGCCTAAGGCATGAGCTTTGCCTCGGCAGGGCGGGCCATCCCCTCGCGCTCGTAGCCGATAATGCGCGGCCGGGTGAGAGGGGCTAGCAGCCTGGTAATGGCCGCGTCCACGCCGATCTTCTCCAGTTCTGCCCCGTCGATGCTCAGGATGCGGTCCCTGACATTGAGGCCAGCCTTGTCCGCTCGCCCCCCTGGGCCCACCTCAACCACTATGAGGCGGCTGTCGCTTCTGCCCACCATCATGTCTGCGGGGGTCTGAATGAATCGTATCTCCGTTGGATGCGTATCTCCCTTATGAAGGATGCCCACGCTCAGCCGGGGGTCGGGCGGCTTCGTCAGTTGCTCCAGCGCCTTTTCGAGGCCTAGCTTGGACACTTCCACCCCATTTATGGTCACGATGGAGTCTCCCCTTTTGGCGCCAAGGATGTCCGCCGGCTGCTCAGGATAGGCTTCGATCACCACGAGTCGGCTATCGCGCACGCCAACCTCCGCCCCACCGCCGATATTAACGAACCACACCTCTACCGGCTGGGTTTCACCGGCGTGCTGCACACCCAGCCGCATCTTGGGGCGCCGGCGCAGCAGTTGGGTGAGGGCCTTTTCGACTCCCAGCGTCGGGATTGGCACGCCGTCAATGGCCGTGATGACGTCGCCGGCCACAAGGCCGAGTAGCTCCGGTGGCTCGCCCGGGCCCATCTGAAGCACCACCAGGCGGCTGTCGCGCGCGCCTACATTCATCCACAGGCTGGTCCCGGAGAACCACACCTCCTCAGGTACGATCCACCCTTTGTGCAGCATGGTCAGCCGCAGCATCATGAAGGGAGATTTACTCAGACGTTCTATGGCCTTGTCCACGCCCAGCCCGGGCAGCTCCACTCCGTCAATGGCGACGATCTCATCTCCAACCTTGAGGCCTAGCATCTGGGCGCTCCCACCTTCGTGAATCTGAAGGACGAAGAGGCGTTTTTCGCGCAAGCCAACCAGCATCTCGACCGGAGCCTGGAATAAGGCCACCTCTCTAGGCTGTGCCTCTCCCTGGCTGAGGACGGATAGTCGCAGTCCTGGACCCCACCGCTTCAGGCGCTCAAGGGCTTTCTCCGCGCCCAGCTTGGCCGGGTCGGTGCCGTCGAGGGCCACGATGGTGTCGCCGGCCCGGAGGCCAAGCATGTCGGAGGGTTCGTCGGGAGTCACGTGCAGCACTTTGATGCGCTCATCATATACTCCGACGCTCATCCAGGGAGCGGAGTCCGAAAACCATACCTCCACGGGCCGTGTCCCTCCGTTGGGCAGGATGGTGAGGTGGAGCCTCTCCTGGGCATAGCGCGCCAATGTCTCTGCCCCCTGCTCTGGACCCAGCTCCTGGACCTTTTTCTCTCCGATGGCGAGGATGGCGTCGCCGACCCCTAGACCGAGCCAGGCGGAAGGTCCTTCAGAATTAACTTTCGCGATCAGCAAGCGGTCGTCTCGCACGACAACCCTCATTCCGAAGCGACCAATGTCTACCTCTCCAGGCGGCAGCACCCTGGTCAGAGGGCGCAGCGCCTTGGTCACAGGGCCCTCGGGGCCGAAGAGCGGGCCGATGACTTTTTTGGCCTCATCGGGCCAGCCTGGAGGAAGGGACCGCATGGCCACAAGGAGGAGCAAGATAAAGAAGGCGATGGCAATGGCCTCTTTCACCACGTAGGGCACGGGCCCCAACTGGCGGAGGCGGCGGAGCAGTGGAGCGGGGCGTTCCCCTTCGCTGATAATGGGTATGGTCGCGCGCTCCAGCGGCGCTGGCGCAGGGGGAGCCGCTGGCACGGAGACAGGCGGCGCAGCGATGTCAGTTGTGGCCGCAGCCACGGCATTTGCGAACTCCTCCCCGGTTTGGAAGCGGTCCTGGGGGGCTTTGGCCAGGGCCTTCATCACCACCCTATCCACGGCCTCCGGTAACTGGGGTTGCAGGGTCCTGGGCAGCACCAGCGGGTCCCGGATGTGCTTGAGCACCACCGCCAAGGGAGTATCGGCGCTGAAGGGCACCTGCCCCGTGAGCATCTCGTAGAGCACGATGCCCAGGGAGTAGAGGTCGGAGCGGCTGTCCACCGGTCGTCCCTCTCCTTGTTCCGGCGACATGTACTCAGGAGTGCCCACGCTCACCCCAGTGCGGGTCATCTGCGCCGCCTCGGTGAGCCTGGCGATGCCGAAGTCGGTGAGGACGACCTCGTTTTCCTCGGTGAACATAATGTTGGCGGGCTTGATGTCGCGGTGCAGAATGCCCCGGCCGTGGGCGTAGTCCAAGGCTTTGCCCACCTCGCGTACGATGCGCGCCATTTCATCCAAGGACATGCCTTCGCCCATCTCCCTCAGCTCAGCCAACCTGGCCTTGAGGGTGGGCCCCTGGACGAACTCCATGGCCATGTAGTAGGTGTCGTCCTCGGCGCCGAAGTCGTGGACCTGCACGATGTTGGGGTGGCGCAGCCGCGCTACGGCCCTGGCCTCGCGGTGGAAGCGCTGCAGGAAGGTCTGGTCTTGGGCGAAATGGGGATAGAGGACCTTGAGGGCCACGTAACGGTCAAGGCCGGGGTGATAGCCTCGGTAGACTATGGCCATGCCCCCGCGTCCGAGCTGCTAGATGACGCGGTAGGAGCCTAGCGTTCTGCCCACCAAGCCCATGGCACACACGGCACTCACCCTTAATCGATGGAACCCTGCTCCTACTGCGTCTTCATTCTATCATAGCAGGGATGTAGTATCAAGCAAAGAGGATTTTCGATTTTGGATTGAGGGCAATCGAAAATCTCACGCTATCCGCTTGACAGCGGCGCATTCCCCGCTATAATGTCCCCGGGGGATCGCATGCACATCGCCGTGGGCTCCGACGAGAAGACCCATCTGACGGAGGCGGTCATCGCCGACCTGACCCGGCGGGGCCACACCCTGGAGCTTTACGGCCCCCTGGCCGGCCAGGAGGGAGACTGGGTCGATGTGGGAGCCGAGGTGGCCCGGCGGGTGGCCAGCGGGGCCTTCCAGGAGGGAGTGCTCTTCTGCTGGACCGGCACCGGCATCAGCATGGCCGCCAACAAGGTACCCGGCATCCGGGCCGCCCTGTGCGCCGACGCCGAGACCGCTCGGGGCGCCCGCCGCTGGAACCACGCCAACGTCCTGGTGCTCAGCCTGCGGCTGACCTCCGAGGCCCAGGCACAGGAGATCCTGGAGGCCTGGTTCAGCAGCCCCTGGGACCCCAAGGAAGCGGCCACCGTGGCGAAGCTGACACTTATCAAGACTCCCGGAGACTCGGAGTCTCCGGGAGTCTCTGCAGGGAGGAGTTCCGCACGAAGATGACACCTAGTCCCCACCGCCGACCCCTGCTCCTCGCTCTCTCCTTAGTCGCGCTCTTCACGCTGGCCTGCGCCGTCCCGGGCCTCCCCTTCGGCCCGGCTCGGGTGGAGAACATCACCTTCACCAAGGCCCTGAACCCCGACGCCAGCCCGGGGCCGGCGGCCTCCGATTTTGCCCGGGAGACCGTGTTCTGTTCAGTCAAGGTGGCCAACCTGGGCCGGAATACCACCATTACCGCCCACTGGTTCTACGGCGACAAGCAGGTGGCCGAGAAGTCCCTGGTGGCCGACAAGGGTGGCTCTGGATACGTGGCCTTCAACTGGACCCCTCCCGGCAATGCCCCTGGTGGGACCTACCGGGTGGACGTCTCTTTGAATCAGGTCAAGAAGGCTTCCGCCACGTTCACCCTGGCTGCTCCACCCACCCCTATGCCGTCTCCGGCCACGCCAACGCCGCCGCCCCTGGTCACGCTGCCACCTCCCACCTCCCCGCCGGGGCCGAAGGTGCTGTACCGGGACAATTTCACCGACCCCACCAGCGGCATGCCCACCGAGTCAAACAACCCCTCCGTGGTCCTGATGGGCTACGTGGACGGCGAGTACGAGATCAAGCTGGTGACGGCGCCGCGGACTCTGGCAGAGTCCAGTTGGGCCATCGCCCCGCTCCCCAAGCGCTACGGCGATTTCTTGTTTGAAGTGGACGCCCGGATGACCGAAGATTCCACCGATGGCGGCTATGGCCTGGTGGGACGCTATCAGGACCTGGACCACTACTACAAGCTCTTGGTGGACCCCTATCGCCAACGGCTGGCCTTCTGGAAACTCACCAAGGCCGCTGGGCAGACCATGCTCTTGAACTGGCAAACCTCCAAGTATATCAAGGCCGGCAAGGCCACCAATCGCCTGGGGTTGGGCGCTAAGGGCTCCCAGTTGACGGTGTACGTCAACGGCAACAAGGTGGGCACGGTCACCGACCCTGCCTTCAAAGAGGGGCGCCTTGGCCTCACCATGAACGCCTGGATGAAGCCCATCACCGCCCGTTTCTCCAACCTGCTGGTCACGGCGGCGGAGTAGAGGGCGGCAGATGGCAGGTAGCAGGGTGGCAGGTATTTGTTTACCAACTATCTTAAGGTCCTCAGAGGAGGTTTGGGAATCGCTGTCAACGAATGGACAACGAATAAACGAATTTGCATTAGCTAACCGTTGGGGGGAGTATGACCGCAGCGAAGACAAACAGGCCAGGGCTGGTCGACGATTCGCTCCAAGGGTTGACTTACCAGGTCATTGGTCTGGCGATGGCGGTCCATAACGATCTAGGGCCCGGCCACCGCGAAGAGACGTATCACAATGCCATAACTCAGCGATTCGTGGACGCCAGCTTACCTGCGGAAAGGGAGCCTCAGCTGCCCATCTTTGATGAAAATGGCAATATGGTGAACTTCTACCAGCCGGATCACCAGGTTGCTCAAAAGCTACTGACTGAGTACAAGGCGCATTTCTATCCACTCACCAATGACGAGATTGCCCAATGCCTGGACTATTTCGCTGCCTCTGATTGTGAGGTCATTCTGCTATTTAACTTCGGAAGACCGCGTCTGGAATGGAAGCGTCTCTTTCCACCAAAGCACATTCTGGCGCACCGACGTAAGCGCTGGTCGCGCCGTTCAGTTGATGGCGCATAGCCCCATTCGTTTATTCGTTTCGTATTCGTTGACAGCGATTCCAGGGGTTTTCCTCCTGATGTCCCGGAGTTGAACTCCGGGACATCAGGTGAATCCATCCCAGGAAGGTGCCTAGTAAGAAGGAGTGATGAAAGATGACCAATAACAAGCCAGCGCCGGAGGTCCCTCCACCGGCCGAGGCCGGCGAGCCCGCCGACGACGGGTGGCCCTTCGTGGCCTTCGTCATCGCCCTCCTGCTGGGCATGCTGGGGGCGGCCCTGGTGTACTTCGCCCTGCTGGAGTTCGGGGTAGTGGGCCTGGAGCCCAGCCCGGCCTGGCGGGCGTTTTTCCTGATCCTGGTGATCCCGTTCACCTATTTCATCTATCGCAAGGTATACGGCATGGGCAAGGGGTAGGCCCATTACTAGCGGGGAGCAGGGAGCCGCTAGCTGCTATCTGCTCCCTGCTAGCTGCTAACCGCTCTCTGCTAGCGGCTAATCGCGCCGGCGCTGGAGGTTTGGGACAGGCTCTGAAGGAGCACTGAGGTGCGGAAGACCTTTCACACCATCTTTTGCGAAATTGCGGTAAACTCGTGGGGCTGCGTCTGGCCTATGGTGAGGGTGGCCCAGGATCGCTATACGCTTGCGCGCGTTGACCCTGCGAAGACAGATCAGTTCTTCTGGCGTCACACGTTCCGAGTACTTAGGGCCCACTTGCCTATTGTCCTTCTGGCTATGATCTTGCTCTCGGCATGCGTCCCCGCTACGCCCCAACCCACTACAACGCAAACTATGCCGACACCCGCTGCGCCCCAACCAGGCACGCCACCGTTCAACCCGTTCGCGAATCTCACGAGCGAACAAGCCGCGTGTTTGCGCCAGGCCTGGGGCGACGCAGCATTTCAAGAGATTACGACTTTCAAGCGTCCCCCCTCGCCGCAAGAGGCACCCGCGATTGGTCAATGCGGGTTGCCCCTACCTTCGGGACCGCCAATAACTACACCGGGCGCGCAACCACCGGTTGTTTCGAAAGATCGTCCCTGCTTGCCAACGCAACGGATCATCGCCATCCCCGATCCCAGTGGGCCTTCCTATCACCAGGTGCTGATGGCGAAATCGTCCGATGGCTTGGCCTGGCAGACCGATGGCAAGGTCATCATTGATCAGGCGTCGGTGCCTGAAGGTGTGCGCCTGCCCGATGGACGACTGATCATTTACGCTGTGGACGGTTCCGGCTTGGGCGGCCCGGGTCTTGTCTATGCGGAATCCAAAGACGAAGGCAAGAGCTGGACTTGTGGCAAAGTGAACATTCAAGGTGCAGACCCGGACGTAGTTCTGCTGCCCGATGGAAAAATTCGCGTGTACTATGTCGAGTTTCCGTTTGGTCCAGGGCAACCTCCCGCCGATCCTGCCAAAACGGACAAGCCCAATCAGATCAAGAGCGCGATCTCTTCGGACGGAAAGAACTTTACCGTCGAGGAAGGCGTTCGCTTGGAGGGAATTGCTTACACCGACCCAGACGTTATCCGCGTTGGGAACGAGTGGTTTATGTACGTCTCAACCGGCACCACCGCCTGGGCGGCGCGCTCTGACGATGGATTGGCGTTTAAACTCATCGGCAAGGTCAATGAAACGGGGGCGGTCTCTGGAAGTTACATTTTTCCCGACGGGACAATTCGTCATTACTTCTGCGGCAAAGGTGGAATTGCCAGCGCGATTTCTGCCTATGGAGCCAGTGTCTGGAAAGAAGAAGCGGGTGTACGCCTACCCTTCAATCCTTCCTTCAAATCTCTCTGCGACCCGTCTGTCGTCTCCGATGGCAAGGGCGGATATTTGATGTTCTATAAGATTCAGCCGAGCAGCGAACGACCCGGATCGCCCCCTCCAGGTGGACAACCGACACAGCCACCACCCGGTGGTAGTCTGCAGCCGGGCAACCAGATCAAGGTCGAGCCTGTCAAGTCCGCATACAAAACAACCCAAGCTAAGCGTTCTGGTTGGTTTGTTACAGGTCAGAAGGCCGACCTTATGCTTTCCGGGATTGATTTCAACAAAACTGGCGGTCCTCTCTTGTTCAATCACCCCGGCGGCATCGCGAGTGATGGAAC
>JBFMCB010000159.1:0-7196 GCA_040754915.1 Chloroflexota bacterium | reverse complement strand
CGTCCAACACGTAGTCACTGGTGATAAACCTCACCGGCCTGGCCTTGAACTCGTTCCAGAAGCGCATGGCATCCTGGTGCCGCTCATCCGACACATCGAGGAGAGCTATCCAAGCCGCGGTATCAACAAAAAGCCGCCTCACACTGGCCCCCTGCCGTAGAGATACCTATCATGGTGGATGGAGCCATCAGGGATACCACTACCCCCCAACTCCTCGGCTATGTCTGCCAAGCGCCATATCGGATCATCGGAGGGTACTACACCCTCATGGGCCAGGTAAGTGGTTACAGCCTCCCGCACCACCTGGGCTAAATCTTTGCCGCTTCGGGCAGCTTCAGCCTTCAACTCCTCGTACACCTCTACTGGCAGCCGCAACGAATAGACCACCGTTGCCATCTGACCATCCCTCCTTTCCGGTTGTTTTTGTAGTCATACTACAGTTTACACCCCTTTGTGGGATTTGTCAAGAGCTCCGCAGAAACTGTTGAACAACGACTTTCTAGGTTGGGGCTCTGGACAAAGTTGGGGGCCGAGTTCTAGTTCCGGGGACACAATACTTATCTCTCTTCATTCGCATCTTTTAATTGCTTTGGCCCGGGTTTTTGCGGTCTTAATATGCGACCAAGCCTCTCTTGAAAAATGACGGAAAAATCTTCGCTCGGAGCTCTTGGCCCGGGTGGCCGCGGAGAAGGGCCGCCTGGAGGCCTTCACCGCCAACCTATAGCGGGGAGCAGGGAGCAGAGGGCAGATAGCAGCTAGCGGATAGAACGTAAGGCACCGTGGCAGTTCGTCCGACAGGTGTCGCCAACCCTCCCGTCCCGGACACCGGGACGGGAGGGTCCAACCTGATCGAAAGACTCCCGGTGTCTGGCAGACACCGGGAGTCTCCGTGCCACTCTGCCGGATGCCAGGAAAAGCCTCCCCTCACCGCCGAGAACGCTGGGAGCGCAGAAAAAATCCAGGAAAAGTCGGCGTGCTCAGCGTGCTCTGCGGTTTAATCTCAGTTCTTTCAGCGGAGTCACATATGCATTTTCACCCAGGCCTCTTCCGCTTGCAGGGCACGGATCGCCCTCGGCCGGATCTTGCGATACACCTGGTGGGGCGAGAGGATCACGCCGCTCACTTCCAGGAGACGCGCCAGCGGAATCCCGAACAATCGCTCGTTCTCTTCCAGGTACGGGTTGATGAGCGCCCAATCGCGCTCGCCGAGGTCGGCAAACTCGCCTCCGTTCAGTTGCGCCTCTGATACTTTTCTGTAGGGGTCGCGGATGTAGATCGCACCGCCGGAGGCCAGAGAGAAGAGGTTCCCGCCGGGGTACGGGGTATCCAGCTCGATGATCTGGCCGTCATCATCAAAGGCGATCCCGTTGAGGATAACGAAGCCACCGCCGTTTAAGGGATCTCCCGCCATAAACGATTCGGCCAGGTAGTCGAGACAGGTTCCATTGATCACGACGCGCGGCCTACCGACAGCGTTGATGAGAGGACGGCCGGCCGCATTGCCCAGCACGAAGGCGCGACCTCCTTTAGCCGCATACATGAAGGTCTGCCCCACATCGCCGTAGACAACCAGCCTGCCGTCCTTCATAATCTGCGCCAATTGATCCTGGGCGTTGCCGTGCACGAACACCTCTGCGCCATCGATACCTGAAGCCAGGTAGTCGCCCGAGGAGCCGTAGACGTCAATGCGGACGCCGTGCGAATTGGGCCCAAGGCCATTGGCGATGAAACGATGTCCTTTAGCATGGGCCACAAGAAATCGGCGAAAGCCGCGCTTGTATAGGCGCACGATCTCCAAGGCCAGCGAATGTTCGCCTTCTGATGCGAAACCGCGCGCATCAATGACGACCGTCTGCCCGATCCCTGATGTCCCGGAGTGCAGCCCCTCACCCTGTCCCTCTCCCCACAGGGGAGAGGCGAGGTGAGGGGCTGCGGAGTGCAACTCCGGGACAACTCGGCAACTCGGCCGAGGCCCCTCTGAGCTCACGAAGACGTACTCGCTGGAGGGAGATTCGCGAATCTGCTCTACAATGGCGCCGAAGCTCCGGTCGAAGAGCGAGAGCAGGCTGCTTGGGCGCAGTTGGCCGGTCGAGTATCTACGATCCATGAGAAGGGTAAGAGCTTGAATCGCTCTGGCGCGTCCTGATGTCCCGGAGTTGAACTCCGGGACATCAGCCTGGGCAGAGCGCTCCAGGTCCGACAAGAAGGAATTGACGTCTTCGTAGCTCCATCCGGGCAGTTCCTTGACGACTCGCTTGAAGATTTCCTCTACCGTCCCGGAGTGCAACTCCGGGACGAGCGCAGAGACAAAAGAAGGATCTCCGCGAGCTCTGCGCTCTCCGCGGTGAATGCTCTCGTATGGACGCCTCTCCTCATTCACACTGATTTGCTTACCGAACTTGTCCGTACACACGAGCGCCGCGCCATTTCCGTGGGGCTCGATAGTGAAGATGAATGCCCCGCCGTCGGTGTGGCTGCCGCCGCGGGCGTTCCAATAGAGATCAGCGCGCGTCCAGAATCTCGGATCCTCTAAAGCCAGGCTCTCCAGGGCCGCATCGATCGCTTGCTTTTCCGACGCTGCGAAACCGATCGAAGCCGCGCCTTGCTGCAAGGCAAAGACCTGCGGTCGCAACATGCTCGTGTCCGTGATGCCGATGAGACGATAGGCTCCTCTCTGGCCCCTGGCCGAAGGGGTCAATCTGAGGCCCCTGGCCGAAGGGGGGGCCAGGGGGGGCCTAGGCCCCCCTTGTGTCAAAGGTGTCAACTGAGATTGCGCGATGAGGAAGAACCAAGGTCCATCGGGCGAGCCATGCATGTGCGTCGTCTGGAGCATCTGGTAGATGTTCTGCTTGTCCTGGGGCAAGAGCGTGAAGTCGCGCTCCGTCGTCGGCGCCAACGACTCGATCACGTACTCCAGCGGGTAACCGTAGATTCGATGGAGCAGATCGAAGACCAGCACCGAAACCTCGGTGTCGGTCAAGAACTGGGGGTAAATGTTTCGCTGCGCCAGGTACTCGCAGATCGAAGCGTAGTTGGCAAAATCGCCGTTATGCACCAGGGCTTCGTGGAGTCCCACGAAGGGATGCGCGCCGCCGGGGTGCCAGACTCTACCTTTGGTCGGGTAACGATGGTGCCCAATCCACACGTGAGCATGCCAATCCTCAAGCTGGTAGTAGCGAATCACGTCGTCGCCGTAGCCCACCATCTTGAGCACCAGCATATTTTTGCCGTGGGAGAGCACAAACGCCCGCTTCTCACCGATGGACGCGTAGAAGGCATGGTTCAGGCGGTAGGAGTTCTGGTAGACGATCTCGCCTTCGATACCTGGCCCGGCGTCCAAACCGTTGCGCTTTTTGAATTCTTCTATAACATTGGGCTTGACGCGCACAAAGTATAAGTAAACGTCGGGCGGCTGGATCTCGAGTCGCCCTGATGTCCCTGATGTCCCGGAGTTCAACTCCGGGACATCAGGGCAACTCCGGGACATCAGGACATCAGGAACGGTGGAGACGTGGTGCACGCGGTCAACCAGGAACGTCGGTTCAATGTAATCCCGTTCGACCCCGGGGCGGGCAGCCGGGTCGAGATAGGCAAGAGCGATAAGGTAGTCTGTTTCCAAGACCTGTTTGGTCACGCCCAATTCCTCTGGCACCAGTCCCACCGCGGCAACGCCGCCGCCCTTGCCGTTGCCCCGGTTGCGCATCTGCCGCAATGACTCAAGCAAGTGGCGGGCGGGGACCTGCTCGCTGCAAGCGATGCCGATGACACCGCAACCTCCTTCGGCTTCGCTCTTGCGGGACGAGGGGCGCGCTCCCGAGTCCGCTACGAGCGATGATCTGGAGGCAATGAGCTTCTCGGCGATCTCGCGTTGGGCCGTCATCGGCGTCCCTCCTGGCCGCGGTAGACCAGCAAATCGGTCCTGCCTCGTAGCTCGTGAATGCTCCCAAGCCCCAGACGGCGCAAGATGTCGCGCAACTGGGATTGGAGCGAGCGATAGAGGTTGCTGACGCGCTGGGCCCCCCATTCCGGATCAACCAGTTGCGACAGTTCGGGATCGGTGGTGGTCAGGCCGAACGGGCAGCCCCGGCCGCGCTCGCAGTTGGAACAACGCGTGCAGCCCAGCGCGACGAGCTCTACGGTGCCCAGCACGCCGCCGTCCGCGCCCAAGGCAATCGCCTTGGCGAGGTCGAACGCCGTGCGAAGGCCACCGCTGGCCATGACCGTGATCTCATCACGGATCCCCTCTTGTAAGAGATAACGATGGACCTTGGGGATAGCGAACTCGATAGGCATGGCGATATTCTTCTTAGCGATCTCCGGCGCCGCGCCCGTTCCCCCATAGGCTCCGTCGATCTGGAGCAGGTGGGCGCCGGCGTAGTAGCTGCCCACGGCTACCATGTCGATGTCCGTAGGTGTCGAGACCTTGACGCACACCAGGGCTTCCGGGTTGACCGTTTTGATCCAGTCAACGTGTTTCTTGTGATCCTCGACGGAGTAGACCGAGTGAAAAGGAAACGGAGAGAAAAGGCTCACCCAGGGGACGGCTTCGCGCATCCTGGCGACGGCCACCGTCGTCTTATCGCCGAGCAGATGTCCGCCGAGTCCTGGCTTGGCGCCCTGGGCGTACTTGAATTCGACAATCGGCGCATACTGAATCGTCTCCTCGCGCACACCGAACATGCCGGTGGCAACCTGGACGATCACGTGATCTTTAAGGGGCACGAGCGAGTCGGGATAGCCGCCTTCGCCGGTGGAAGTGAATGTGTTCCACTTTTGAGCGGCTTTGGCTCTGGCGAGCATGACCTGCTCGCTGATCGAGCCGTAGGACATCCCGGCGCCGTAGAACGGAACCGGAACCTGGATCTTGCGGTCGTAGGGCCGGCGGTTGAGCGGGATGGACGTATCTATGGACATGCCTGATGTCCCGGAGTTCAACTCCGGGACATCAGGAGGGAGAAATTGAAAGTCGAGGGTGTCAAAGCCTCCACCGGAGTTTCCCACGCGATACTCCAGCCCGTTCGTTGGCGGCTGGCCAGTCTCCGCCTGCACCCAGGTGGAGAGAATGAGATCGGCGGTCCACCGATGATCTCCCAGTGCGGGCATCTTGCCGTACCTCATTTCCGGCCAGAGGTGAAACCCGCGGCGCAGATTCTCGGTGTGCTTTTCGATGATGAGCTGTTCTACCGTTTTATGGTCTGTCCCCATAGCCAAGGATCTCTCCAAAAGCCTCCCGCTCCAAATCGTTCTGGAACATGGCGCGGCCGACCTCTCCCCGGAGTCGGCGTACTTCGCGCAAGCCCATCGCCCCCAGCACTTCGAGCATCTGATCGCGCCAAGAGCCGAGCAGGTTCTTGAGGCGCTGGACGCCCCACTCAACGGTGATCTCGCCGGGCAATTGGAACCGGTCCTGATGTCCCCGATGTCCCGGAGTTGAACTCCGGGACATCGGGGACATCAGGCCATCGCCGCGGAACGTGGTCTGCAACGCCACCAGAAGCGCGGTGTCCAGTGCCACGGCATCTAGACCGCAGATGATGGCCTTGGGCACGTGCTCGGCGGCGATGATACCGCCGCTGCCCAGTAGAGTCACCTCATCGCGGCATCTGGCAGCGACGAGGGCCCGGTGAGCCTCTCGGATAAGGTCGAGCACGAATCTCCCATCCAGCCCCCGCCCGTGATAATTGGCCACCAGATGGAATACGCGGACACCTGAATGTACGTAGTGGATGAGCTTTTCCGGTAATTCCTGATGTCCCGGAGTTGAACTCCGGGACATCGAGGCCAAGCTCAGGCGCAGACAGATAATGCTCTCGGGAAAGCGCGAACGGATTTGGTCGTAGAGCCTCTCGTCCCAAACCGCCATCTCGATCAGTCGCGGCTCAAACGAAAGGCTTGACAGCACGTCCCGTTCGTCAACCGTGACCAGCGGAACGAGGTGCTCTGTTGTCCCGGAGTTTCTGTTGTTCAGGAGTTGAACTCCTGAACTAACAAGACCTCGCGTTATCGCCGCCAGAGGCACGACGGCCAGCGTTTCGCTTTCCTGGGCGGCCTGGCTCAGAATTGTGAACAGCGTCTTGGAGGCAACCGACATTGGTGGAACGTCGAACAGGATCGGCAGTGGAATGGAAAGCACGCGTGGGCGAGGGGCGATGGACAAACCTGATGTCCCCGATGTCCCTGATGTCCCGGAGTTCAACTCCGGGACATCAGGCTCGTCGAAGGTGAGGAATGGGGGTGTTCCTCCGATGTCCACCGCCGTCGAGATGAACTCCCGGCCGTGGATGCCGTCGCGCGTCGGGCGCACGATCTCGGACATATCCGTCCACATGCCGTCCCAACCTTCGCCACCAAATGGACCCCGGTAGCCCGCGCCTTTCACGGGAATCCTCCCCGTTTGCGCCTCATAGTGGACAGCATCAATGTGCGCCGCGGTGAAATACGAGTCGCCTAAACGTTCATGCTCGGGGTTGCCATAAACCTGGACAACCTCAGGATACTCAGTGGTACAGCGCAGGCAGCCCACGCACATATGCTCGATAGGAGCAAAGCCTCCCACTGGCCTGTCCAGGACGCCATATATGCAGGGCCGGCTCAGGATGACCTTCCTGTTGCCGCGAGAGCGGAGAACCTCATCAATAAGCAGCAGGGCCAAACGGTGTTTCTTGACCTTGACGTGAAAACGATTTGGGTAAGGTGCAATATCCCCCGCCGGTTTAGTCTCAATGTGGTAGCGATGATACTGGGTACGTTCCAACGTTTCTGGAAGCTTTTGGCCTGGCTCTCCTGATGTCCCGGAGTTGCCCTCCGCAGCCTTAAGGCTGCACTCCGGGGCCTCAGGATTGCGCGATCTCGGTGCGAGTATAGCAAGCTCCTTCAAGTAGCAAGCAACAAGTAACTACGTGCTACTTGCCACCTGCTACCAGGTGTTGAACCCTACAATCGCGGGATTATATCACAAACGGCATAGTAGCGCCAATTTCCAGATGTCCCGGAGTGCAGCCTTAAGGCTGCGGAGTGCAACTCCGGGACATCAGGACGAGCAAAAGCTTTCGCCGTCGGTGATAGTCTGCTGTTCAGGAGTTGAACTCCTGAACTAACAAGAAGGGGAGGATCGACTCCCTTGACATTTCATTGCAATATTGTATAATATTACAGAAAATTAAATAGAAATCAATGATATTTTCTAATCCTGAAGG